>JANQKW010000192.1 GCA_028280905.1 Porticoccaceae bacterium
CGAGTTACCGCAGCGCCGGCAATTTGGCAAACTTAACGGCCGGTCACGGACAAACCTCCCCTGGCGGGACGGGAACCTGGCTCCGACCTAAAAACGTCCCCTATTGGCACAACGCCTTCTATAAGACGTTGCAAGGGCTCGCCACTAAGAATGCCTGGTTACGCGCAAACTTATACGGATAAAATTTGAGCCTTTGGTCACGCACCGGTGTTAATATCTCCACTGGCAAGCCTGGCAATATTGGAGTCGCCTTTTAATGCATATTCACATTCTCGGTATTTGTGGCACTTTCATGGGCAGCCTCGCGCAGCTCGCCAAGTCGCAGGGCCACCGCGTAACCGGTTGTGACAGCAATGTTTATCCCCCTATGAGTACGCAGCTCCAGCAGGCCGGCATTGAACTGGTGGAGGGCTTCGACCCGGAGCAACTGCAACCGCCACCCGACCTGGTTGTGATTGGCAATGCTCTGTCCAGAGGCAATGCGCTGGTTGAGTATGTGCTTGATAAGGGTTTGCCGTACACCTCCGGGCCGCAGTGGCTGGGAGAAGTTTTTCTGCGGGACAAATGGGTGCTGGCGGTAGCCGGTACGCACGGAAAAACCACCACGTCGAGCATGCTGGCATGGATTCTGGAGCACGCGCAGATGAACCCCGGGTTTTTAATCGGCGGCGTGCCGGCGAATTTTGGCGTTTCCGCCAGAGTGGGAAACTCGCAGTTTTTTGTGGTGGAAGCCGACGAATACGACACGGCGTTTTTCGACAAACGCTCAAAGTTTGTGCACTACCACCCCCGTACGGTTATCCTCAACAATCTCGAATACGACCACGCGGACATTTTCCCCGATCTGGCGGCAATCCAAACCCAGTTCCATCACCTGATCAGAACCGTGCCGGGTAACGGATTGATCGTGGCGTCCGCGCAAGAGGCGATCGGGCAAACCTTGGACAGAGGGTGTTGGACCCCTGTGCAACGCTATGCTGTGACCGAGGGTAACGGGGAACCGGAATGGCGAGCTGACTTGATTTCGGACGACGGAGGGGAGTTTGCCGTTTATTTCAAAGGCCAGTCGGTGGGGCAGGTTCGCTGGCAGTTGACCGGCGAACACAATGTCGCCAACGGGCTCGCCGCGATCGCAGCCGCCAGGCATACAGGTGTCTCGCCCAGTCTGTCCTGCGAGGCGCTCAGTGTGTTCCAGGGGGTGAAGCGGCGCATGGAAATTCTGGCGAACTCTTGCGGCGTCACGGTATACGACGATTTCGCCCATCACCCCACCGCAATTGCCAGCACCTTGCAGGGTTTGCGGAAGAAGGTCGCGGCGGAAAAAATAATCGCCGTTATCGAGCCGCGCTCCAATACCATGAAGATGGGCGTGCATAGGACCACCCTGGCCGATGCGACCCGGGAGGCGGACCAGGTAATCTGGTTTCGGCCCGATGGCATTGGCTGGTCGATTGACGAGTTGGTAGCCGATAGCCCGGTGCCCGCCAAGGCGGTGGACAACATTGAGGAATTGGTGCGGGATTCATTGCAAGCAGCGCACGGTGGCGGACATATTGTCGTGATGAGCAACGGTGGTTTTGGCGGTTTTCACGACCGTTTGGTGAAAGCCCTGGAGGAGGTGCATGAACATGACTGAACAAAAAAGTGTCACGCTGGCGATAACCGGTGCGTCTGGTGCTCAATACGGGCTGCGACTGCTGGAGTGCCTGGTTGCGTCGGAATGTCGCGTCCATGTCTTAATCTCTGACGCGGCGCGGGTGGTTATTGCGACGGAAACGGCGTTGGAATTGCCGGACGATGAAGATCTTGAAGAATTCCTGATCGATAACTTCGATGCCGAGCCGGGACAGCTGCGAGCGAGTACCAAGATGGACTGGTTTTCGCCGGTGGCCTCAGGCTCGGCGTCGCCATCCGCGCTGGTAATTTGCCCGGCCAGCGGCGGCACCCTTTCGGCTATCGCAACGGGCGCCAGCAACAATTTGATCGAACGAGCGGCGGATGTGGCGATCAAGGAGCGTCGACAGCTGATCCTGGTGCCCAGGGAAACGCCGGTTTCCCAGATTCACCTGGAGAATATGCTTAAGCTTGCTCGCATGGGCGTGACTATCCTCCCGGCCAGCCCGGGTTTCTATCAAAATCCCCGGACGGTGGATGAACTGGTGGATTTTATTGTCGCCAGGATTCTCGATCAGCTGGGTGTCGATCACAGATTGATGCCGCGCTGGGGGGAGGAGTAGTCGCCCTCGGCCCTTGAGCAGATGGCCGCGCCACTGCGATTAGGTACTTATCACTAGCCCGCAAAGTTTCCGGCCACTGTAAAATGCCGGCCAAGTTTGCTCTGCTGTGCTAAAAATGTGGAAAGTCGCACAGAGTGCGTCCGTACTATATGGACAGCGACTAACTATGTTATTAACCTCATAGTCCCTTATAAATATCTGGAGTATTGGATGCGCCTAGTGCAGGTGCCGGCGATGCAATTACAACCCGGGATGTTTGTCGCGGAACTGGATAGACCCTGGTTAGAAGCGCCCTTCGCGATACAGGGTTTCATGATTCGCGATGACGCCGAAGTGCTTTATATCGCCGAACATGTTGACTATGTCTATATAGACGCGGACTACCAAGGAAGCCCGCTTTACCTGCCCGTGCAGATAATGGACAGAAAGCAACTGTCCAAAAAACTCGACATCAAAACCGAGTTCCAGCAGGCCGCCATTTCTTTCGAAACTGCAACGCAGACGCTGGACAGGGTTTTCAACGCGTTAAAACAGGGTCGGCACACGGATATTGACGCCGTGAAGAAGTCGATAAATCCCCTTATCGACGGCGTGTTTCGCAACAAGGAAGCAGTGGCCGCCCTGGTTCGCTTGAAGGAGGCGGGCGACTATCGCTACAACCACGGGATTTCCATGGCCGTTTGGGCGGCAATTCTCGGGCGGCACATAGGACTGCACCGGGATGAATTGGAAAAGCTGGTGGTGGGGTGCGCCATGTGTGACGTGGGCGTGACGAAACTGCCGCAGGAACTGCTGGAAAGCTCCGGAGCGCTAAGCGAGGAGCAGCGTCAAAGCGTGAGGGAACACCCTTTGGTGGGCGCCAAGATGGTCGCCGACTCGGATGAGGTTGATTTCGAAATTCTCGCCATCATCGAAAACCACCACGAGCGATACGACGGCTCGGGTTATCCCAGGGGAATGGAGGGTGCCGCCATCCCGCTGTTGGCGCGTATCGCCGGGTTGGTCGACTCCTATGACGCGATGATAACCTCAAAGCCCTACGCGCGTGCGCGTTCGTCGTTTGAAGCGACACAGGAGCTTATCGAAAGCAAAGATCAGCTTTTTCAGGGTGCGTTGGTGGAGCAATTTATCCAGGCCATAGGCTTATTTCCAACCGGCGCGATCGTTGAATTGAACACCGGTGAGGTCGCCATTGTGGTCAAGCAAAACGAATTGCGGCGGTTGAAACCCGAGGTAGTCGTGGTGCTGGACGCCGAGAAAAAGCCCAAGGATAGGCTCGAGCTTGTGGATTTATCCGACGACGGCGTAGCCAGGTTGCGCTGGATTGCTCTCGAGTTGCAATCCGGCGCCTATGGCATCGACAGCGAAGACTTTTTCCTTTGATGGCTAAACAAGCATTGAACGCGCTGGCAGTTGTCGAACTCGCAGACAGCGAAACGCTGACTGACGTTCACGGCGCCCAGTCATTCAAGCTACTGCATCAGCAGTACTTGGAGCGTTTGAAGAGCTGGGTGCGCAGCTGCGATCAATCGCGCTCCCTCGGCGGCAATCGATTCCTGGCAATCCTTAAAGGGGTTGGCGCCAGCGCCGAGTTAGAATTGGCCGCCGCGAAATTGCGACGGCTGTTTGAGCAGCCTATCGACTTGTTGGGAAAACCCGTCTCGGTAGACGTACATGCCGGATTCGTGATACTCGACAAACAGTCCGCGGATATCAAGCAAGCCATAGCCAAGGCCAGCCAGGCATTGTCGCAGGCGAGAAAGTCATCTGTGCTGTTTAAGGTTTACAGTCCCGACATTGAAAATGCCGTCGTCGACGAACACCAGCTAGTCTCGGCCCTGGAGGCGGCGGTAGAGCTGGGTGAGCTGCGCCTGTACTATCAGCCGAAGATCCACGCTGGGTTTCAAACGCTGGTGGGCGCCGAGGCGCTGATGCGGTGGCACACCAGGGATAAAAAGGTGTTGTATCCCGGTCAGTTTATAGAGGTTGCCGAAAGAAACTCCGTCATTCGGCCGATGACATGGTGGGCGCTAAAATCCGCGATTGCCCGGTTGGCACGCTGGCCAAAGACACTCAGTATTGCGGTAAATGTCACTCCCAGCCTGCTGCAAGACGACGAAATTCTGACCGTGGTGACTGATGCCCTGGCGCTGCACGAGGTGACGCCATCGCGCTTGACGGTAGAGGTGACCGAGGGTGTGATGATTGACGACCGGCTGACGGCGCACCAGACATTATCACAATTGCGGAAGTCGGGGGTTCGCGTGTCCATCGACGATTTTGGTACCGGCTATTCCTCGTTGGCGCACTTTCGCGATTTGCCGGCCGATGAGCTTAAGATCGACAAGGGGTTTGTGATGCCCATGCTGGAGTCCAAAAAAGATATGGAAATCGTTAAGGCGGTGATCGACCTGGCGCATAATTTTTCCCTGAAGGTGGTCGGCGAAGGGGTTGAAAATGAAGTCATCGCCGGGCGTCTTAGCGAGTTGGGCTGCGATGTGTTGCAGGGTTTTGCCTACGACAAGCCGCTGCCGGTGGAAGAGTTTGAAAAGCGATACCAGGTACAAAGCACGCGAACCCCGCCCCCGAAGCGGTGACCGTGCAAGCAGGCAGGACGCTATGTGCTATCTGACAAAACGCGCTTGACCAGGAACTGGTTGGTCGGTGCTTGAAACCACAGTGAGAAAATCACCACGCCAAAGGCGATTGCCTGCACTGTCCACCAGCCTTCCAGCGAAGTGGGCAGCGATAGCGCCAGGGCTATGGTGACCACCCCGCGAAGTCCGCCCCAGATTATTAATGGTTTGTAGGTCCCCGGCACCCTGGTGCTGCCGGGGAGTCTTTCCCCGAGCCAAATACCGATATAGACGCTGACAACCCGCGCGGCCAGCGTAGCGGCTATCGCGATTAGCATTGCCAGCCATCGCTCGGTGAACATGGCTACGGTAATGGTTACGCCCATTAGCAGAAATACAAAATT
Source organism: Porticoccaceae bacterium (assembly GCA_028280905.1). Lineage (GTDB taxonomy): Bacteria > Pseudomonadota > Gammaproteobacteria > Pseudomonadales > Porticoccaceae > JANQKW01. The sequence continues at coordinate 5,218 of JANQKW010000192.1, forward strand.
ATTGGCAAGCTCGCTGAGCAGGCCGAGCGTATGCCGCTGTTGTTCCCGACTCTGCCGCGCTTTTTCACTGGTATCCGGCTGCCGCGGGTCCATATGCCCCACGGTTAAGCCGGCGAGCAGCGTGGACATAATGCCCGAGACATGCAGCAGGTGTTCGCCGCAGTAAAAACTGCCGTAGGCGATCAGTACCGTCAGCATCACCGAGGGGTTGCCCGGCCGGGTAATTCTCAGCAGCAGGGTGCCCACGACGCCGGCGATTGCGCCCGTCAGCGCGCCGCCCAGGAAAAGCTTCGCAAATTCCGATAACGCGAAAACCGGGTCGAAAGTGTTTTCGGTGGCGAGCGCCAGCATCAAGAACAGGCTGAACAGCACTATCGCGGTAGCGTCGTTGAACAGGCTTTCCCCCTCCAAGAGAATCTCCAGGCGGTGGGGCGCTTTTAACGCTTTTAATTGGGCAACCACGGCGACCGGATCTGTTGCTACCAGCAGGGCGCCGGTTACCAATGCCGTTGCCCAGGGAAAACCGGTGGGGTGGTTGATGCCGAAGTAAATGCCCGTTGCCGTGAGCAGCGCGGAGAGCACCATGGCGATAACCGCCAACACCAGCATCAAACCCAGGTTTTGCTTCAGCAGCGACGAATCGATGCGAAAGGCGGAGTCGAATATCAGGATCGGCAAAAACACAAATACGATAAGAGATTGGAAATTACTGGCGCGGATGCCTGTGTCTATGCCTTGGGAAACCAGCAGCTCGGAAATCACAAAACCCGCCAACACCAGGACGCTGGAGGCGGGCAAGCGAAGTTTATCCGCCAGTGGCGGCATGACGATGCTAGCCGCCAATAGAATAAGAATAAAAAAGACAATCGTATCAATGGGCATGGTTCAATCCGGTTTTACCCTTGTTTTTATTCGCCGCTGCGTTGAACTTGTTTCGATCTTTTTTCTCTGAATTAGTGCCCTGGCCGGTGAATCCAGACTATTTCAAAACGTCGTCCAGCCGGTGGCCCTCGGGCATGCACTGGCTTTATGCAAATTAACCAGACAGAGCACTACAACCTTATTGTATGATAGGCGCTTTTTGAAGGTAGGGCTAAGTTGGGCGCATGGTAAACAAGCCAAGGGTAGAGATTCACTATTGTCCGGCGTGTAACTGGTTAATGCGATCTTCGTGGATGGCCCAGGAGCTGTTAGTGACTTTTGCTAGCGAAATTGGCGAAGTGGCGTTGATCCCGGCAAAGGAGAGCGGGCAGTTTGAAATTATAATCGCCGGGCAATCGGTTTGGGAGCGCAACAGAGACGGGG
>JANQKW010000194.1 GCA_028280905.1 Porticoccaceae bacterium
CGAGTTACCGCAGCGCCGGCAATTTGGCAAACTTAACGGCCGGTCACGGACAAACCTCCCCTGGCGGGACGGGAACCTGGCTCCGACCTAAAAACGTCCACTATTGGCACTATGCTGCCTTTCACTGCCGACCTCACAACACATCGAGAAATCCATATTCCTGCATCAGCCCAAGCGGCAAATCCGTCCATTGGTCTCATATACTGATACCGACAGTTGTATCCCGCTGCACTTTTGCAATAGCACTTTTAAACAGGTCTCCGCGCGACAATACTGCCCCTGCAAGTTGGCAATGGAGAGACCTCGATGAATTTGATACAAAGAATTTCAGCCAGTGTCTATTCGACGGTGGACAAAGCAGTTTGCAAGATTGAAAACCACGACGCCATTGTCGAGGCATCGATTAGGGAATGCCGTGGCGCCGCTGCAAAAGCCCACGCCCGCAATAAACGGCTGCAGGAAGATATCCGCAAGCTAAAAGATGAAATCGCCCACCTCACTGAAGCCAAGGCGAACTGGATTCAACGGGCCAAGACAGTGGGCCACAAGGACGAGGAACAAGCGCTCGCCTGCCTGCAACGCAGCAAGGACTGCGAGCAGCAACTGCTGGCGGCCAATGAATCTCTTAACACCCATCAGCGGGTCGAAAAAAAGTCGCAACAGAACCTGCGACGGGTGGAGCAGCGGCTTGCGGAAATGACGCGGCAACTTAACGCAATGCGCGCAAGGGAGGCATCCGCCAAGGCTACCAATGCCTTTGATCAACTGAATAACAACAACAGCCTGGCCGCACTGGATGACACCATCGAACGCTGGGAAGCCTGCATCAACGAAAGCGAATATTTGGCCGACTGCCTGCAACCCTATGAAGACAGCCTGGAAGAGACATTCGCTGCCAGGGAAACCCGCGACGCGCTGCGCCGGGAGCTGGCTGACCTGCTTGACGAATCCTCGGAGGAACAGAAAGATGACTAGCGCTGTAACCACCAACACCGGATTTTCGACTGACGCGGTTTCCGGGCGCAACAAGCCGCCGCGCGGTAAACCCAGCGCTGCGCGCGCGGCACGACCTGAAACCGGCCTGAGCAGCCCTGACGCCGGCATGAGGAGCAGAGCCGCACGCCTGCTTAGGATATTCGGCGCTTTCGCCTTTGCCGCGTCCATGTCCGTGTTTCTTATGCAAGGCTGGGAGAGCGGTGAAGACATCAACCGCTATTTTATTATGCTGGGCCAGACCATGTTGCTGGCCGCCGGCGGACTGGGCCTCAGTTACCTGCTGGACGAAAACAAGGGCGCGCGTGTGTTTTTGGGACTTTGTCTTCTGTCCGTCGCCACCAACTTCACCACGCTGGGTGCGTTCACCTTCAGCTATTTTCAGGGTTCGGTCGATCCCAGCCAATACCCCGGCTTCCTGCTTTGGTCACTGTCGGACACAGCTGCCATGCTGTCCAGCACCGCTGCGGGGCTGGTCTTGATTCCCATCACATTTTTCAGCTTTATGGTATTGGCACGGCGCCACGCCGTTCCAGCATCCGCGCTATTCCTGCTTGCTAATGGGCTGCTGTTGATACCGGTGAGGGAGCCCCTGGTGATCACACTATTCGCGGCCGCCATTGTCACTGCGGCAATTCAATTGATAAAGACATGCCGGCGGAAAAACCCCACACCGCTGACGCTGGAAACCGGGTTTGCGTTCGCCTGCCTGTTCTTGCCGGCAGGGATATTGATTGGCCGTTGCTGGTGGCTCTATCAACCCGACGCGCTTTCCGAAACGCTCCTCGCTGTGCTGATCTTCGCGATGTTGCGAACCGCCTATGCGCAGGTACGCTTAGACGGATTGGCCGGCAAAACTTTTGAAATCGCGTTAATCGCCATGGCGTTTGTGATTCCAATACTGGCGCTGCCGATTGCCGACAGGCTGCTGGCAGACATCCTGATACTTCCGGTACTGTCGCTTATCGCATCCGCTTTGCTGATTGAATTGAGCGACCGGCTGGATCATTTTAAGCAACTCGGCCGAAAAATAGCCGCAACCTCACTGCAACTGGCCGTGGTGCTGAATATGCTGGCCAGCGCCGGCATGCTCAGCTCGTCCATCGTGTTTGCAGCGGGCATTTTGGTGACCTGCGCGGGAAAATGTTTCGCCGACAGATACTGCACGATCTCCGGCTTGGTTATCGCGTTGCTGGGCTTGGTGTGCTTTGTGATAGCCTTGTCTGTCAGCATAGATCTATTTAACTGGCTCAGCCTAGCGGTTTGCGGCGCTGTCGCCATCATCACGGGGTCGATTCTCGAGCGCCACGGCATCGCTATCAACGCTGTCGTAAACAGATTGTTAAAAGCAGACCATTAACCGTCGCCCCTGATCCGGGTTGTCAACACGTCGCCACCCCGGATCGGGGCCTTTCTACGGCGGCGGCGTTTACCTTGGTCTCTTGACTATCATCAATCGTTTTTTCAATAGTTTCTCATAGTCTGTACATACATTGAGGGGGAGACTGCAGGCGAGTCGCAGCGACGGGGCTGATTGTCGATGCCGGTGTTTACTGGTATTCGCGGGGTAGTGCTTATAGAATGAGGCCACAAACATGGGAACGCTGACAAAAGAACAAGCCATGCAGTTCCAGAAAATTCACGGCCAGTTGCTGAGAAAACACCACCTGTTTTCGCCGCTCCAGGATTCGGACCTGGAGCACTTAATGCACAGCGCCAGAGTGATCAGCGTCGCCAAGGGTGAATTTCTTTTTCAGCAAGGCGAAGAAGCCCGACACTTCTATTTCGTGGTTAACGGCTGTATCAAACTGTTTCGCACACTTCCCGATGGCACTGAGAAAATAATCGAGCTGATCGCCTCAAACCAAACCTTTGCGGAAGCGCTGATGTTCTCATCGCAAACGGAGTATCCCGTTTCTGGCCAGGCCGTCGATCCCACGGAGCTGTTCAGTTTTTCAAACACGGACTACCTGGCGCTGGTAAAAACCAACCCCGACCTCTGTGTGGAATTGCTCGGCGACTTGAGCTTTCGTTTGCGTAAGCGCCTCAATGAAATTGAAGTGCTGTCGCTGAAAAACTCCACCCACCGGGTGGTGAGGTATTTTATGGCGCAGATGGCGGACAGCGACGAGGAGCGTCCAACCTTTGACCTGCCCGTGGCAAAACGGCTGATCGCGGGCCATTTGTCGATTCAACCTGAAACCTTTTCCCGAATCGTTCACCGACTCAAGGAAGAGGGCATCATCGCAATGAAGGGCAAGCAGGTCACCGTGCTCGACCGGAATGCGCTGATTAATTACGAATAATCTTAGTCGACGGGTGATGTCTACTGTAGATCTATCTGGTTTTGGTTTGGTGCCATTAGCCCGCGGCTATCTAGGAACTACTTTTGAGACTCGCTGTGAACCCATCCCTGGGAGCTCCGCGTCGACATCCCTGTCGACGAGGGTCCCAAAAGTAGTTCCTAGACATCCGCTCAGGGCGTCACAAGTAGCACCGGCATAAGCGGGCGTCTGGGAACAGTGTTTGAGACCCTCACCGGCAGGGATGCCGGTGCGGAGCTTACAAGGACGTATTCACAGCGAGTCTCAAACACTGTTCCCAGATGGCTGCGGGATGCTAGCACCAACCTAAGAAGAAGAAACTACTTCAAACTGGAATAGTAAGCCGCCAAGTCGTCGATATCCTGATCGGACAGGGTTTTGACCATTGAACTCATCATCGGATCATTGCGGCCGCCGTCGCGATAAGCCTTAATCTGCTTGGCGAGATAACCGGCTTTCTGGCCGGCCAGGTTAGGCCACAAGTCATTGCCGCTAATCCCGTTTGCGCCGTGGCAACCCACGCAGGTTGCGGACTTGGCTTTGCCCGCTGCGACGTCGCCGGCTGCCAGCACCTCAGCTCCACCCGTCAGGCAAGCCAACGCCACCAGGGTTCCAATCAGACTTTTCATAGCAGATCTCCAACTGTTGAATAACGCATTTCCAAGCATGCCCGCAACAGAGTCAGTTTTTACCACGCCTATGAGAGCATAATGGAATAACATCGGGACCGGCTTGATTATTATCAAGCCCCGCCGGTTTGCGCCAAAACAGGTTCCGGCGACGGTCCCCTATCAAAATGCGGTTCTGTCCTCAGCGCCGCAATAACCACCACCAGGAATATCACCCCGCCGATTGCCGCCGCCAAACCGCCCAGGCCCATTAGCGCCATTCCCAGGATCTCCTGAAAACTGTCCAGTCCCTGCGCTGCCCCGGCCGTCTTGCGCTTGACGCCGTAGCCACCGGACCAGGCCAGCGCGGTAATATGCACCAGTTGGCCGCCGCCGTAGAGAAACGGCTGCCAGTAAGCCAGGTTGAGGTACCGGATGCGAAAACCCAATTGGGGGAGCAGGTAGTAAATCAATCCCATAAACGCCAGGGTGACGCCAACAATAGAGCCGTGGTAGTGGGCTGGGATAACGGTGTTTGACCCCATGATCATCAAACCCATAATCCCGCCGGCGCCAAACAAGGTGACGGAACTCAGCAGCGACGCGCGCAAAGGCCGCAGCTGAGGGCTCAACCGGGCATGCCTGAACAGGCGCATCAGCACCAGCAAGCCAAGCGGCACGCAACCCAGGCCGCCAATCCGCATCAGTTGGGTCCAGGACAGGATATGCGCGTTGGAGTCAACCGGGTGCTGGTATATCCAGGGCAGCGCCAGCAGCGGCGCTACAACCAGCGCGAACAGCGCCATGGTCTTCCCCGGAGAGGAGGGCGCCGGGTGCTTGCAGGCGGCCAACAACATTACCCAGACCACCAGCATCAGCAGGGTATGTACAAACTGCAGCACATGCCCGCCCCCCCAAAACAGCAAGTCATAGTAGTATTCGCCGGCTAGTGATGAAGGCAACGTAAAGTAAGCATAGCCAATACACGCCACGGCCAGCAGCGCTGCCAGCGCGCCTAGAAATAGGGCAAGTCGCAATGCCGAAAGCCCATCAGCGTCGCGAAATTTTGGTGGATTGTTAACGATATAGCCGCCCGCCTGCAACACCAGCCCAGCGGCCAATACCACCAGGCTGCAGAAGAACCACGGGTGTTGCAGCACCGGCACATAGTTGTTCATCAATGGCTTATCGGCGCCGACAAAGGGGGCGACACTCAGCATCAGGGTGCCGGCCACGGCCAGCCAGAAAGCCAGTTGATTGTAGCGCCTGTGCGTTGTCGCGCTCCAGAGAATCCCGGCGCAGGCGAGCAGCCATACCAGCGCCGACAAATCCACGTGCACCACCAGCGCGATGCGAAAGAAGTTGCTGCCCGGCATCAAGTCCTGAATGGCGGGGGTCCTGGAAAAGGCCAGCAACAAGGCCAATATCCCGGCGGCCAGCAGGGAGTACACACCCAGCCAGATCCAGCCGATGGTCAGCTTTCTGATATCGTCGGTGATTTGCGGTAGTTGGTTGGCAGTCTCTGTCAAAATTGTCACTCCGGTTAACCCTCATCCAGCAGCCGCTGCACAACGGAGGCCATCCGGTCGACGGCTATATTGTTGCCAAAGGTGCCTCGCACCCGGCCCTGTTGATCCAACAGGTATATATGGTCGCTGTGGCTGACGGTGTAGCCGAGTTCGGAGTCCAGCGGTTGAATTTCGCTATACACCTTGAACAGCTCGCTAACCTGCTGAACCTGCTCGCTGGTGCCGCTCATGCCAATCAGATCCCTGTGGAAATAGGCCAAGTAGGGGCGCAGCACATCGACCGTATCCCGACGGGGGTCGACGGTGACGAACAGCGCCTGAACCGGCTGGCCCCTCAGCTGCGGGTGATTGAGTAAATGGCGAAGCCGGGCCAGCACCGTGGGGCACACATCGGGACAACTGGTAAAACCAAAGTTCAGCAACACCACCTTGCCGCTGAACTCCGATAACCCGGTTGTTCCGCCCAGCGTACTGGGAAGGCTGAAATCACCGCCCAGCGAATCCAGAATCGGCAGCGACGGCTGCGGGCGCAGCCACTGGCTGAGGTAATTAGCCGACGCCACCCCTGCGCAAAGCACCACCGCAGCCAGCAACAGCGCGACGCCGCGTTTCATCTATGTACTCCGCACTTGGCAAGCCGATGGCTGACAAACAGGGAAGCGGTAAACAACAGTATCGCAACCCCCTGGTGAGCGGCCGCCAGCGCCACCGGTACCTGCAATAACAATGTCGATATCCCAAGGGTTACCTGCACTAGTAACAGCGCCAACAGGCAATGTACGCCGACTCTGGCATCGCCGCTGACACCGCGACGAAAAGCGGCGAGGCCGAAGCCGATGATTAACACAAACAGCAAGTAGGCCAGCATCCGGTGGTTGAATTGCACCGTGGTAATGTCTTCGAAAGCGGCCAGCCAGGCGGGCTGGGTGGCATAGAGCCCGGCGGGAATGAGGTTGTCGCCCATCAGCGGAAATGTGGGGTAGGCAAAGCCGGCCCGGGTGCCGGCCACCAACCCACCGGAGAGTATCATTGCGAACAGCAAACCGCTGATTGCGCCGGACCAGCCCGCCAGCCCGTTATTGTGCTCAAACCAACTCGTTTGCGCCGGATAGAGCAGGTCGAGGGCGACCCATAAAATATACCCGTAAATGACCACCGCCAAGCCGAGATGGGCGGTCAACCGGTACTGGCTGACCATGGGGTTGTCCACCAGCCCGCTTTTCACCATGTACCAGCCGAGCAGGCCCTGTGCACCCCCCAGCGCAAACATCGCCAGTAGCTTCGGCGCCAGGCCGGGCTTGACCCTGCCGGTGAAGTAAAAGAACAAAAACGGCGCCAGGAAAATTGCCCCGATCAATCGTCCCATCACCCGGTGGGCGTATTCAAAGAGAAAAATGGTCTTGAAATCTTCCAGGCCCATGCCCTTGTTGACTTTCTGGTACTCCGGAAACTGTTGGTACTTCTCAAATGTCTGCTGCCAATCATGTTCGTTGAGCGGCGGAATCACACCCACCAACGGCTTCCACTCCACCATCGAGAGCCCCGAATGGGTCAGCCGCGTCACGCCGCCCAGCACTGTCATCGCGAGAATAGCCAAAGCGCAGGCAATCAACCAGCCGGCTACTTGCCGGTCGTGGCGGGAAGAACTGTCGAGGTATAACGCATCACCCTTCACCCGCCTGTCTCCTCGCTCAATCTGCAGACCAGCCGCAGTGTCGCCAACAACAGCAGTGCGGCAACCAGGTTGTGTCCAAGCACCACCGCCAGCGGCAGTTCGAACAGCACGGCGCATACGCCCAGCGCCAGCTGGCCGGTCAGCAGAATCATTATCAGCGCGCCGCCTGCCCGCCGGGCGGCGATGCCGAGCCACAACAACAGCGCTGCGGTAGCCAGCGCACCGGCGCGGTGGACCAACTGGATTAACAGGGCACCCTGATCGAAGACTACCCGGCCCGACCCATCGAGGGACAACTCGCGGAAATACCAAAATGCACCGGAGCCTGCGGCCAGGTTACTGCCACCCGCCCCGCAATCGATCAAACCCGGGCAACTCAACCCGGCAAAATTGGCGCTGGTCCAAGCGCCCAGGCAGATCTGCGCCAGCAGCGCCAACAGGCAGGCAGTCGACAGCTTGCGCAGGCCGGGTGACGCCGCGACGCTCGCGGGCGGGCGCAGCTGCAACCAGAGCCACCAAGCGAGCGCGGCCAATGCCATGCCACCGACTAAGTTCACCAGCGCAATCGCCGGGAAGGTTTTCAGGTAGCTGGTCGGGCCTATGATCGACAGCACCAGCAGCACCGCAACCATCAGGTAGGGCAGGCTGCCGCCGGCTCCCGTTAACAGGCGGTACTGGCGATGCTGTTGCACCAGCAATAACACCACCACCACCAGCGCCGTGGCAACTGCGCGATGGATCTGCTTGGCGGTTTGCCGGGGCGCCAGCGCCATTTCCGCCACTGCCTGATCGGCTGTCACATAGCTCTCGATACGGCCATAACAATCGGGCCAGTCATCGCACCCCAGACCGGATTCCACATGCCGCAGGTAAGCGCTCAGTAGGTTGATGGCCAGTGTCGTCACCACAATCAGCAGGGCATACAGGGCCATCCGCCGACGCTGCTTTTCGGTACCTTGATTTTGCATAAGCTTTTTCCGATCCGTGCTATGCAATCGGTTTTGGGCTGTATATCCTTGTGCGGAATCAACCATTCGCGATTACCCTGGAGCCGGTTTTGCAAGTACTACTGTTTACCCTGGTGGCCATTGCGCTCTACTTCTTTGCCGACTGGCTGCTGCGCGCTATTGAATCCCGCCGCGGAGCGCCATTGCCAAACCGCAGCCTGGTTTTCTTCGTCATCATCATGCTCCTGGCCCTGGTTACCTTTGAGGTATTGCAGCAGTACCTGCAACAGGCCTCTACAGGAACGTGAACCGTTTATTCTTTGAATCAAAATCAATCACCAGCACCTGTGCGGGCGCCAGGTTAATGGTCCTGGCGTGCCGGTACGGGAATACCTGTTGCGCCAGGTGATCCTTCATTCTGACTTCGAGCTGGTGCGCCCCCGCTGCTACTGTCAGACGCCGATAGGCCGAAGCCATGCCGTCGTCGTGCAGGCCGCGCGGTTGCAATTGCTCGCTCAATACCAGTTCGCCATCCAGCGCCAGCTCCAACAGCAACGGCGACCTTTCCCGCGGGCAAACCTCCGGGGCGCGCATATTGGCCGGCAACTGTTTCAGTTCTTCTGCGCTGCGCCGCCGACACTCGCCGAGCAGTCGGCCCGCGTGGCGGAGGCTGAGCTTGATGGTCGCCTGGTCCTCCGCGAGGTGCCGATAGCTAGGCGAGTTGGAAAAATAGCCGATCAACAGCATAAACAACCCGAAGCAACAAGCCTGGCCAATAATTTTCAACGGCGATAGTCGCGGTGTATCAGCCATTGCTTACCTCATCAAAGGTCTTGCCCTGACCAGCCCCCAGATCCCGACGGTAGTCGTCCAATGCTGCTTGCAATCGGTGCTTTTCTCCGGAACCCGCCCAACAGAGTTTTACCTTGTGGTGGCCGGCGCGGGTTCGCAAATGGGGCATACGCAGCGCGTGGAAGCGTTCCTCGGTCCAGCGAGTGCCGAGCCGGAAGAAACAATCCTCGCCGCAGCCGGTAATCATCACCCCATCCACTTTTTCGTTGCGCGACACATAGTCGGCGAACGACGGGGGCAGTTGCGCAATGCACGGCAGGTTCAACGCCGCAACACCGCTGGTTTCCAGGCAACCGATATCCAGCGCGTGATCACAACCGAACACCATCACTCTATTGTCGCCATTGAGCTGCGCCAGCTTTCGCTCTGTTTCGTCCTTCAAGCGGTTGACCGAGAAGTCCGGCATTTCGATACCGGAGATCAGCTCGTCCACATGGCGGAAGGGTGTCGCCGACGGGCAGGCGCCGGCGCAAATACCGCAGGCGGTGCAGAGATCCGGGTTCACCTGGGCCTGCCGGCGCCCGTTCTTCGATTCGTGGGCAATCATGGTGATTGCCTCGTAGGGGCAATCCTGGAAACACCAGCTACAACCGTTGCAGTTTTGCGGGTCCACCTGTGCCGGAATCCGTTCGCCTTTTTTCTCCGGTGACAACCAGGGTAAAACCGCCAGCGCCGCGGAGATGCCAACCAGCAGCAGCCAAACGCCCGCGGGGCCCCAGGAGTCAAGCAGCGGGTAGACGTTCATATAGATCCAGTCGATATTGACCAGCGCCACTGTCTTCGACATGTCCGCGGCGCCCATGCTGACCGCCGGCTTGATCAGCGACAGCGACAGCAGCGCGGCCATGGTCCCGATTGCCAGGCCGCGCGCGGTGCCTGTCTTCGCCAGTTTCAGCCGCTTGATGTGAATAAACATACCGAACAGCAGAAACAGCGGTATCGCCACATGCATGAACACCAGTAGCGAAAACAGCCGGTCGCTGAGCGTCTCGTCCGACAGGAAATTCCTCGCCAGTGGGTCGCTCAGGCTGGGCAGCCAATCCAGCCATTCGGTGGTGGCGACGGCGATATATTGCGCCAGCTCGTCCCAGACCAACCAGTAGCCGCCGATGGCCGCGGCAAACATCAGCCACAGCAGCGGCACGCCGCTGAACCAGGAAAACCACCTGGCGCCGCGGAACCGTCCCAACCCGAATTCCCGCAACAGGTGCAGCGTCACGGTTATGGCCATAGCGTCGGACGCGTAGCGGTGCAGGCTGCGCATAATGCCGCCCAACCACCACTGCCGGTGGGTGAGCTGCTCCATGGACTGGTAGGCGCCCTGGATACTGGTGTCGAAGAATATAAACAGGTAGATTCCGGAAAACGCCACAATCCAGAAAAAATAGTAGGACAGCGCACCCAGCTGGTACCAGGGATTCCAGCGCTGGCCAAACATCCGGTTGAACCCCTCTTCCAGCACGCGAAATACGCTGAGTGTTATTGCCTCGAGTCGCCGCACCAAGGTTTTACCCTCGCTCGCCCCGGCGATGCCTGTACCGCCACTCGCGAATCAGCAGCGCCAGCATAAAACCGCCGAGGCTGAGGCCGATGAACAGCCCGACAAAAATTGAATAGTCAAACCTGTAACTGTCCGATGCCGGGTCGTAAACCGTGCAAAACAACTTGATGCGACTGGAGATCTCTTCAAACAGTGAAAGCTGCGGGGTAACGCCAAACACCATGGCTTTCAGCGGCTCCACCAGGTGCGGTGTGTCGAACTGGATGCCGTAGACCTGCCGATTCACCATCAACCGCGAATCCAGCACGGAACTCTGCACCAGGTGGTCAAAACCATTGGGCGACGGGTAAAACAGAAAACCGAGATCCTCCGCCAGCTCCTTTACGGTATCGCCGTCGGTAGCCAGAAAATCCCAGTTGCTCTCCCTGACCCCCTGTTGCCGCGCGTAGTGACGCATCGCATCGGCGGTGTCATTGGCGCTGTCAAAGCCCACCGTAACCACATTGAAGCTGTCTTCGCCCAACACCGCCCGCGCCTTTTTGATCACCTGGTGAAGGTGTTTGGTAGTGGTGGGGCAAATGTGAAAGCAACTGGTGTAAATCATGCTGATCACCAGTGGTTTGCCGCGGTACGCCGACAGGCGCACGGTATTGCCGTCGGTATCAAAAAACCGGTAATCGCCGACTGTTTTGCCGATCGCCGATTGACTGGTGTCAAGGGCCTGTTTTCGTTCGAAAGGGGTGGCCGGCGCGGCTGTGGCGTTAGTGTGAGCGCCGTGTCCATCCGCCGCCACGGCAGGCCCGCATAGGCCGAATAGGGTCGCGCTTAGCAGCGGCAGAATGACCTGGCGAATACTCGTCATGGTTAACTCAGAGGGCTGCGTCCAGCATGGCGACCGTCAGTAACAGAGACAGCTGAATCAGCGAGGCAAAGAAACTTCGCATTGCCATTCGTGGTGTTGGCGAGCGGGCGAGCAGCAGGCCCCTGTAGATGAAGTAGCCGCCGCCGACCAGTGCGCCGGCGAGGTAAATCCAGCCCATGCCAAAAAAGAACGGCAGTACGGATACCAGTGTCAATGCGATGGTATTGGCCAGAATGACCCTGGCGGCGGTCGCGTCACCCCTGACCACCGGCAG
>JANQKW010000286.1 GCA_028280905.1 Porticoccaceae bacterium
ACCGCATGGAATCGCTACAGATCGGGCTATTTTGGCGGAAATTGAGCAATTAACCTATGATTATCAGGAAAAGCGCGGGTTTTTCTGAGCGGATGGACCCTGCGCGATTCAGGGGTCGCGAGCGAGTGGATCAAACATTTGCGGTATTTATCAGATTCCTTTCAAGATCAATCTGGCGGAGGCGCAGTATCCGCCGGTAAGAAAAGAGTCGTGTTGACGCTGGGATCGATTCGAGAGGAGCGTCTATGACCAAAAGCAAGTACCTATTGTCTAGCCTTTTAATCGTTATGGCCTGCATTCCCGCAGGTGCAACCGGTCGGGATGCGGATCCCGAACAGGTTACTCAAGCGTTGCCCGCTGCGCCTGTTTGGGTTCTGGATATCAAGGGCGCTATCGGGCCTGCCACCGCGGAGTATTTCACCAGTGGATTGCAAAAGGCGGAAGAGGCCGCCGCGCAACTGGTGGTGCTGCGTATGGATACCCCCGGTGGATTGGATACCGCGATGCGGGAGATGATCAAGGCCATACTCAGCACCGACATACCGGTGGTCAGCTATGTGGCGCCCTCCGGCGCGCGAGCCGCCAGCGCCGGTACCTACCTACTCTACGCCAGTCACATAGCCGCCATGGCGCCGGCAACCAATATCGGTGCGGCGACACCGGTTGCGATCGGTTCGCCGACCATGCCCGGTCCCGGAAACCAGGATAAGGAACAGGGCGCCGGTGCCACTGCGAACCCCATGCAAAATAAAATTGTCAACGATGCCGTCGCTTATATCGAGGGCCTCGCCGAACTGCGCGGTCGCAATGCCGAATGGGCGGCCCGGGCCGTTACCGATGCCGCCAGTATCGCCGCGGAAGAGGCATTGAAGATTCAGGTAATCGATATAGTGGCGGAAAACCTTGAAGACTTGCTGCGGCAGCTGCATGGGCGTCGAGTAACCACCAACCGGGGCGAACTGACATTGAATACGGCCGAGGCGCGGTTAGTGCTCCACGAGACGGACTGGCGCAATGAGTTTCTCTCGGTAATTACCAATCCCAGCTTTGCCTACATCCTGCTGCTGGCGGGAATCTACGGCCTGATTCTGGAGTTCTCCAATCCCGGGATGATAGGACCGGGCGTGATAGGCACTATCTGCCTGCTGCTGGCGTTTTACGCTTTTCAGATGCTGCCGGTCAACTACGTGGGAATCGCACTGATTGCGCTGGGCATAGGGCTGATGGTTGCGGAGGCGTTCGCCCCCAGCTTCGGGATTCTGGGGCTGGGAGGCGTGGTGGCCTTTATTTTCGGATCCATCGTTTTGATGGATACCGAATTGCCGGGCTTTCAAATCGCGCTGCCGCTGATTTTGGCGGTCGCCGCCATCAGCGCGCTGTTTCTGATTATCGTGCTAAATATGCTGTTGCGCACCCGCAAAGCCGTGCCTGTGTCCGGCGTCAGCGCCATGCTCGGCCAGCAAGTGATTGTAGAAAATACCTTTAACGAGCAGCCGAAAGTGCGGATTAACGGCGAGCTGTGGCAGGTCTCCTGCGACCAGGCATTGCAGGTAAACGATCGGGTCCTGGTCAACGCCGTAGACGGCACAGTGTTACAGGTAGAAAAATTGGGCTCCGGGAACAATACCTGATTCAAAAACCAACAAGGGAGAGAGGCCATGACGTTTAATTTGAATTATTTTCTAATGCCGTTCTTGCTGATGGCGGTCTTGTTATTGTGGTCCACTTTCCGGGTTTTGCGCGAATATGAAAGGGGTGTGGTGTTCCTGTTGGGGCGGTTTTACAAGGTCAAGGGCCCCGGTCTTATCATCGTGATTCCGGGCATCCAGCAGATGGTTAGGGTCGAGCTGCGAACTGTGGTTATGGATGTCCCCAGCCAGGATGTGATCTCACGCGACAATGTTTCGGTAAAGGTCAACGCGGTGGTCTATTTTCGGGTATTTGATCCGGAAAGGGCGATTATTCAGGTTGAAAATTTCCTCGACGCCACCAGCCAGCTGTCGCAAACCACCCTGCGTTCGGTGTTGGGTCAACACGAACTGGATGACATGCTGTCGGGCAGGGAAAAGCTCAATGCGGATATTCAGTCGATCCTTGACCAGCAGACCGATGCCTGGGGCGTTAAGGTATCCAATGTGGAAATAAAGCATGTGGATATCGATGAAAGTATGATTCGCGCGATAGCCAAGCAGGCGGAGGCGGAACGGGAGCGCCGCGCCAAAATCATTCACGCCAAGGGAGAATACGAGGCCGCCGACCAGTTGTTGAGCGCCGCCAATACACTGGCGCAACAGCCCCAGGCATTGCAGCTCAGGTACCTGCAAACGCTTACAGAAATCGCTGGGGACCAGAACTCCACAATCGTTTTTCCACTGCCGATTAATATGATCGAGAACCTCAGAGCGCTGTTAAAAGATTAGTATGGAGCGTCCCTCGCAAATGCGCGCGATGCTGTTGGAACAGTCCGGGCAGCCACTGCAATTGCGCGAGCTGCCGGTACCCCGGGCGAACGAGGGAGAACTGCTGATTCGTGTCACCGCTTGCGGTATTTGCCGCACCGATTTACATGTGGTTGACGGCGAGCTTACGCAACCCAAATTGCCGCTGATCCCGGGGCATCAGGTCGTGGGTTACATCGAGTCCGCGGGCGCCGGAGCCGACGGTTTTAAAGTGGGAGAGCGAGTAGGTGTGCCCTGGCTGGGCGGCAGTTGCGGTAAATGCGGATTCTGCCGAAGCGGCAAAGAAAACCTCTGCGACCAGGCCGTGTATACCGGTTATCAAAAAGACGGCGGGTTTGCCGGATACCTGGTGGCGGATGCCCGCTACTGTTTTCATTTGCCGGATGACTACAGTGACCTGCAGGCGGCGCCGTTATTATGCGCCGGGCTGATAGGTTACCGCGCCTACCGGCTGGCGGCGGATGCCGGCCGTTTGGGAATCTATGGTTTCGGTGCGGCGGCGCACATACTAATCCAGGTGGCGCACCACAACGGCCAGCAGGTCTATGTTTTTACCAGGGAGGGCGATACGGACGCGCAGCAGTTCGCCGAGCAGCTCGGCGCCCGGTGGGTGGGCAGCTCAAATGAGCGGCCGCCGCAACCGCTGGACGCGGCGATTATTTTTGCCCCGGCGGGAGAATTGGTGCCGGCTGCGTTGCGCGCGGTGGATAAGGGAGGCAGGGTCATCTGCGCGGGTATCCATATGAGTGACATCCCGTCGTTCCCTTACGCGGATCTGTGGGGGGAGCGCAGTATTTGCTCGGTGGCCAATCTGACCCGGGCTGACGCCGAGGAGTTCCTGCCATTGGCGGCCGCCATTCCGGTGCGGACCGAGGTTCATTGCTACTCGCTGGAACAGGTTAACGAGGCACTGGACGATTTGCGCAATGGTCGGTTTGCCGGGGCGGCGGTGATACGAATGGAAGCTCCACCATGATGGTTTGTCACGGGGCTCGGTTTAGTGCCAGAATTCCGCGGCCATCTGGGAACAGTGTTTGAGACTCGCTGTAAATGCATCCCTCCGGCTCCTCTCTACATCACTCCTCCATGACCAAATTGTGACCACCTCTGGGAACAGA
>JANQKW010000298.1 GCA_028280905.1 Porticoccaceae bacterium
GCGCTACCTCGGGGCGGGAAAACTCGGGTGGTGGCGCTATGCCGTCGCCGAGCATTTGACGCACCTTGGTGCCGGACAGCAGCACAAAATCCTCCGGCGTATGGTCCGGCGCATCGCGCATCATCACCACGCGGTTCAATTTCTTCGACCAGGCGGTGTGATCCGCTTTAAAAATCTCGATCTCCAACGCGTCTTCAGGCACGGCTTCATCGAATATGGTCTGCGCGTCGAAGGCGCCGTAGTAGTCGCCCACACCGGCGTGATCGCGACCCACGATCAGGTGCGTGCACCCGCAGTTTTGCCTGAAAATGGCGTGCAGCACCGCTTCGCGGGGACCGGCGTACAGCATGTCAAAACCGTAACCGGTGATCATAACCGTATTGGGCGGGAAGTAGAGTTCCACCATTTTGCGAATCGAAGCATCGCGGACATGGGCGGGAATATCCCCGGGTTTCAGCTTGCCCAGCAGCATATGGATTAGGATACCGTCGGTACCCAGCTCATCCATTGCCATTCGACACAGCTCTTCGTGGGCCCGGTGCATCGGGTTGCGCGTTTGGAACGCGACGACCTTCTGCCAGCCATGCTCGATGATTTCATTGCGAATTTCCACCGCGGTCCGGAAAGTGTCCGGGAAGTCGGTTTGGAAATAGGAGAAATTCAATACCTGGATAGGGCCGGACAAGAGCACATTGCCCTGGCTTTTAAAGGCGGCGACGCCCGGGTGGTTGCCGTCCAGGGTGCCGAATACCCGCTCGGCTATCTCATCGATTTCCGCTTCCGTCGCCGTTTCTATGCCCTCGACATCCATCACCGCCAGAACCGTATTGCCCTCGACATTGGGGTCTTTCAGCGCGATGCGGCTGCCGACTTGTATCCCGGCGGCGTCCGCAACCATATTGACAATCGGGACCGGCCAAAACAGCCCGTCCTGAGTTTTCATCTGCCTGGCAACGGACAGGGCGTCGGCGAGGGTCATATAACCGGCCAGCGGGGTGAAGTAGCCCGCCCCAAGCATCACGGCATTGGCCGCCGATGCGGAGCTGACGGTCAGCGCCGGCAAATCGGCCGCTTCCCTGGTCAGTGCGTGGTGCTGTTCAGTATCGTAAACAAATAACGGAGTCAGCGCGTCGGCGCCGTGCGGCTTGATCATTTTGCTCTCCTATAATGAGGTAGGTGTTTTATTCCGAAGCTGGCAGAATGCCGCGCTCCCTCAGCATATCGATAAGTAATATGACTTCTTCTTCCAGGCTCATTGTGGCGCTGTTCAGCACGATTTCGGGATTCAGGGGCGACTCGTAGGGATCGTCGATTCCGGTAAAACCCTTTATCTCCCCGGCCCGGGCTTTTTTGTAGAGCCCTTTCGGATCCCGGTCTTCGGCGACCTCGAGGGGCACGTCGACAAACACCTCGATAAAATCCATGCCGGCCTGGTCGTGAAGCTCGCGCACCGTATCCCTATCCGCCCGATAGGGGCTGATAAAGCTGGACAGAGCGATCACCCCGGCGTCCACAAACAGTTTGGAGATCTCCCCGATCCGGCGAATGTTTTCGGTGCGGTCCTCCGCTGAAAATCCCAGGTTCTTATTGATGCCGAGGCGCACATTGTCGCCGTCGAGGCGGTAACTCAGATATCCCATATCGTGGAGCACGCCTTCCAGCGCAACAGCCACGGTGCTTTTGCCGCTTCCGGACAGGCCGGTAAACCAGAGGGTGGCGCCCTTGTGGCCCAGTAATTTGTTGCGATCCTGTGTAGTAATGTCACCCTCGTGCCAATGCACGTTGGTCGCTTTTTGCTCAGCCATGTTTTCACCTTTTATGTTTATCAAATAAGCCTGCACCCCGGTTGTTGATTTTAGCGGCGTGGGGCAAATCGACGCAAAGAATACAGCGCCGCATAGTCCATGTAAAACAGGATATTACGGATATCGGTATCGGTATTTCCGGTAGTATAATAGCCCTTGCCGCAATCGAGGGGAATGCCCATGAAGTATACGCTAAGACAGCTCCAGATATTTCTGGCGGTTGCAAAACATCAGAATATTTCCAAAGCGGCGGAAAGTCTTCACATGTCGCAGTCGGCAGCCAGTGAAGCACTGCTGAACCTGGAGCATACCTACCAGGTAAAACTCTTCAACCGCGCGCGCAACAAGCTGGAACTCAACGCCGTGGGAAAGACCCTTCGCGGCGCCGCGGAGAACCTGCTGACCCACTGCCGGGAATTCGAGAACCTGATGAAAGACCATACCGAGATAGGCCACATCCGGGTCGGCGCGAGTTTCACCATCGGCAACCATATGGCAACGCGTTATCTGGCCAGGTACCTGGATGAATTTCCGGATGCGAATGTTCAGTTGGATACCGCCAACACGCCCGATGTTGTCGCCAAGGTGCTCAACTATGAGGTGGATATCGGGATGATAGAGAGCGAAGTTCAGCATCGCGACCTGGACTTGATTCCCTGGTGCGAGGATGAACTGGTGGTTTTTTGCGCGGCCAATCACCCGCTGGCGCGCAAAAAAGTATTGCGAGACAAGGACATTAAAGCGGCGCGTTGGATTTTACGCGAGCCGGATTCCGGCGCCAGATACACCTTTGAACGAGCCTTGGAGGGGCTGCTGCCGCAGCTTAATATTCATCTGGAGTTTAGACATAACGAGGCCATCAAAAACGCCGTAGAATCGGGTTTGGGCGTTGGCTGCCTGTCCAGGATCGTTCTACAAAGAAATATTGCCAACGGCGACTTGGTGCCCTTAAAGCTGCCAAATAGGAATATGCGAAGAACCCTCTATTTCGCGTTGCCCAAAAAGCGTTTTCACAGCTCGGCCATGGATGCCTGGATAAGAATTTGTCGGGATACCGACGGCTAGCCCGAATCCTGCACCAGTACGCGGCTAATTCGCCTGGAGCCGTTGCCATCACCGGAGGCTAGCAGGTTGTCTCCAGGATTTAGTTTGTAACATGCGGTCCGCTTGCCAAATTTTAACTTGTTCCGGACCCATTTGAGCGCACCTGCGCCCTATGACGCAGAACCACTGCGCCTTCGGTTGCGAGCACGCTCAAATTGACCCGGCCCGGCGTTAAATTTTCGGCAACTGGTGCAAGATTCGGGCTAGGCCAGGGATCACGAGCGTTTGTTGTAAGTTTTTGCCTGTTTCGTTGAGAGTTATCGCCATGGTCTTTGTTCTGGATAATGTTAATATTTTCAATTGGTTAAAGATTGATTGCCGGGTAAAAGGTTACAAATGCAGAAATTACAACTGAGTCAACCGCTGATTGATATCATAGATCGCGCTTGCGACACCTACGCGGACGATACCTGTGTGGAATTCGAGGGGCAGGTCTACACCTATCGGCAGGTGAAGGAAACCTCGATCAAGGTTGCGACTGTGCTGCAGAGCAACGGCTTTAAGAAAGGCATGCACGCCGCGGTCTACAGCCTCAACTCAGCCACCATCCTGATGGTCACGCTCGGGATTATCCGGGCTGGCGGTGTGTGGATTCCGGTGAATCCGAGAAACTCGGAAAGCGACAATGTCGAGGTGCTAAAGAGGTTCGGTTGTAACGCGTTATTTTACCAATCCAAGTTCGACTCCGCCGTGCAGCGGATAGCGGATAACGCCGGGCATCTGGTTGCCTCGGTCTGCATCGACAGCCAGGCGCCGGGCAGCGATTTTGATGATTGGATAAATCAGGCCGCCGATCAATTTGTACCGGTCGAATTTGAACCGACCGACACGGTCAGCATACCCTTGACCGGCGGCACTACAGGGATGCCCAAAGGGGTCATGTTAAGTCAGCGAAATTTCGCCGCGCTGTGTTTCGCAATGAACGATTCGCTGCAAAGGTCGCGGCACGGGCGAGACATCATGCTGATAGCCGCCCCCATGACGCATGTGGGTGGTCGCGCAGTGTTAACATCCATGGTGGCCGGCGCCAAGTTCGTGATTATGGACAAGGTGGACCCGCAGACAATTCTTGCGACGATACCCGAAAAACAAATAAACAGCTTCTTTCTCCCTCCTACCGGTATCTATTCATTGCTCGATCAGCCCAATGTCAGAGAGTTTGATTACAGCAGTTTGCGTTCGGTGAGCTATGGTTCAGCGCCCATCTCGATAGAGCGGCTTAAAGAGGCGTTGCAGGTCTTTGGCCCGGTCATGCGGAATGGGTTTGGGCAGACGGAATGTCCGATGTTTATCGCGGGTCTCAGCCCGGAAGATCACTTTATCGACGGACAAATTGCCCCGGACTCGCGATTGAGCAGCGTCGGAAAAGCAACCGTAATTTCAGAGCTTGCGATACTCGATGACGAGTTCAACGAGTTGGGCCCCAACGAGCGCGGAGAAATTGCGGTCAAGGGCCCGAATGTCTCCGAGGGTTATTTTAACGACCCGGAGGAAACCGCCAAGATTAGAGCCAAAGGCTGGCATTTAACCGGTGATATCGGTTATCTGGACGAAGACGGCTTTCTTTACATCGTCGACCGCAAAAAGGACATGATTATCACCGGTGGATTCAATGTTTACTCCTCCGAAGTGGAGCAAACGGTCGGTGCGATAAAGGGTATCAGCGGGGCGGTGGTGATAGGCGTGCCCAGTGAAAAGTGGGGCGAATCCGTCAAGGCGGTAGTCAGCCTGGTATCCGGCGCTGATGTCACCGAACAGCAGATTATCGAGATTTGCAAGGAAAAACTGGGCGGTGTCAAGGCGCCAAAATCGGTAGATTTTGTCGATGACTTTCCCAAAACCCCGGTGGGAAAAATCGACAAGAAGGCTATACGCGCGCAGTACTGGAAGGAAACCGGTCGAGCCGTGTAGACCCCCGATCTAGGATGCGGG
>JANQKW010000301.1 GCA_028280905.1 Porticoccaceae bacterium
TCAGACATATTGCTCGGCAGCGGCAGTATCAAAATGCAGCCGTTCCCCGAATGGCGCATCTCCCCCTACTTTTTGCTGGGCGCGGGCGTTATCCGCACCGAACCGTCGGCCACCCTGGTGCAGACGGAAGACCGCACCGACAACACTGTTCAATCGGGGTTGGGCGTGCGCACCTACATCAACCGCAGGATGTTGTTTAACGTGGAAGTGAGAAATTACGTGGCGCTGACAAGCCGCGATGAAAACGAAGAGGTACTAGAATGGAAAGCCGGACTAAGCGTATTTTTCTAATCGCCCTGGCAAGCTCGTTGCCCGCACTCAGTATCGCGGAGACAGTGCTTCCCGGTTACGACGAACCCGAAGACGAGGGGCTGGATTCCATCGTGCTCCCCGATCTCCAACGCCGCACGATCGACGAATCCGATATCGATACCGAAGACTTTGAAATCGGCGGATTCGGCGGGGTGATGAATGTCGAGGATTTCGGCAGCAACCCGGTTGCCGGGGTGCGGCTGGCCTACCACGCCACCGAAGACTTCTTTATGGAGGCCTCCTACGGATTTACCGAAACCAGTGAAACCAGTTTTGAAAAACTCAGCGGTTCTGCCCAGCTGATTCCCGACGACGACCGGGAGTTGACCTATTACAACCTGTCTGTTGGTTATAACATCTTCCCCGGCGAGGTTTTTATCGGCGACGACTTCGCCTTTAATACCACGCTCTACCTGATAGGCGGCGCCGGCAACACGGATTTTGCCGGCGACAGCTTCTTTACCTACAACTTCGGACTGGGTATACGATTCTTTGCCACTGACTGGTTCAGCCTGCACTTCGATGTGCGGGACCATGTGTTCAATACGGATTTGCTCGGTGCGGAGGAGACCACCCACAATCTGGAGTCGCACATCAGTGCGACGCTGTTCTTTTAATCGTTCAACACCATGAGCTTAATTAAGGAAAACAACCATGCGAATAAAAATACCTGCTCTTTTGATGTTGCTTGCGGCGGTTACCGTTTCGGCGAAAGTCGCCGACTCCGGCGCGCCGGACTTCACCCTGAAGAGCAATGCCGGCGACAATCTGCGCCTCTCGGAACATCGCGGCCAGGTAGTGATGATCAACTTCTGGGCCTCCTGGTGCGGGCCCTGCCGCCAGGAAATGCCGTTGCTCGACAACCTCTACAAACGTTACGGCAAGGCGGGATTCACTATCCTCGGCGTGAATGTGGAAAACGACCCTGAAGCGGCGCGCAAGCTGCTGAGGGATATCCCGGTTAGCTTCCCGATTCTGTTTGACGACAACAGCACCGTAAGCCGACTCTACGACGTCGATGCCATGCCCACCACGGTGATGGTGGATCGCGACGGCAACCTGCGCTACCTGCACCGCGGTTACAAGCCCGGCTATGAAGACCACTACAAAGAACAGATCAGAGAGTTGATTCGGGAGTGATTATGCCGTTAGTCAAAATAACCATCGCCGGCCTGTTGCTGACACTGCTGAGCGGATGCAGCGGCAACGGCGGCATCCGTCCCTGGGTAAAACCCTACGAACGGCAAAACCTCGCCCAGGAGATTATGCAGTTTGACCGGGACCCGGTTTCCTCCAGCTACATGCACCACGTCTATCAAGCCCGAGAGGGCGCGCGCGGTGCCGAGGGCGGTTCGGGAGGCGGCTGTGGTTGTAACTAGTATCAGGCGGTATAGGAGGCAATTAGCAGCCCTAATACTCGCGCTTTTTCCACTGGCGGCAAACGCGGCCGTGCTACCGGACGACCGATTGGATATCCTCTACCACCTTTACGATGGCGGCGGTGCGGAAATTGACGGACCCTCTATTCTGGTCAGAAAAAATATCGCCAACAAGGTTAACGTAAGGGCCAACTACTATACGGATATGGTCAGCAGTGCTTCAATCGACGTGTTGGCCACCGCCAGCCCCTATACCGAAGAGCGCAACGAATATCGCCTGGGCGCGGACTACCTGTATAACAAGACCATTATGAGTCTGAACTACAGTAGCAGCAGCGAAAGCGACTATGAAGCCCAAACGGCAGGCTTCAGCATTAGCCAGGACTTCTTCGGCGACTTGTCCACCCTGTCGCTGAGCTATGCCGTGGGCAGCGACCAAGTCAGCCAAAACGGCAACGACAGCTTTGAAGAGCAGGACATCGACCGCCAGCAATTTGCCGTCAGCCTGTCGCAGGTGATCACCAAAAACCTGGTGCTCAACCTGACCGTCGAGAGCATCGTCGACGAAGGCTTCCTCAACAACCCCTACCGGTCAGTGCGCCATCTGGATACCACCACCGCCGACCCCAATGACTACAGTTATCAGGCGGAGCAATACCCCAATACCCGCAACAGCGATGCGGTGGCGCTAAAGGGAATCTACTATCTGCCCTATCAGGCGGCGTTGCGCGGCGAATACCGTCACTATAGCGACAGCTGGGGCATTGAGGCGGACAATGCAGAACTGGCCTATATTCACCCGCTACTGGATGGAAAGCTAACGCTGGAATTGAAATACCGCCACTACAGCCAAACAGCGGCGGAATTTTACAGCGACCTGTTTCCGTTTCAGGATGCGCAGAACTTCCTGGCCCGAGACAAGGAGCTGAGCACCTTTACCACCGACAGCATAGGCTTGGGCGTCAGCTACCGATTGCCGTTCAATTTCTGGGGCATGGCCGACAAAACCACGATCAATCTGTTCTGGGACCACATGCAATTTGAATATGACGATTTCAGAAACGTTACCGCCGGTGGCGTGCCGGGACAGGAGCCCTTGTACAGCTTCGATGCCGATGTCGTTCGACTCTTCCTATCCGTGTGGTACTGACAATACACGT
>JANQKW010000302.1 GCA_028280905.1 Porticoccaceae bacterium
AGCGCCTGATGGCCCGGAGGGTTTTGACACGAATTTTGATTCCGAACTCAACGCCTTGTTCGAGCCGGTGGAGCGGGACGAATTTCGGCGGCACCTGCATATTCTCAAGCAACTGGACGAAGCGAACCATTAACCCGGCCATTTGCAGGCGAAACGGCGGAAGGTCATGCGGTTAGCCGATTCCGCTAATTTGAGAAGCGCTATTCCCAAAAATTGTGAATAGTTCACGGTATTTTTCCGTCGGCAAAGGCATTGTATAGCCTGCGATATTAACCGGGCGCGGCAGTGCTCAAACCCAACAATAACAGAGTGTTCCCGAGGGTGATACTATGGAATTTATTAATGTAGTCCTTCGTTTTTTCCAGGACGGCGGCCCGTTTATGTATCCGATTGCTATTGCTTTGGCGGTGGGTTTGACGATTGTCCTGGAGCGCTGGTTGTTCTTGACCAGTGCAAAAGTGTCAAACCGCAAAGAATTCGACCGTTTGCTGCCATTGTTGCGCCAACAGAAATTCACTGAAGTGCGACAGCACACCAGCGCGTCCAAAGCGCCAATTGGTCGTATCGTGGGCGCGGGCGTGGCGCGGATGGCCAGAACCCCGCGTCGCGACGAAATTGAATCGGCGATGGAAGAGGGTGTATTGGAAACGCTGCCGCGCCTGGAAAAACGCACCCAATACCTGGCAACCCTGGCCAACGTGGCGACGCTATTGGGGCTGTTGGGAACCATTATCGGTTTGATCGCGGCGTTTACCGCGGTGGCCAACGCCGACCCAACGGAGAAGGCGACCCTGCTGTCGCAGAGTATCTCGGTGGCCATGAACACCACGGCGTTTGGTTTGATGGCGGCCATTCCGTTGTTGCTCGCGCATTCAATGTTGCAAACCAAGACCATGGAAATTGTCGATAGCCTGGAAATGGCCGGTGTTAAATGCCTGAACCTGATGGCGTCCGACAGCAATGTAAGAAGTGGTTCGCGCTCTGCCGATAAGGCCTGATTGCCCAGCGCCTGCTAACACTAGTGCAATCGCAATAACAATAACCGAACCGGACGTTGAGAGACTGGCCTGATGATACGATCGAGGCGCGTAAAATTTCGCGAGGCGGAGCTGGATATTACCTCCTTTATGAACCTGATGATTATTCTGGTTCCGGTGCTGCTGATGAGCATGGTGTTCTCCCACATCACGGTGCTCAACTTGAAACTTCCCGACCTGGCGCCCTCCGGTTCGGATCAAGACGAAAAAAAACAGCTAGAGCTGGTGATCCGCGACGACTACATGGATATCAACTATCCGCAGGGTATTTTGCTAAAGCGCATAGAAAAAAAACCGGTGACCGGCGGTGAAAATGAAACTGATCAACCGCAGGGCCAGCTGCAACACGACTTTGCCACCCTGTCGTTGGTATTGCAGGAAGTGAAGCGACAGCTGAAGGAAAAAGACATCGAAAAGCGCGATATCCTGCTGTTGTCAGAACCCGACACTGAATACCAGACGATAGTCACCGCGATGGACACCGCCCGCTCCTTCAAGGCGGTAGTCGCCGCATCGGTGGTGAACGCGGAGCTGTTTCCGGAGGTGTCGCTGGGAGACGCACCGGCTGGTACCACTGTTTCCAAAACCGTAGCGAGCGCGCCATGAAAGCATCAGTAACAGCCCGCCGCATGGCCCGCCACCAGCAGCGTATGCGGGGCAGCTCCAAGCTGAACCTGGTATCGCTTATGGACATCTTTACCATACTGGTGTTCTTCCTTTTGGTGAACTCCTCGGATGTCGAGATCCTACAGACGGACAAGAATATTAAGCTTCCCGAATCCGTTGCCGAACAAAAACCCGATCAAACTCTAGTGGTCAAGGTCAACGGCACTGACCTACTGGTCGGCGGCAGGATGCTGGCCAAGGTGGAGGACATCATAAGCCGGGATGAAACCGAGATAAGAGAACTGAAAGACGAGTTGAAATATCAGATCGAACGCCGGCCGGAGATGACCGACTTGGAAAAAGAACGGGGTAGGGCGGTCACCATTATGGGCGACAAAGCCGTGCCCTACCAATTGTTGAAAAAGGTCATGTATACCTGTGCCGCCAACGAATTCAGGCATATTTCCCTGGCGGTGAGCCAACTGCCCGCCGATGATCCTCAGATTCCGGAGCAAATGCCCGAACTGGACCTCGCCGCTAAAGGATTAGGGGGCTGATATGAATGCGGCGCTGATGGGCCCCAACCTGCAATTGCCCTGGGCGCATTCCCGGGAGCTGGACGGGCGTTTTCGGAAAATGCTGCAGTCGGCGTTGGTGGCGCTGTGTGTTTTGGGCGCGATTATTCCGCTGGCGCCGGTTCCGGAAATCGAAAGGGAAGAACTGGAGCAACTGCCGCCGCAATTGGCCAGGGTGGTGCTGGAACAAAAGCCCCTGCCAAAACCCGTGATCAAGCCCA
Organism: Porticoccaceae bacterium; assembly: GCA_028280905.1. Taxonomy (GTDB): domain Bacteria; phylum Pseudomonadota; class Gammaproteobacteria; order Pseudomonadales; family Porticoccaceae; genus JANQKW01. Next base: position 2,440 of record JANQKW010000302.1, read on the forward strand.
AACCCAAGCCTGTGGTTAAGGCTAAACCGAAACCCAAACCCAAGAAGCCGCAGCCGGTTAAGCCGGATCCCAAACCGGTACAAACGGTCAACCAGGCGAAAAAAGTGGCGTCCAGCGCCGGACTGCTGCAATTCCAGGACGACCTGGCGGCAATGCGGGATAATCTGGACACAGCTCAGTTGCACAAAAATAATTTGAGCAAGGGGGCGGCGCAAGCCCACAAGGTCGAGCGCTCCATCATAACGTCCCAGGCGACCGGCAAAAGCGGCGGTATCAACACAGCCGCCTTGAGCCAGGATACCGGGGGTACCGCGCTGTCGGGCAGGGAAACCACCAAAGTATCGGGCCCGGTGGACAGCAATGCCAGTTCCAGTAACCGCGTCAGCAGAAACACCAAAGGTGCTCCCGGCCGCAGCGAACAGGATATTCGCCGCGTGATGGACAGCAACAAGGGCGGCATATTTGCCATTTACAACCGGGCGCTGCGCAAAAACCCGGCTCTGGAAGGCAAATTTGTTGTCAGAATGGTTATCGAGCCTTCCGGGCAGGTCTCCAATATCAAGCTGATTTCGAGTGAACTTCAAGATCCGGGCCTTGAGGCAAAACTCTTGTCCCGTATCAAGTTGATTATTTTCGGCGCGGAAAATGTTGCCAGAACTACGCTGAATTATTCCTTTGATTTCCTGCCTTACTAAACCGGCCCGGCCACAATTTCCCTTGGTCGGCCTATAGCGCGCGGAAAAGCGCGCCAACCGAGATTGTCTCGATCGCCGAAGTCCCGACTATCGTCGGAATTTTTTACATCTATTGATGGGTGCAAATTCCCCGATTCTCTAACTGGCTAAAAATATTTCCGTTTATTTTTTTGGAGCGTTTCTTGTATAGTAATAGGCGGAGCAGTTGTTAATTAGAAATGGAAATATCAGGTTAACCCCTTATAACTGTGGTTAATTAGAGTTTGCTCTGGCGTATTACTTTTCAACCAGTTATTGAATAATAAAAGGCTCCTTACTATGAAAAATTTGTACGCAAAGCTTATTTTGGCAGTTGGCTCCATGGCATTTGCGCTGCATGCCGTCGCCGGTTTACCTGGGCCCTTGCCGAGTCGGGTTCCGGAAATTGATGGCGGTGGTGCGTTGATTGCCCTGAGCCTTATGGCCGCTGGTATTGCCTGGTTTTGGGAAAAGCGTTCTAAAAAATAGGTTGAATACCTGACGCCAAGGAAGGCGACGCCAGTTGCCTCATTCACTGCTTTCTGATTCCTCCCCCTTCTATCCGGAAAGCCCTTATAACCAAACAGAGAATACTTGCGATGATGTCAACAAAAACGCGGGCAGCCGTGTGCCTTTTGGCTGGATTATTTAGTGGTCCGCTGTTGGCGGAATGCGGCCAGACGCCTTCCATTCCGGTAATTCCCGACGGTGCGACTGCGGCAATGGAAGAATTAGTTACCGCGAGCCGGGAAGTGAAAGCCTTTATCGCCGATGCGGACGCCTATCTGGACTGTCGCGAAACCGCGATGAATTCTGATGAGTACGGTAATTTGTCTGTCGACGATAAATCTGCGTGGACCAATGAGATTAAAGAATTAACTGAGTCGCGCAACTCGATTGGCGATGAGTTTAATGCTCAGGTCATGGCTTATAAGGAAGCTAATCCGGAGAACTAGTACTCCTTCTGTGGACCTTCTCGTCTTGGTTCGCAGCTACCTTCCCGCGGCTATCTAGGAACGTCTTTTGAGACTCGCTGTGAACCCATCCCTGGGCGCTCCGCGTCGACATCCGTGTCGACGAGGGTCTCAAAAGACGTTCCTAGACACCCGCTCAGTGCGTCACGAGCAGCAACAACGTTAGCGGGCGTCTGGGAACAGTGTTTGAGACCCTCACCGGCAGGGATGCCGGTGCGGAGCTTACAGGGAGGTATTCACAGCGAGTCTCAAACACTGTTCCCAGATGGCCGCGAATTAGTGGCACCAAACCAAGACGAGAACTCCCCCTAAGCCCGGCAGCCGAATTACATCTTTTCCATCACCTCAATACCCAATAGATCCAGCCCTTTGGCAAGGGTATCCGCGGTGAGTTTGCATAGCTGCAGACGGCTTTGGCGGACGGCTTCTCCAACGTCGTCCTTTAGTACCGGGCAATGTTCATAGAAAGCCATATAGGCGCTGGCCAAGTCGTACAAATAGTTACACAACAGGTGGGGCAGCGCGTCGGCGGCCACCTGATCGAGTACCTCCTCGAACTGCAATAATTTCAGGGCCAGTATTCTTTCCCGCGCGTCGCGAACTGCTATATTGCCATCCAGGTTATCCGGGTCCATGTCGGCCCTGCGGAAGATGCTGCGAATGCGGGTGTAGGCGTATTGCAAGTAGGGCGCCGTATTGCCCTCAAAACTGAGCATGGTTTCCCAGTTAAAGATATAGTCATTGGTGCGGGTTTTGCTGAGATCGGCGTATTTCACCGCGCCTATCCCCACCTTTTGCGCAACTTCAGACTTTTCCTCCGCGCTTAGATCGGGGTTTTTCGATTCGATTAGCTGCGTGGCGCGAGACACGGCTTCACTCAGCAGATCGGCCAGTTTTACGGTTCCGCCGCTGCGGGTTTTAAACGGCTTGCCGTCGCTGCCCATCATGGTGCCGAATGGATGGTGCTCAAGGCTTACATCCGTTGCCACGAAACCGGCCTTTCGGGCCACCGTGAAAACCTGCTTCATATGCAGGGATTGGCGGGCGTCGATAAAGTAAAGAATCCGGTCGGCGCCGAGGGTCTGGCCGCGATAGCGCAGCGCCGCCAGATCGGTGGTGGCGTAAAGAAAGCCCCCGCCGGACTTTTGCACGATAACCGGACTCGGATTGCCGTTCTTGTCTGCCAACTCCTCCAGAAACACCACCTGTGCGCCCTGGTCTGCGATGGCTATTTTGCTGCTGACAAGATCGTTAACCACCTGGCTCAAGTCATCGTTATAGGCGCTTTCCGGTTTGATGTCCGCGGCGGAAAGCGTGACATTGAGGGCGTTATAAATTTCCTCGCTGTGGGATATCGAGATGGCGATAAACTTTTGCCATAGGGCCAAACAGTGCGCGTCCCAGGACTGCAGCTTAACCACATAGTCTCTGGCCTTATCGGCAAACGCCTCGGATTCGTCAAAGTGCCGCTTGGCTTGCTGGTAGAAATTCTCCAGGTCTTGAAGCGCCAGCTCGGGTTTTTCACCTTCTCCTAGGTGTTCCTCCAGTTCGGCTATCAACATACCGAATTGGGTGCCCCAATCACCCATATGGTTTTGCCGGATAACCCTGTGCCCAAGATACTCCAGCACTCTGGCGATCGAGTCGCCGATAATGGTACTGCGCAGGTGGCCCACGTGCATCTCCTTCGCCAGGTTGGGCGAGGAGTAGTCTACAACGATGGTTTGAGCACCCTGAGTGTTCAACTTAGAGCACTGTGGCAATTTGTCGAGTTGTCTGGACAAAAAGCCGTTATCGAGATGGATGTTGATAAAGCCCGGCCCGGCGATTTCAACTTTTTCGGCGATATCCTGGAGGTCCAGGTTATCCAGAATTTTCTGGGCCAGCTCCCGAGGGTTGGTCTTCAACTGTTTGGCTGCCGCCATAGCCCCGTTTGCCTGAAAGTCCCCAAAATCCGGCCTGGAGCTGCCCGCGATACGCGGGCTGCAGTTTGCGGGTATGCCCGCGGCACCCATAGCTGTTTGAACACGGTCTGAAAGCAGGGCTTTTATGGTCATTGAGGTCCGTAATGCAGGTTGATAGCGAGTTAAGGTTGGGAATTTTAATGGGTGAATAGGGGTTTGCAACTGTTAACTGAATTACTAAACTTGGTGGGCGATGACAGAATAGATTAGCAAGACCTAGTTGCTAGTTAGTTGCCAGGTTAATAGATAAGAATTTCCATGACGATTTCAGCCAGTATTACCGCAAAACTCGAAAGTGCTTTTTCCCCAACCCATCTGGAGGTGGTGAACGAGAGCCATATGCACAGCGTGCCTCCCAACTCGGAGACACATTTTAAGGTGGTGGTCGTTTCGGGGAGTTTCGAAGGCAGGCGTCAGGTACAACGGCACCAGCAGGTTTATGGCGTGCTGGCAGAGGAATTGGTAGCCGGCGTGCACGCCCTGGCCATCCACACCTATAGCGAAGCGGAGTGGATGGAAGTTCAGAATGCTCCGCAATCCCCCGACTGCAAGGGAGGCGGTAAATAACCGATTAGACTGTTAACCCGCAATTTCTTGATTTAGCTCAATTCCCAGCCATCCGGCAATTAATCCAGATCAACTAATCAGCCCGCTGATCCTGCTGTAATGACGGCCGCAGCGCAATGCTTGCGAACCTTTACAGACGAGGAGAAAGGAATGTTAAAGAAGTTATCCACAGCGATTAACGTAGCCGTAGCGGCTGGTTTAGGGCTCGGTTCGGTTCAGGCAGTTGCCTATGAAGCCGGCGATATGATTTTGCGCGCCGGTTTTGCAACCGTACGCCCCAACGATGACAGCTCAAACCTGAACTTATCCAGCAACTTCGACCCGGCGTTGGATGCAGGCTCATTGGCGGGTACCGGCGCCGGCGTTGATGAAGGCAACGCTTTGGGCATCACGTTTACCTACATGTTGACTAACAATATCGGCATCGAGTTGTTGGCGGCGACACCATTTGAACACGATATCAATGCCGATTTGAGCGGTTTGGGCTTAGGCGTGGGCACGGTCAGTGCCGGTTCCACCAAGCACTTACCGCCTACGCTCAGTGTGCAGTGGTATCCGATGGATGCGAGTTCGCCTTTCCAACCCTACCTGGGCGTGGGTATCAACTACACGACCTTCTTCTCCGAAGATGTGCACACCGACCTGGAAAACGCGGTCGGCGTAGCCGCGGACGTACTGTTGGGTGGCACGGGCGCGACACCGGTCCCTTTATCCGGTGACATGAAACTCGATGACTCTTGGGGGCTGGCGGCGCAGGTCGGTTTTGACTACGCCATTAACGAGGCCTGGTCATTTGACATCGCTATCTGGTATGCCGATATAAGCACCGATGCCACCATCAGCTTTGATGCGGCGCCGGGCACGGAAGCGGCCAGGGTAACCACCGATGTGGATATTGACCCCTTAGTCTATATGATCTCTCTGGGCTATAAATTCTAAGGGCGTTAATCGGTAGTGGTGGATAGCTCGTGCAACTGGTCGATATCAAGGATTTCAATTTCCTTTTTATCGACCCTCAGCACACCGAGCTTCTGCAGACGACTAAATACCCGGCTGACAGTTTCCACCGTCAACCCCAGGTAGTTGCCGATATCACTTCTGGACATGGGAAGGTTGAAGTGCGTGCCGGAAAACTTTTGCCGCTGATTGCGCACGGAGAGGCTTAACAGGAAGGTTGCCAGCCTCTCCTCCGCACTGTTTTTGCTCAACAGGGTAATCATCTGTTGGTCGCTTACGATTTCATTACTCATCAGCCGGAAAAAGTGATTCTGCAACGCCGGAAGCACGCCGGTAAGTTTAGTCAAGTGGGAAAAGGGAATTTCGCAGACGGCCGAGGTTTGCAACGCCACCGCGAAATTGGTGTGCACTTTACTGCTTATCCCGTCCATCCCGAAAATTTCTCCAGGTAAATGGAACCCGGTGACTTGTTCCTCGCCTCGTGAGTTGGTGGTATAGGATTTTATACAGCCGCTCCTAACGGCGTACACAGACGTAAAGGCCTGCCCCGCTGAGTACACGCAATCATTCTTCTGGAGTGGTTTATCGCGGGAAATAATGTCGTCCAACTGGCCAACTTCGCTGGAGTTCAATGCAACTGGTAGGCAAAAGGCGTTCATCCTGCAGTCGTTGCAGCTGAAGTCGCTAGTGGGCTTGCATTTTAAGTCCGTATTGAAGGGCATCTGCTTGGCCAATATTTGGTGGTGGGCAAATTATCCCCTCAATCAGTGATTTAGGAAAGCCTCTTTTGGTAAATTTTACTTGTGTGAATCAGACCGGTGCATATTATTGGCGGTATTTTCCTGCGAATCCGCCCACATTCCTAACCGGTATAGTCGCCCCATACTTCCTCTAGTCGCCTATCGCGGCCGCAACTGTGGCGGTAATACCGGTAACGCAATGGGTTTTTCTTATAGTAGTTCTGGTGGTAATCCTCGGCCGGGTAAAACCTGGCGGCGTTCGTGATTTCCGTGACAATCGTCTGTTCGCCGAAATAATTGTCCTGCAGCACTTGTAAACTGTTCTCCGCGGCTTGTTGTTGATCTGCGGAAGTATAGAAAATACCGCTTCGATACTGGCTGCCTAGGTCACAAAATTGTCCTTCGGCATTCAGAGGGTCGATATTGCGCCAAAAAACCTCCAACAGCTGCCGATAGCTCACTACCCCGGGATCGAAAGTGACCTTTACCGCCTCCGTGTGCCCGGTTTTACCTGAAGAAACCTGCCTGTAGGTCGGGTTGCGTTTGTGGCCGCCAATATACCCGGCTTCAGTGCCGTGCACGCCGTCGAGTTCATCAAAAGGTTTTTCCATGCACCAAAAGCAGCCGCCGGCAAAAATTGCCGTCTGCAATGAAGGCTCTTTATTGTCAATCTGCGCTGACGGCTCTTCGCCGACCGCGGGTATTAGGGCTAAGGCGAGCAGGGTGGCGATAACGACCTTGGGTTGTTGCATGGATATTCCGGCAGTTTGGTCGGCTCCTTCGACAGGCGAATAACAAACAGGTTCAACGGTAGGGATGAGAGATGTTACCTCGCCAGTTGCGCGAAAAACTCGGCTACCACCTCGGTAGCTGGTCCGTAGTGGGTCTCATCAAACAGGGAGCCGTTGGCCGACGGTTCGAGGTTCAGTTCCACCGTTTGGGCGGCCGCCTGGCGGGCAATCTGGTGGAAGCCGGCGGCTGGATATACGTTGCCGGATGTGCCGATCGACACAAATAGATCGCAGCTTTCCAGCGCCTGATAGATGGCTTCCATCGCCATCGGCATTTCTCCAAACCAGACGACATGGGGTCGTAGCTGCCCCGCTTCCCGGCAGCAGGGACATGTTGAACTCGCCAGAATGTCATTTCGCCAGTTATGTACCTCGTCGGTAACCATACAGCGGGCCTTTAACAGTTCGCCATGCATATGGAGTATGTTGTCGCTGCCGGCGCGTTCATGGAGGTCATCGATATTTTGGGTGACCAACAGAAAGCGCCCGTCGAAATCCGCCTCAAAGTCAGCGAGACAAAGGTGTGCGCGATTGGGTTCGATATTCCCGCTGAGTAAGGCTTTGCGCCGGTCGTTGTAGAATGTCTGTACCAGCGCCGGGTCCCTGGCGAACCCCTCGGGCGAGGCGACATCCTCAATGCGATGTTCCTCCCAAAGCCCGTCGGCTGCGCGGAATGTTTTCACCCCGGATTCCGCTGAAATACCGGCGCCGGTCAGCACCACAACGGAACGATAATGGTTATCTGTAGGTTTTAGCATTGCCGCTGCAGCAACTCCAATCATTCAGGAACAGGGTGGCGTAGGGTCTTCCCGTCCCCACTGACCCGGAACTTTAACGCCAGCCGTGATGATTGGCAAAATCCGGCAACTAAACTAAAGGGCACCTCTATTAATTGCGCGCGGCCTGAACGGCACCATTGCTGCGTTGTCTCGCTCGCAAAGGACAACCAGCCTTCGCTTTCGCGAGGCGCCTTGCATTGGTACCATTCAGGCTACGCAGAGGTCATGTGCAATTAATAGAGGTGCCCTTAATTTGAAACGGTTAGTCAAAAACGTCAAACTTGTGCGGCCGTCCGATTAATCGGGGAGGCTATTGGTGGACAGGCATCGCCCTGCCACCGCTTTGGTTCGGCCACCTGCGCCATAACATAAAGCGCGGGCAGAATTGAGGAATAAGTATTATGCTCGATACGCGTCCGTTGCTGTTGGAGACAGATTTCCCCAGGTTGCGCCGCGACCGGCTGACAACGCTGCAGGTTAATCTGGGGTATCGCTGTAACCTCAGCTGTACCCACTGCCATGTCAACGCGGGACCGAAGCGCACCGAGTTGATGGACAGCGCCAATATCGAGCGATTGTTGGAAGTGTTGCAAGCGAGGGATATTCAAACGCTGGACCTAACCGGGGGGGCTCCCGAAATGAACCCGCATTTCAGGGACCTGGTGGAACGGGCAAGTGCGTTGGGTTTGGAGATAATTGACCGCTGCAACCTCACTATTTTACTGGAAGATGGCTTTGAAGATCTGCCGGAATTTCTGGCGCGTCACAGGGTGACGGTGGTGGCGTCGCTGCCCTGTTATTCCGAGCAAAATGTGGATTCACAGCGGGGCAAGGGCGTTTTTGAAAGCAGTATTGAAGCCTTGCAGGTATTAAACTCGGTGGGTTATGGAGCAGCGGGTGGGTGTATTCTGGACCTTGTTTACAACCCAGGCGGGCCTTTTCTGCCCCCTTCCCAGGAGCAGTTGGAGCAAGAGTACCGCGAACGCCTAAAAGCGGATTTCAACATCGCGTTTAACCAACTCTTCACCATTACCAACATGCCGATCAACCGGTTTGGCGGGGTGTTGCTCGCCAAGGGGCAATACGACGCCTACATGAAGCTGCTAAAGGATAACTTCAGTGAAGACAATTTAGCTGCCGTTATGTGCCGCTCTATGATTAGCGTCGATTGGCAGGGTTACTTGTACGATTGCGATTTTAATCAAATGTTACAACTGCCGCTGTCTGAAAATACCGCGTCTGCTGGGGCCAAGTCCGATGCCGGCTCCCGTTATCCGGTAATTGCCAGAAGCGGCAGACGGCATTTGCAGGATTTACTCGACCGCACTTTTTCACCAACAGATATTGTGGTGGGTGAACACTGTTACGGTTGCACCGCGGGCCAGGGAAGTAGCTGCGGCGGCGCGCTCGACTAGTCCTCCTTCAAGGTGATAATGACGGATGCAGTTGGTGTGTCAGCGGTCATGGCAAGGCGCGCCTTGCCGGGAATGGCTACTCCCTTGCCAAGAGGAGGACTAGCGCATTGACAATGTCGAGCCAGGGATACGATGTTGATCTGACGATTATCGTTCCGGTGCTGAATGAGGCGAACGGCATTGACACGGCTCTCCGTGAGCTGCTGGCCGTCACCGCGGCATTGCGGGTGGAAATCCTGGTGGTTGACGGCGGTAGCGCCGACAACACCCTGAGCCTGGCGGGCGCGCATCCGGTGACCGTAGTTAGCGCTCCCCGTGGAAGAGCAAACCAGATGAATGCCGGCGCCGCGCGCGCGCGGGGCGGTTACTTGCTGTTCTTGCACGTTGATACCCGCCTTCCCCAGAATCTTGGCGATCTAGCAGCCGCTTGGCTGGAAGCCAGACCTGTTTGGGGGTTCTTTACGTTGCGGCTGAGCGGTGATAAATGGCAATTCAGGCTTATTGAAAAGGGTATAAACCTGCGTTCACGTCTGTTCAGGACGGCCACCGGTGATCAAGCGTTTTATTGCCGGCGGCAAGTTTTTGATCAGGTTGGCGGTTTTCCCGATATTGCGCTGATGGAGGATGTTGCGCTGTGTCGAACGCTAAACAAATTGATACCTCCCACTATGGAGCCGGCTAGTGTGGTAACGTCCAGCAGACGATGGGAAAAAAGGGGTATATGCCGCACGGTGCTGCAGATGTGGGCATTGCGCCTGGCCTATTATTCAGGTGTTTCACCGATGCGTCTGGCCCGGATTTATTACCCGACGGCAAGTCGGAAAGATGACTGTTAGCGAGAGGTTGATATGTACCTTTACCGGGATGCTTGCATAGTACAGTTTGCTAAGGCGCCTGAGCTGGGCAAGGTAAAAACCCGTTTACAACCGGCGTTGGGCGCGCAGGGTTGTGTCGATTTACACAAGGCTCTGCTGGAAAAAACGTTTAATTCCCTGGCCGAAAGCGGGTTGGCCGCCTACCGACTTTGCGTCACTCCGGGTAGCGCGCAATATTTTAACCATCTGTTGGATGGCAGCGGCGCGGAGCTGTGCTACCAGCAGGGGGCGAATCTCGGCGAGCGAATGGCGGCCGCGTTTGTCGCGGGCTTTAAAAACTATCGCAAGATAGTGATTATCGGCAGCGATTGCCCCGCGCTGGACGAAAGTTACCTCAGCCGCGCATTGGACTATCTTGAGCAGGGGGAAGACGCGGTATATGGACCGGCGTTGGACGGCGGTTACGTGTTGGTGGGGTTGAGTAAAGTATCGAACAACTTATTTGATGGGGTTCCCTGGGGGACCGACCGGGTTATGTCCTATACTAGAAACAGGCTGAGGAGCGAGGGGTTTCGCTGGCGCGAATTGCAAGCTCTGCCGGACATCGACGTGGAGCGAGATCTCGGTTTTTTGAAAAACTGGGAGGAGTTTGCGGAGTTTTTGCCGGCGGGTGATTTAACCTTTTGAAAATCAAGCATTTATTTTTCTTGACGATTGTTTGTTTTGCGCTTAATTTTCGCGTTAAAAATCGGTTTTTTTTACTTTGTTAAACAAGTAGTTGGTATAAAGGGTTGGTCGAAGGCCCTGTCGAATCTATCGGGATGTATTAAGGGGTGCCGATATGCTTGGCGAAGAGGAAAAAGTCGAACCAGATGATCTTGATGACCCGTCCGAAATCGAGGATGAGGAAGTCACGCCAGAGGTGGTTTCCGTAGACCAGGAATCTCGCCGTAAACTGGAAGACGCCTTGGAGCAACGGCGGCTTGAGAAAGAGATTCAGGACTACGATTTTGATCTGGATTAAGCGCTAAAGCCGTCGCTCAACCACCGTGACGCTTTTTTTGGCATAATGTCCGCCCCGGATTTTCAGAGTTGGTTGTTTTGCCAGACGTTCCGTACCTTTCATTATCATCCGTTTCCTTTGCCAGGGATGACCTGCCGCTATTTGAAAATGTGTGCATCGACCTGTTTCCCGGCGATATTTTGCAGGTAGAGGGCCCCAACGGGTCGGGAAAGACCACCTTGCTTCGCATTATCAGCACTGCGCTAACGGCCACTTCAGGCCAGCTGCGGTGGCGCGGTAACCCCATATCGTCGGTGCGCCATGGCTATCTGAGCGACCTACTTTTTATGGGGCATGCCCCGGCGGTTAAAGCGAGTTTGACCCCCGCGGAAAACCTCAAGTGGTGGCGCAGAATGCACGCTGACACCAGCGTTTGGAGCGACCGGGAAATTCTGGCAAAAATAGGGCTGCAAGGGTTTGAGGACCTACCTTGTTACAGCCTTTCCGCGGGTCAGCAGCGCAGAGTTGCGTTGGCTCGCATGCTGATTTCATCGGCAAATGTTTGGATTCTTGACGAGCCGTTCACGGCAATTGACAAGCAGGGTGTTAAGCTACTGGAAAAACTCATGGCGTCGCATGTGAGCAACGGCGGTGTAATCGTGCTATCCACTCACCAAACATTAACACTGGACAATTACAAGCGTATGACCCTGACGGCTCATGCACCGGGGGCAGCCTATGCTGGCTGAAGGATCTCTGCAGACAGAAGCGATGCCGGTTGTGGAGGGTTCAGGTTTTACTGCGGTTCTGCAGCGGGATTTACTGCTGGCGTTTCGACACAGGGGCGATATTGCCAGCCCGTTGATATTTTTTGTTATCGCGGTGACGCTGGTGCCTTTGGCGCTCTCGCCCGACCCTGAAAAACTTGCCGACCTGGCCCCGGGAATAATATGGGTAATGGCGTTGTTAGCGTCGTTGCTGTCGGTCGAAGGGCTGTTTCAGGCCGACTTTAACGACGGTGTGTTGGAACAGATGGTAATAAGCCCGCAACCCCTTTACCTGATGGTATTGGCAAAAGTCATTGTGCACTGGCTGGTGACCGGGTTGCCGCTTACCTTGACGGCGCCGCTGTTGGCGATGATGTTATATCTTCCCGCCACGGGTTACGCGCCGTTGCTGACGGGGCTGTTGTTGGGCACGGCAACCTTTAGTTTGATCGGTGCAATCGGTGCCGCATTGACGGTGGCGCTGCGCAAGGGTGGTTTATTGTTGTCATTAATCGTGATGCCGCTTTATATGCCGGTGCTGATTTTCGGTGCCAGTAGTGTACAGCGCGCCATCGAGGGTATTAATGTCAGTGGCCCGCTCGCGTTAATGGGCGCTATCCTGGCATTTGCCGCGGTGGTTTCTCCGCTGGCTTCGGCGGGCGCGCTGCGCATCAGCATGCACGGGTAGTTGTTGGTTTTTGAGAAGACGGTATGTGGACGTTATTTAAACAGTGGTTTCACAAAATGGGTTCGCCGCGCTGGTTTTACTACGCAACCGGTCGCTGGCTTCCCTGGTTGGGATTGGTAACGCTGGTGTGCCTGGTTACCGGTCTAATTTGGGGGCTGGCATTCGCCCCGGAGGATGCCAAGCAGGGGAATAGCTTCCGTATAATCTACATTCATGTTCCCGCCTCGATGCTGGCGATGGCCGGCTACTATGTGATGGCGGTAGCGGGCGCTATAGGCCTGATCTGGAAGATGAAACTGGCGGATATGGTGATGAAATCGGCGGCGCCCATAGGTGCGGCGCTGACAGCCATCGGGCTGTTTACCGGCGCAATTTGGGGCAAGCCTACCTGGGGCGCTTACTGGGTATGGGATGCGAGAATCACCTCGATGCTGATTTTGTTATTTTTGTACCTGGGTGTGATGGCGCTGCAGTACTCTTACCGCAGCCAGGACATGGCGAACAAGGCGTCGGCCATTCTGGCGCTGGTCGGTACGGTCAATATACCCATTATCTACAAGTCGGTGGATTGGTGGTTTACATTGCACCAGCCGGCAACCATCAAGTTCACCGAAGCGTCTTCAATGCATCCGGACATGTTTAGGCCACTGCTGCTGATGATAGTGGGTTTTTACGCTTTCTACACGCTGGTATTAATTCTGAACACCCGTGTGGAGATTATTCAGCGCGAGCGGCGCACCCGGTGGGTAGGCGAGCTAATGGGGGAGGCATAAATGCAACAGTTCGATAGTTTACAGGCTTTTTTATCGATGGGAGGACACGGCCCCTATGTGTGGAGCGCCTACCTGGTTTCCCTGACGGTAATGGCGTGGCTGTTACTGCGGCCGGTGATCAAAAGGCGCCAATTGCTAATTGCCCTTAAAAAGCAGCAACAGCGTGAAGCCATGTTTGGCCAGACAGGACACTGACTATGCACCCTGTGCGGCGGCAACGCCTGATTTTAGTGATCTTTATCGTAACCCTGGCCTCGGTGACTGTCGGTTTGCTGAGTTACGCACTGCGTGAAAACATTAACCTGTTCTACACCCCCTCCAAAATCGTCAGTGGTGAGGCTCCTCAGGACACGACGATAAGGGCCGGAGGGATGGTGGTTGAAGGGAGCATGGCCCGCGCGGCGGACTCGCTTTTTGTCAGTTTTCTGGTGACGGATGGCGCCGCGAATCTGGAAGTGCATTACACAGGTATATTGCCGGACCTGTTCGCCGAGGGCGAGGCGGCCGTCGTTACCGGGCAACTGAACCGGCAGGGTGTTTTCGAGGCTTCCCAGGTGTTGGCCAAACACGATGAAAACTACACGCCGCCTGAAGTTGCGGATGCGATGAAGGAAGCCCATGAACGAATGCAAGCAGGCGAGGCAGGCGGTTAAATCATGACGGCGGAAGTAGGCCATCTAGCCCTGATACTGGGGCTGGTGTTTGCGGTGTTACAAATGTTGCTGCCGGCGCTGGGTGTTTTTACCAACAACAGGCTGTGGATGGAGGCCGGGCGCCCGCTGGCGGCGGGACAGTTTGTTTTTGTCGGCATCAGTTTCGCGGTATTGGTCGTGCTGTTTCTACAGGATGATTTCTCGGTGCGATATGTCGCCGCCAATTCCAATACCCTGCTGGCCGACCGCTACAAGGTGAGTGCGGTTTGGGGCGCTCACGAGGGCTCGCTGTTGTTATGGGTGCTGATTCTGGCGATATGGACGCTGGCCGTAAGCGCCTTCAGCCGTTCGCTTCCGCTGCCGCTGGTGGCGCGCGTGCTGGCGGTAATGGGGCTGGTAAGCGTTGGCTTTTACCTGTTTACGTTGCTGACCTCAAATCCGTTTCTCCGCGCTCTGCCCTTCTCACCCAGCGAGGGCGCGGATTTGAATCCGCTGTTACAGGATTTTGGGCTGATTGTTCATCCGCCCATGTTGTACATGGGCTATGTAGGATTTTCCGTTGCCTTCGCCTTCGCGATCGCCGCGCTATGGCAGGGCAGGATAGATTCCGCCTGGGCGCGCTGGTCAAGACCCTGGACCAATATCGCCTGGATGTTCCTGACACTGGGCATCGCGCTGGGAAGCTGGTGGGCCTACTATGAATTGGGCTGGGGCGGTTGGTGGTTCTGGGACCCGGTGGAGAACGCCTCCTTCATGCCCTGGTTGGTTGGCACGGCGCTGATTCACAGCCTGTCGGTTACGGAGAAACGCGGGGTATTTCGCAGCTGGACGCTATTGCTGGCCATTCTTGCTTTTTCGCTGAGTTTGCTGGGAACATTTCTGGTGCGTTCAGGCGTATTGACCTCCGTTCACGCCTTTGCGGCCGATCCCGAACGGGGGGTTTTTATCCTGGCTTTTCTGGCCCTTATTGTCGGCGGTTCATTGGCCTTGTTTGCGTTGCGGGGACCGGCTTTGAAGGGAGTGAGCCAGTTCGGGGGGTTGTCCAGGGAGCTGTTTTTGCTGCTGAACAATGTCCTATTGGTGGCCGCGATGGCGATTATTTTGCTGGGTACCCTATACCCGCTTATCGCCGATGTGATGGATTGGGGAAAGCTATCGGTCGGCCCCCCTTATTTTAATTTCTTTTTTATTCCCATTATGTCCTTGCTCTGCGTGTTGGTGGCCGTTGGCGCCCTGCTGCGCTGGAAGGCTACCGAGCCGTCCCGGCTGGTGAGGCAGCTTCGCTGGCCGCTGGTGTTGGCCGTGGTGCTTGGATTGGCGGCCCCGCTTTTGTCAGGCGAAGACTATTCTTTTGGCGCCGCGTTGACTGTTGGCTTGGCAATTTGGGTGTTTCTGGCTATTTGCAGCGATATCTGGATGAAAACCCGCAACGCAACTTCCTTTGCCAAAGGGCTGAGCCGTCTCAAGAGCAATTATTGGGGGATGCATTTGGCCCACTTGGGCCTGGCGGTCTGCATCGTAGGCGCCGGTTTGACCTCGATTTACGAACAGGAAAGGGATGTCAGGCTCTCGCCCGGCGACAGTGTAGTGGTAAGCGGCTATCGATTTAGTTTTACCGGCATGGATAAAGTCAGGGGGCAAAATTATGTGTCGGACCAGGCGACAATCCTTGTTTACCGGGGTGACCGCGAGCTGTCCCGCTTACTCCCCGAAAAAAGGCGTTACCTCGCCAGCAACCAGGTTATGACCGAAGCTGCGATAGCCCCGGGATTGTTTAAAGATATCTATGTCTCGCTGGGCGAACCCCTGGCGGGTGACGCTTGGGCGGTGAGGGTTTACATCAAACCCTTCGTGCGATGGATCTGGTTAGGCTCGCTGATGATCGGGCTGGGTGGCTTGATCGCGGTTTTGGATAAACGCTACCGTCGGCCTCGAGTGGTGGATACTGCCGATAGCAAACTGGCGCGAGCCACCACATGAACAGACTTAAGCTACTCATCCCGCTGCTGATTTGCCTGGTGCTGGGGCTGTTCTTCTATTTGTCGATTAGCCTGGGGAAAGACCCCAACGCCATGCCGTCGGCGCTAATTGACAAGCCGGTTCCGGCGTTCAGTCTGCCGGCGCTTGGAGGAAGCGACGGAGAACTAGTGGATGAAAGCGTCTTTAACGGACAGGTTTCCCTGATTAACGTGTGGGCAACCTGGTGCGCCGCCTGCCGGATTGAGCATCCGTTCCTCAATCAACTCGCCGCGCAGGGCGTTAAGATTATCGGTGTCAATTACAAAGACGAACCCGGGCTGGCCATGCAGTGGTTGGAGCAGGGCGGGGATCCCTACGTCGTCAGCGTTATTGATTTTTACGGTCGACTGGGAATTGACCTGGGTGTTTTCGGCGCACCGGAAACCTACCTGGTGGACGCCGATGGTATTATTCGCCACAAGCGTATCGGTTTGCTGAATGAGCAGATATGGCGAGAGGACTTTCAACCGCTAATTGATCAGCTAAAGAACAGAACCGCAACAAGAGACGAGTAAAAGGCAGCAACCCGCAATGCTATAGCCTTCGTCGCCCCCGGGTTCTCGTCTACACAATTTTCACTTACAAAAAAGGCCACCGTAGTTAGTAGCCTCATATATAATGGCGGACCGGACGGGACTGACTCGCGCCATCCATGGCACTCGGCCCTCCGGGCCAGCCTAAAGCCTGCCCAAATCGGCTATCCTGCCGATTTGTCGAATCCGGGTTCTCGTCTAAACTATTTCCGACAATAAAAAGGCCGCTCTGGTTGGCAGCCTCATATATAATGGCGGACCGGACGGGACTCGAACCCGCGACCTCCGGCGTGACAGGCCGGCATTCTAACCAGCTGAACTACCGGTCCGC
>JANQKW010000309.1 GCA_028280905.1 Porticoccaceae bacterium
CATGGTCAGCTTATCCTACGGGACCGGCTTTAAAGCACCTACCTTTAACGACCTGTATTTTCCCTTCACCGACTTTGGCTTTGGATTTACCTTTGAGGGCAATCCCGATTTAGCGCCCGAAACTTCGGAGTCAGTGGAGTTCCTGGTACAGCAAAGCCAGGAAAACTGGAACTGGTCCTTTGCGGTCTACCAAACTAAAATTGAAGATTTAATCGCACTGACATTCACTACTGTCGAAAATATTTCCCAAGCCGACATATTGGGCACTGAAGCCACCCTTGGCATGTCGCTGGATCAGTGGCGAATCGATGCGTCTCTTACCTATGTCGATGCGATCAATGCGGATACCGATGCTCGTTTGGAAAACCGGGCGCGGACCAAAGCAACAGTAGATGTATCTCGCAGTTTCGGTCGCTTTGATCTCGCGGCGTCCTGGCTATACAACGGAAACCGGATGGACAACGGTACTGAACTCGGCGGATATGCCCTTTTTGATATACGTGGCAGTTTCCGTGCGACCAAAGCGTTGACAGTAGGTTTTAAAGTGAAAAATCTGTTTGATAAGGACTACACCCTTATTACCGGATTCCGCACCTTCCGCACCGAAGGACAAACCGCATTGGTATTTGCCCAATACCGGCTCTAGAAAACCAGGGACAGACACCCTACAGGAGGCCAACCATGTCGGATCGCAGAAACGAGAAGCACAAGCGTTCCATGCAAAAGCAAAAGGAACAAGTTGACAAAAGCGTTGAGGCGGCATCAATTGAGCGCGGCGTGATGATTGTATTGACCGGCAACGGCAAGGGGAAATCGAGCTCCGCATTCGGCATGGTTATGCGTGCCCTGGGTTACGGCCACAAGGTAGGCATCGTACAGTTTATTAAAGGCGAAATGGCTTCCGGAGAGGAAACTTACATAAAAACCCAATGCCCGGAGGTGTACCTCTACCAAATGGGTACCGGTTTTACCTGGAACACCCAGGACCGGGAAGCAGATATTGCTGCCGCTCAAGCCACCTGGGAGAAAGCGCAAGCTCTGCTACGGGATCCGAGCTACGATCTGGTCATATTAGATGAGCTGACCTATATGATCGGGTATAAGTATCTGGACGAAGATCAAGTACTGGACCAACTGCGGAACCGCCCGCAAGAACAGAGCGTGGTTGTTACCGGCCGCGGCGGGGGCTCGCGATTGCAGGAACTGGCAGACACTGTCACCGAGTTGCAGGAAGTAAAACACGCCTTTAAAGCCGGCATTAAAGCCCGAGAAGGAGTGGATTTTTAATATCAAATTCCCCGTCATGACATGTGTAATGGTTCAGGGAACCACGTCTGACGCCGGCAAATCCGTACTGGTTGCGGGTATCTGCCGGGTATTGGCGCGCCGCGGTATAAAGGTTGCGCCTTTTAAACCTCAAAACATGTCGCTCAACAGCGCGGTCACCGTCGACGGGGGAGAAATAGGCCGCGCCCAAGCGCTGCAAGCGCAAGCCTGCGGATTGGAACCCCACAGCGATATGAACCCGATACTGCTGAAACCTTCGAGCGATACCGGAGCGCAGGTGATTGTCCACGGTAAAGCGATAACCTCCATGGAGGCTATGCGCTATCACAAGTATAAGCAAATCGCTCAGGGCGCCGTGTTGGCGTCCTGGAACAGACTGACAGTCCAGTATGAAGCCGTTATCGTGGAAGGAGCCGGCAGTCCCGCCGAAATCAACTTAAGGGAAAACGATATCGCCAATATGGGATTTGCCGAGGCGGCAGACTGCCCTGTAATTCTGATTGCCGATATTGACCGTGGCGGCGTGTTCGCCCATATAGTCGGCACCCTGGAATTGCTTTCATCCTCCGAAAGAGAGCGGATTAAAGGTTTTGTCATTAATCGCTTCCGCGGCGATATCACACTGTTGCAGCCCGGCATCGAATGGCTGGAACAATACACCGGAAAACCCGTGTTAGGAGTCATTCCCTATCTTCAGGGGCTGCATCTGGATGCGGAAGACGCGATAAACGCGGAGCAAAACCTGAATTCAAATGCGAAGAACTTGAAAATCAATGTTCCGGTATTTTCCCGCATCAGTAATCACACAGATTTCGACGCGTTGCGTATACACCCCCAGGTGGATTTAAATTTCGTCGGTCCGGGGCAGTCAATCCCCGCCTGCGATCTGATTGTACTGCCGGGCAGTAAAAACGTCAGGCGCGACCTTCAATGGCTGCGGGAAAACGGCTGGGAAAACGCTATTCGCGCCCATTTACGCTATGGCGGAAAACTGATTGGCATCTGCGGCGGTTTTCAGATGCTCGGCCATTCGATCTCCGACCCGGAGGGTATTGAAGACCAAGCAGGCGAATCACCCGGTCTCGGTCTGTTGGAAATCAACAGTGACCTGAAAGAAGAAAAGCAGCTCGAACGGGTGACCGGCCAATTGGTGCTGAACCAAAGCCGTTTCCCGGTGACGGGTTATGAAATTCATTGCGGCGTTTCCGCCGGATCAGGTATGAATCATTTTTCTATTCTCCTGGACGATGGCAGGACCGAAGGCTGTTTATCGCCGGACAATAAAATATTGGGAACGTACCTCCACGGTTTATTCGATCATCCGCAATCCTGCGATGCACTCATGCAGTGGGCGGGTCTTGCCAAGCCGGAATCGATTGATCTCGCCACTGTCCGTGAGCGGCAATTGGATCGGCTGGCCGACACCTTGGAACAGACCCTGGATGAACGTCTTTTCAGTGGCGATATCTTGGTTTCAACGCCGGGTAAAACACCCGGGCGCCCGCTAGCCAGGTGATCCATGCGCAGACTTCTCAAACCCGTCACGCTACTCCAGGTACTGCTGATATCACTGCCCTTTTTTTTGCTCTCAAGCCTGATGTTCGGTGTGGAGACAATGTCAATAACGCAACTATTGTCCCTACTGGTGCAAGGCCCCGATAGCACCGGTCAGGAAGGTCTGATACTTTTTCATATTCGATTGCCCCGCGCCGTGCTCGGCTTGTTAATCGGCGCGATTTTCGGCAGCGCCGGGGCGGTATTGCAAGGTCTGTTTCGCAACCCGCTGGCTGATCCCACCTTAATCGGTGTGGCAGCGGGTGCTTCAGCTGGAGCCAGTGCTATGATTGTAATCGGCGCATCCTGGCTCAGCTTTCACTCTGTCGTGGGATTACCACTGGTTGCTTGCGGCGCATTTGCCGGGGGACTGTTAGCGGTAATCGTGGTTTATCGATTGGCGAATACGCCTGAGGGCACATCCGTTTCCACGATGTTACTGGCCGGTATTGCGATCAGCGCACTGGCCGGAGCAATTAACAGCCTATTCAGTTTTTTCTCAGACGATCACATGTTGCGCCGCATCAGCATCTGGCAGATGGGTGGCCTCGATCAGGCCAACTGGCAACAGGTAGGTCTCATTGCATTAATCGCCGCTTTGCTCGCCTGGCGCTTGCCCCGTGAAAGCGGGGCGTTGAATGCCATCCTGCTTGGAGAATCGGAGGCCCGTCACCTGGGCATCGATGTGGAGTGGATGAAACGCCGTTTGGTAATATTGACTGCGCTGGGAGTGGGTTGCAGTGTTGCAGTGACCGGCTGGATTGCTTTCGTCGGCCTGATTGTACCTCACGTTGTGCGCCTGTTAATCGGCCCCGACCACCGCTATCTCGTGCCCGCATCGGCGCTTTTGGGTGCGGCACTGATGATGGTTGCGGACACACTGGCGCGGCTTGTGGTTGCGCCAGCCGAACTCCCCGTGGGTGTCGTTACTGCTTTATTCGGCGGACCTTTTTTTATTTCCCTGCTAATGCAAAGTCGCAGGTTATCCTGATGTTATCGGCAGAAAACATAAGCCTGGATATTGGAGGCGTGCTAATCCTCCATGGACTCAACTTCCGTCTCCAAGCGGGTGAGATAACCGTCATCGTCGGCCCAAATGGCGCTGGAAAAACCAGTCTGCTGCGAGTCTTGACCGGTGACATTCAACCCACTCACGGCGATGTGAGCTTCAATCACAAACCCATACACCAGTGGCCAATGCTTGAGCGCGCCAGACATATGGCGATATTACCGCAGTCTTCCAACCTGAATTTCCCTTTCCTGGTGGAAGAAGTGGTCATGTTAGGACGGACACCCCACAGCAGTGGCCTGGAACGCGACCATGAAATTGTGCAACAGACCCTGGAACTGGTCGATGCGAGCTACCTTCGCGGCCGCGCCTACACGTACCTGTCGGGGGGTGAAAAACAACGAGTCCAACTGGCACGAGTCATCGCACAGATTTGGGATGCGGAATCCGACACCACACAGGCATTGATACTGGACGAACCGACCTCCTCCCTTGATCTGGAGCACCAGCGGATGGTACTACAGGCGGTACGTCAACTTGCTGCGCGCAATATCCTGGTAATAATGGTATTACACGATCTGAATTTGGCCGCCAATTGTGCCGACCAAATTATCATGCTCAGATGCGGTCGAGTTGCCGCGTCGGGCAGCCCACTGGAGGTGATCGAGCCGGATATTATCAAGCAGATCTTCAACGTGGAGGTGGACATTATCCCGTCAAGACAAACAAACTTACCCGTGATCATTCCCAGGTAGCAAGCAGCAAAATGAAAGGGCATTATCAACTCATTATCGGCGGAGCGCGTTCCGGCAAGAGTGCACTCGCCGAGCAGCGTGCACTGGCTTCGGGTAAATCCTGCGTATACCTCGCTACGGGCACCCCCGGCGACGAGGAAATGGCACTGCGAATCGACAACCACCGGCGCCGCCGCGGCGATGAGTGGTTACTGGTGGAAGAGCCACTGTTTTTGGCTCAAGCGCTACTTGCAAACCATGCACAGGACCGAACGCTATTAGTTGATTGCCTAACGCTCTGGCTGAGCAACTGTCTACACAATCAGACCTGGGATGCGCAGAGACAGCAATTGTTAGAGATTTTGCCGACATTGAGCGGCGAAATTATCCTCGTGTCCAATGAGGTTGGCTCCGGCATCGTGCCTTTAGGTGAGCTCACGCGTCGTTTCGTCGACGAAAGTGGCTTCTTAAATCAGGCATTGGCCTCTATTTGTCACCGTGTCACCCAGGTAGTTGCCGGCTTGCCACAGGAGTTAAAATGAAACCATTCACTAAGCCCTGGTGGGATAAACCCGCAGCAGCAATTAATAACGCCAGTCAAGACCGGGCCAGCAATCGCCAGGCGGAATTAACCAAGCCCCCGGGGTCGCTCGGCAAACTTGAAAACATCGCCATAAAATTTGCCGGCTGGCAGGGCCTTGAAATTCCACAACTCGAAAATATCAGCATATGTGTATTTGCTGCGGATCACGGCGTCGTTGCGGAAGGCGTTTCGGCATTTCCGCAAGTAGTCACGGCGGAGATGATTCGTAATTTTTCCCGCGGAGGTGCCGCGATATCGGTGATTGCCGATGAACTTAACGCCAGCTTTGCCGTGGTGAATGTCGGTACTGTCGACGCGCTGGAACCGCTGCCGCGAGTAATCGATGCCCGGGTCGCTTCCGGGTCAGCGAATTTCTGCCATCAGCCGGCGATGACATGGGAGCAATTGGAGGAGTCGCTGCGGGTGGGAGCCGCTGAGATTAACCCCTCGAGCGAGCTGTTTATCGGCGGTGAAATGG
>JANQKW010000357.1 GCA_028280905.1 Porticoccaceae bacterium
CTCGAGCCACAGTTCGAGGCGCTCGGGCCCCAGCTCCTTCGCCAGGGCCGCCATGGTCGCGCGGGGGGCCACCAGGAAATGGCCTCCGGCAGGTGAATATCTCTTAACTGCGCCAATGGATCGCTGCTGTTCAACGGATTACCTGTTTAGCTTGACGGCGCCCGTAGGCAGACCTGAGTGTATGGAGTACCGGCTGCCCGGTGGCGAACTGCAAATAGGCAATTCGATTGGCGGTGCAAATTCGTCTCAAGTTCGCTTGCCGCTGCTTGAATTGTCGGGCATAGCGGTCGCGGTTTTCGCGGTTTCGGGTATCGAGTATAAACGGCTTGCCGCCATTGCTGACCTTGTAGTAATTGGGAGGAGGCAGGCGGGTTTCCAGGTCGTCATAAACGTGGCAGAAGGTGATGTCGGCGTGCCTGCGCAGTTCAAAAAGGTCGGATTCGCAGTCGCCGTCCAGGTCGTGAAAATCGCTAATAAAAAACACTGAGCAGCCCGGCGGAACCACTCGTCTCGAATCTCTAGTTATTTCTGAAAAAATAACTATATCATTTTGATAATTAAGTAAATTATTACTGGACTCGCTCAGTGTATGAATAAGTTTCAGCACCGTGTGGTGGCTGCGTCTGGCGCGGATATCATGCTGCCCGGTGGGATTAAAAACCAACCCGCCAACCCGATCGTTGGTTTGCAGCCCCGCCCAGGCTAGGGCTGCCGCCACTTGGCAGGCGGTAACCGATTTCATGCCCTTGCTGCCAAAAAACATCGCCTGTCGAAGATCCGTGACAATCAGCACCGGGCGTTCGCGTTCCTCTCGATAAAGCTTGGTGTGGGGCGTGGTGGTGCGCGCCGTCACCCGCCAGTCGATAGCGCGTATGTCGTCGCCGGGCTGGTAGGCCCGCACTTCATCAAAGTCCATGCCTCGGCCGCGAAACTGCGACCGGTAGTTTCCGGCCGACGGGTTGCTGGCCATCATCCGTGGAAAAAAAGTCAATTCCCTCGCCCCCAACCTGAGTTGTACCAGGCTGTGAATATCCGCGGTGGATGAAATAGCTGTGGCTTGCATGGCTATGCGCAGGGAACCTGATTGATCAGCGTATCAATAACCCGGTCGGGGGTGACGCCATTGGCCTCGGCCTCGAAGCTGAGGATGAGTCTATGGCGCAGCACATCGTGAGCTAATTCCCTGACATCGTCGGGCGAGACAAAATCCCGGCCGTCCAGCCAGGCGCTGGCCCGGGCGCAGCGATCCAGTGCGATGGTCGCCCTGGGACTGGCGCCGTATTCCAGCCAGCCGTGTAATTCATCGCTGTATTGCTGCGGACTGCGGGTGGCGAGAACCAATTGGACAATATAGGTTTCTATGGATTCGGCCATGTGTATTTCCAGCACTTCACTGCGGGCCTGTAACAGCGTTTGCTGTTGCACAATTTCCGGCGGAGGCTCGGGTTCGCTGGCGGCGGCCTCGCGGCGAACCAGCTTCAGAATGTCCCGCTCGGCGGCGGCGTCCGGGTAGCCCACGTTAACTTGCATCAGAAAACGGTCCATTTGGGCTTCCGGCAGCGGATAAGTGCCTTCTTGCTCAATGGGGTTTTGGGTGGCCATCACCAGGAATAGTTCCGGCAACTGGTAGGTTTTTCTGCCGATACTGATTTGCCGTTCCGCCATAGCCTCCAGCAGCGCGGATTGCACCTTTGCGGGGGCGCGGTTGATTTCGTCCGCCAGTATCAGGTTGTGGAAAATCGGTCCCGGCTGAAAATCGAAACTGCCGCTTTCGGGTCGGTAAATATCGCTGCCGGTAATATCCGCGGGCAGCAGGTCGGGGGTAAACTGAATGCGGTGAAAATCCCCTGCAATCCCGTTGGACAGTTCTTTAATGGCTTTGGTCTTGGCCAGGCCGGGCGCGCCTTCCACCAGTAGATGGCCGTCCGCCAGCAAGGCCACGATAAGCCGCTCCACAAGTCGCTGCTGGCCGATAATCTGCCGGTTTAGGTAGTTTCGAAGTTGTTCTAAACTGCTTTGGTTGCTCATCACTATTATCAAGTATGATTAAGAAATTGGGGTCGGATTGTAATGGGTTCTGGCTGACTCTACAAAAGGATATGGCCTTGCAAAAAATCGCTATGGGGTTGTGTGAAAATTGCTAGTACACTGGACTGTAAACGGCACGCCAAGTTCAATAATAAACCAGGCTGGGAGCTAGTCCACCATAGGAGAACAAAATGGAAACCACAGTAGGTAGTGAGTTTATTCCGCAGCTTGAGAAGAAAATCCACGAGGGATTTAACGAGCAGGACTCGCGGCAGTTGATTCCATTTGCGCGAAAGGTCTTCGAGCTGTTCCCGACGGAGGAGCTGGAGCACGAGCCGATTAGTGATATCTGCGGGTTTGTTCGCTCGCTATGGGAGTTTTTCCAGCAGGTTGAACCCGGAAGGCCGAAGATAAGGATCTTTAACCCGGTGTTGGAGGAAGACGGTTGGGAAAACGCTCGCACCCATATCTTTATCCTGCAGCGGGACATGCCGTTTTTGGTAGATACCATAGGCATCGAGTTGAACCGTCAGGGTCTCAGTATTCAGGCGGTAAAAAGTACTATTCTGGGATCTGTTAGGGACGGCAAAGGGAAGCTGCAAAGCCTGCTCACGGACGGTGATAAATCCCAGTCCCGGGAGGCATTGATATTTTTCCAGATAGATATGTTCTCGTCTGATCAGGCCCGGGATGTGTTGCTATCTGAGCTCAATTCCGTGTTGGCGGACGTGGAGGCGGTGACCGACGACTACCGGCCTATGTTGGACACACTCGACGGCATTATTGCCGAGGCGCGCGAGAACAGGGCGGGTTTCGACGAAGACGAGCAAGCTGAGCTGTTAGCATTCCTGGAGTGGCTGCACGGTGGCTATTTTACCTTTCTCGGTTACAACAGCTTTGAACTCATCGAAGAAGGCGGTGAGCCCACGATGGCGAATGTCGCCGAGGGCAAGCTGGGTCTATTTCGGCTGCATAGAAAGGGAGCTACCAGTGAACCGCTGGCGTCTTTAAATCAGGGAATAAGGGATTTCTACGCGGATGGCAGCGATATCGCCATCGCCTTTTCCAAATCGTCGATGCGGGCCAGGGTGCACCGCCAGGCCTATTCAGACTATGTGGTTATCAAACGCTACGGGAAAGACGGTCGTCCGATAGGCGAACACCGGTTTATTGGCCTTTACACCTCGTCTGTTTACAGCCTGAGCCCGTTTAAGATTCCGATAATCCGCAAGCGAGTCAGCAATATCTTCAGCCGCTCGGGGCTGGACCCTGACAGTCACGACGGCAAGGCGCTGCGGCAGATTATCGAGGTGCATCCCAGGGAAGAGCTGTTTCACTCCTCCGATGAACAGTTGTACAGCATTCTGATCGGTATTTGGCAGATTCAGGAACGCCGCCAGGTCCGGTTGTTTGTGCGCTCAGACCCTTTTGAAAAGTTCGTCAGCTGTATTGTGTATGTGCCCCGCGATGTGTACCGCACTGAGATTCGCAATCAAATCCAGGAGTATCTCAGCAAGGAGATGGACGCCAGCGAATCTGAGTTTAATACCTACTTCGCCGAGTCGGTGCTGGCCAGGACCCACTATGTGTTGAGGATTCAGTCCGACCGTTACAAGACGTTAAATCAACGGGAAATGGAGCGGCACATCGCCGCCATGACCCGGGATTGGCGGGATGACCTGAAGGTGTCCGCTATTGATCAATGGGGCGAGGAGCAGGGGCGGTCGACCGCCATAAACTACCGCAACGCCTTTCCCGCCAGTTACCGGGAGCACTTTGATCCGCGCACCGCGGTCCACGATATTGAGTTATTCACCACGCTGCCGGACGAAAGCCGCATTGCGATGAGTTTTTACCAGGCGCCCGGCGCGGACCCCAATGTGATGCGGTTTAAAATCTTTCACCTGGAACGGCGGTTGGAGCTTTCCGACTTGGTTCCGATACTGGAAAACCTGGGATTTCGGGTGTTGGGCGAACACCCTTATGAAATTGTCCCCATCGAGGGGCATACTGTTTGGCTCCACGAATTCACGCTGAAGTTCGGGCTGGATATCGCGGTGGATGTGGTGGCGGTGCGCAATAACTTTCAGGATGCGTTCGCCGCGATCTGGTCCGGTATTGCTGAAAATGACGAGTTTAACCGCCTGGTGGTGGGTGCGCGGCTGGAATGGCGTGCGGTGGCTATGCTGAGGTTGTACGCTGAATATATGAAGCAGTTGGGGCAGTCGTTCAGTCGCTCCTTCATCGCCTATACGCTGGCGACTAACCTGGATATCACCCGCAACCTGGTGGCGCTGTTTAAAAGTTACTTTGACCCGAAGTATGCGGACAGCGAAGTCGACCACGGACAGCGGGGCGTGCGTCTTTACGACAAGGTTTTGGCGTCGTTGGACAATGTGGCCAACTTAAACGAAGACCAGGTGTTGAGAAGCTATCTGCAACTGATGGTGGCGACCCTTAGAACTAATTTTTTCCAGCGGGACGAACAGGGCAACAGCAAGCCCTATATATCCGTTAAATTGTCGCCTGGCGATATACCTGGAGCGCCGGAACCCCGGCCAAAGTATGAAATATTTGTGCACTCCCCGCGCATGGAAGGCGTACATCTGCGCGGTGGGAAAGTCGCCCGTGGCGGCATTCGCTGGTCCGATCGAATGGAGGATTTCCGCACCGAGGTGCTGGGGCTGGTAAAAGCGCAGCAAGTCAAGAATTCAGTAATTGTCCCCACCGGCGCCAAGGGCGGCTTCGTTGCCAAGCGGATTGACCGAGTTGGCAGCCGTGAAGCTATGCTGGAGGAGGGCGTTGCCTGCTACCGGCTGTTTATGCAGGGACTGCTGGACCTGACCGACAACCGTATCGGCGGAGAATTGGTGCCGCCCACCGATGTGATTCGCCGCGATGACGACGACCCATACCTGGTGGTGGCGGCCGATAAGGGCACCGCGACTTTTTCCGATATCGCCAACGATATTTCCGAGCAGTACGGCCACTGGCTCGGCGACGCCTATGCCTCCGGCGGAAGCAACGGCTACGACCACAAAAAAATGGGGATTACCGCCCGCGGCGCCTGGGTGGCGGTGCAACGCCACTTCAGGGAGCTGGATCTCAATACCCAGCAGGACGATTTCACCGTTATCGGCATTGGCGACATGGCCGGCGATGTATTCGGCAATGGCATGTTGATGTCAGACCATATCAAGCTGGTCGCCGCATTCAACCACCTGCATATATTTATCGACCCCGACCCGGACCCGGCTGTCAGTTTTGCCGAGCGCCAGCGGTTGTTTGCGTTGCCCCGCTCCAGTTGGGATGACTACAACCGCGAGTTGATATCCGAAGGGGGCGGTATCTTTCCGCGCGCCGCCAAGTCCATTGAATTGAGTCCGGCGGTTCAACAGCTGTTTGATATTCCGGAACAGAAACTGACGCCTAATCAGTTAATCCACTATCTGTTGAAAGCGCCCGTGGATCTGATCTGGAACGGGGGTATCGGCACCTATGTGAAGGCGACTTCCGAGTCGCATATGGACGTTGGCGACCGGGCCAATGACAACCTGCGGGTTAACGGTGGGGAATTGCGATGCCGGGTGTTTGGCGAGGGCGGCAACCTGGGGCTCACCCAACGCGGCCGCATCGAATACTGCCTCAGCGGCGGCGCCTGCAACACTGACTTTATTGACAACGCCGGTGGGGTGGACTGCTCCGACCATGAAGTCAATATCAAAATTGCCTTAAACCAATTGGTGGCCAATGAGGATTTAACCGGCAAACAGCGTAATCTGTTGCTGGAGCAGATGACGGACGGTGTTGCCGAAGGGGTATTGCACAACAACTATCGGCAAACCCAGGCTATCTCACTGGCGAAATACAAGTGCGACGAGAATCTCTCCGAATATTGGCGCTGTATCACCGACTGGGAATCGGCGGGCCGGTTAAACCGGCAGTTGGAATACCTGCCCGATGACGAGACGCTTGGCGAACGCGCTAAATCCGGCCAAAACCTGACGCGGCCAGAATTGTCGGTATTGGTGTCCTACTCAAAAATCCTGCTCAAGGAGGCGCTGGCCGAGTCGGACGTACCTGACAACGCCTATGTCGCCCGAGCGGTGTTTGATGCCTTTCCTCGCCGAATAGTTGAGGAGTATCCCGAAGATATTGCCGCCCACAGCCTCAATAAGGAGATTGTGATTAATCAGATCGCCAACGAGATCGTCAACCTAATGGGCCTTAGCTTCGCCCAGAGGCAGGTCACCTCTACCGGCGCGGAAACAGGGGACGTGGCTTGCGCTTACATAATTATGCGCGACACACTGCAATTGAAGCAGGCGTGGGAGAGCGTTGAGGCGCTGGATTACCGGCAACCGTCGGCCGTTCAGTTCGAGTTGTTCGACGTGCTTATGCGGCTAGGCAGGCGAGTGTCGCGCTGGATATTGCGCAATCGCAGGGCCTGCCAGGATATCGAGGCGGAGATCGCCATGCTGTCGCCGATAATCCAAAATACCATCTCCAGTTTTCCGGAAACGCTCGACGCGGAGCAGCGGCAGAGCTTTGACGCTGAGTTGCAACGCCTGGAGGAGATGGGCCTCAGTCGTGACGTGGCGATGCTGCTCAACTGTTCGAATAGCCTTTACTTCGGGTTTGGCATTGCCGACGTACAGCTGCGGACGGGACTGCCCACTGAGCTGGTTAGCCAGGTCTACTTTCAGTTGGGGGGAATTTTGCAACTGGAGTGGTTCTCCGATCAGATCATTCAGTTGCCCCATGACAGCCGCTGGGAAGACTTTGCGCGAGAATCCTTTATGGATGAGCTGGAAGGCCAGCGCCGCCAGCTGACTACGCTGCTATTGGAGAACATTAAACAGGAGGAGGATGTGGATGTCGGCATAGATTACTGGCAACAGCAGCAAGCGGTGCTGATCAGTCGCTGGGCTGATATGATTCTGGATTTGAAGGCTACACCCACCAGAGACTTTGCAATGTTTTCCGTGGCGTTGCGGGAGCTGCTGGATCTGGTGCAGGCGACGCGACATCAGGAGGAGAAACCCGCCTGCGCTGAACAGTGATCAGCCCGCTTTTGCCCCACGGCTAATTCCAATGGCCAATACGCCCCGGGCGCTTTTGTGCAATAGGGGAACGGAACACTTTTATGAAAATTGCAAATCAATCCGTGGTCTGCCAAAGATGAATATATGGGTGGACGCTGATGCATGCCCGAGCGCAATAAAGGATATTCTGTTCAAGGCGGCGCAACGCACCTGTGTGCCGCTGACGCTGGTGGCCAATCAGCCGGTGCGTGTTCCAAGGTCGCGCTTGATTAATTCAATCCAGGTCTCCCAGGGCTATGACGCAGCCGACAATGAAATAGTCAAGCGCGCCGTGGCCGGGGACCTGGTAATCACCAGTGATATTCCACTGGCGGCTGAAGTGATTGAAATGGGCTGTTTTGCGCTGAGCCCGCGAGGCGAGCTATATACCGCTGACAATGTCAGGGCAAGGCTGAATATAAGGGATTTTATGGATACCCTGCGCGCCAGCGGCGTTGCCACCGGTGGCCCACCTGCGTTGAGTCAACGGGACCGACAAGCTTTTGCCAATCACCTGGATAGTTTGTTGGCCAAACGCCGGCGCTGATAAAACGTTCCGGTTCCATTGTTAATTCGCTTCGATTATCCTTGCGCGCAGTTGCAGCGAGGCCCCTAATGTATCCTTTGTTAAGACAGTTACTGTTTGCCCTTCCGCCGGAAACCGCCCACCAGGTTTCCCTCGACGCCGTAGCCGCCGGCGAGCGGCTCGGTCTTACCCGGTTTATCGGTGATAAGGTGCCGAATCACACAGTTGCCGTTATGGGGCTCGATTTCCCCAATCCGGTGGGTCTGTCCGCCGGGCTCGATAAAAATGGTGATTTCTTCAACGGTCTCGGTTCGCTGGGATTCGGCTTTATTGAAATCGGCACGGTGACGCCGCGTGCCCAGCCGGGAAACCCCAAGCCCAGGATGTTTCGCCTGCCGGAACACCACGGGATTATCAACCGGTTGGGTTTCAATAACCTGGGTGTGGATTATCTGGTTGAACGGGTGAAGCGGCGTCGCTACAGCGGCGTATTGGGCATCAATATCGGCAAGAACCTCGCAACCCCCGTCGACAAGGCGATGGATGATTACCTGCTTGGCATGCGACGGGTTTATGCCCATGCCGATTACATAGCTGTTAATATTTCCTCCCCGAATACGCCGGGCCTGCGGGATTTGCAACAGGGCGGCAATCTGGCAGTGCTGTTAGGAGGGCTGAGGCGTGAGCAGGAGCGCTTGGCCGATCAGCAGGGTCACCGGGTGCCGTTAGCGGTCAAGATAGCCCCGGATTTGACGAATCCCGAAATCGAGGACGTGGCCAAAACCCTGGTAGAGCAGAGGGTTGATGGCGTGATCGCGACCAATACGACCGTGAGCAGGGCGGGTGTGGCCGATTCCCGATATGGCGCGGAGGCGGGCGGACTTTCGGGTGCGCCGCTGCTGGATTTGGCAACGGAACGCCTGGAAGTGCTGAGCCGCGCTATTGACGGCGCAATACCGATTATTGGCGTTGGGGGAATTTGTTCCGGCGAGGATGCCGCGGAGAAAATCAAGGCCGGCGCGAGCCTGGTCCAGATCTATACGGGATTCATTTACCGGGGGCCCAGGCTAATAAGGGAAGCGGTGGACGCAATTGCGTCCAGTCTCCGCTTCGAAGGGCCTTGATGGACCCCTGTTTCGGGCATACAGCCCTAAAAGGATGTGGAATTCTTGATTAGTCCATCTAGAAATGGACGACTTTTTGCTGTCCTGTATATTCGTTATAGCCAAGACGGCGGTCTTCGCGACCTTCTCTCCAGCCGTTGATCCAGTTTAGTGCGTTAGATGTTTCTTCTGAGTGGGGGCAGGCGTCGCGTTGACGACCACCAAAACCGGCTTGATAACCCTTGATGTAGGCTCTGTGGGAGGAATCGCGTTTTTGTCTTCGCATAAGCAGTGCTCCTGATTCGGGCCGGCTATGATAGCGCAGCAGATGAGTGTCTTATTTTTTGCCCACCTAGTTCATCAAAGATTGACTGCAATGTCGAAGATTTTATTTTTCTATTGTCGGGGTGTTTTAATTCCCTAATGTAATACTCCACTGATCCGGGCTTGATCGGGATCATTTTTTATTAAGGTTAGTGGTATGGAGTGGTTTGTCGCCTGTCCAAAAGGCGTTGAAGAGCTGCTGGTTGCGGAGCTAAAAGCGCTTGGTTCAGCGAGTCAGCGAATGACGGTCGCCGGCGTTTACGCAACCGGGGACCAGGCGTTTGCCTATAGGGCCTGTCTCTGGTCCCGGTTGGCGAACCGGGTTTTATTGCCACTGGCGCGGATCGAGGTCAGCAGCGCCGACGATCTTTATGAAGCGGCGCGCTCAATCGCCTGGACCGACCATCTGACACCCGAGAGCTCCTTTGCGGTGGATTTTTCCGGCACGGACGCAGCCATCCGCCATACCCGGTTTGGTGCGCAGAAAATAAAAGACGGACTGGTAGATGCAATGCAGGCGAGCTGCGGAGGCCGTCCCGACGTGAATTTGAAAGAGCCGGATATTCGCTTGAATGCCCGGCTATCCAAGGGCAGCTGCGTGCTGAGCCTGGATCTGTCCGGGCGGAGTCTGCATCGCCGAGGGTATCGGGTCGCCGCGGTGCCGGCGCCACTCAAGGAAAACCTGGCGGCGGCCTTGCTGCTGCGCGCCGGTTGGCCTGACATGGCGGCGCAGGACGGTGCCTTGATTGATCCTATGTGTGGCAGCGGCACTCTGTTGATTGAAGGCGCGATGATGGCGGCGGACATTGCTCCCGGTCTGCAACGGCAAACATTTGGTTTCCAGCGGTGGCTTCAGCACGATGTTTGCAGCTGGTCGGATATTTACCGGGAAGCCGCGGAGCGTCGCGGGCAGGGGCTGGCCAACGGGCTCCCTGAGATCAGGGGTTATGACAAGGACGCGAGCGCGATTGTTGCGGCGCAGCATAACA
>JANQKW010000359.1 GCA_028280905.1 Porticoccaceae bacterium
GGCAGAGGAGCTGGCAATTGAACGGATAAAGTCGCTGTTCGACGCCAATTACGCCAACGTTCAGCCGCACTCGGCGTCTCCGGCCAATTCGGCTGTCTATCAGGCGCTATGCGTACCGGGCGATACCGTGCTGGGCATGAGCCTGGACGCTGGCGGCCACCTGACCCATGGCGCCAAGCCCAACTTTTCCGGCAAGATGTATAACGCCGTTCAGTACGGGCTGGAAGCGGCAACCGGGTTGGTTGACTACGACAAGGTGGAAGCGCTGGCGCTGGAGCACAAGCCGAAAATGATCGTGGCCGGTTTCTCCGCCTATTCCGGCGTGTTGGACTGGGCGCGGTTCCGGGCAATCGCCGATCAAGTTGGCGCTTACCTGCTGGTGGATATGGCGCATGTCGCCGGCCTGATTGCCGCCGGTGTTTACCCGAACCCGGTGCCGTTTGCCGACGTGGTGACCTCCACCACCCACAAAACGCTGCGCGGCCCCCGCGGCGGCATTATTCTTTGCAACGATGAGGAAATCGCCAAGAAAATGAATTCGGCGGTATTCCCCGGCGGCCAGGGCGGCCCCCTGTGCCATGTGATCGCCGCCAAGGCGGTTGCCTTTAAAGAGGCCATGGGCGACGATTTTAAAGTTTACCAGCAACAGGTTGTCAAAAACGCTAAGGCGATGGCGGCGACTTTTATCGCGCGCGGCATCGACATTGTTTCCGGGGGCACCGAAAACCATTTGATGCTGGTCAACTTGATAGGCAAGGAATACACCGGGAAAGATGCCGATGCCGCGCTGGGAGAAGCCAATATTACGGTGAACAAGAACGCCGTGCCAAATGATCCGCGCTCGCCGTTTATCACCTCTGGATTGCGAGTTGGCACTCCGGCGATTACCACCCGCGGATTTGGCGAAGAGGAGACGATTCAACTGACTCACTGGATGTGCGATCTGCTGGATGCTCTGGAGGCCGGCGATGCAGAACAGGTGATCGCCCGCGTGAAAGAGGACGTGCTGGCCATATGCCAACGTTTTCCGGTTTACGGTTGATTGGCAGGCCAACGGATGGACCAAGCCCCGCAATAGCGGGGCTTTTTATTGGCGCTTACTCGCTTTTTGTTAGCACTTACTAACGGGCGCCAGGGGGCATGAAAGCTGGCCTGGACCTAAATATGGTAAGATGCGCGGCCTGACCGTTGGTGATAGAGACAAGTTATGCACTGCCCGTTTTGTAATGCTGATGACACCAAGGTGATTGATTCCCGGCTGGTTGCCGAGGGCGGCCAAGTGCGCCGTCGCCGTGAGTGCCTTTCCTGCAAGGAGCGCTTTACCACCTATGAACTGGCCGAACTGCTGATGCCGCGGGTGATCAAGAGCAGTGGCTCCAGGGAACCATTCGATGAGGAAAAACTGCGCGCCGGATTACAGCGGGCGCTGGAAAAACGCCCGGTCAGTGTGGAGGATATGGAAGCCGCGATATCGCAAATCAAGCATGTGCTGCAGGTAATGGGCGAACGGGAAGTTCCCTCCCGGGTGATCGGTGAAGCGGTGATGGACCGGCTCAGGGAGATGGACCAGGTCGCCTATGTGCGGTTTGCCTCGGTGTATCGGAGTTTCGAGGATATCAGCGAATTTCGCGCCGAACTGGACAAGCTGGAAAGCACAACCGCACACGAGGGCTGAGCGGTCGTGGCGGTCACCCACCAGGAAATTTTCGACACCCAAATGATGGCCCGCGCCATTCAACTGGCCAGGCTGGGCAGATACACCACCATGCCGAACCCCAGCGTGGGTTGCGTGGTGGTAAAGGACGGCGAGGTGGTCGGCGAGGGTTGGCATCGGAAAGCCGGGCAACCTCACGCGGAGGTATTGGCGCTGCAACAAGCGGATCAACAAGCGCTTGGAGCAACGGTTTACGTAACCCTGGAGCCCTGCAGTCACCACGGACGCACGCCGCCTTGCGCCGCGGCACTGGCGGAAGCGGGAGTGGCCCGATTGGTATACGGGATGCATGACCCCAACCCCCAGGTGGCAGGGAAGGGAGTCAAGTATTTGCAGGACACCGGCGTGGACATCGCCGGCCCCGTGCTGGAGGAACAAGCGAGGCGCCTTAACCCTGGCTTTGTCAAACGCCACGAGACCGGGTTGCCCTGGGTGACGGTTAAACTGGCGATGAGCGTTGATGGCCGCACTGCGATGGCCAGCGGCGAGAGCCAGTGGATTACCGGGCCGAAAGCGCGCAGCGATGTGCAGCGGCTGCGCGCTCTCAGTTGCGCAATCGCCACCGGCAGCGGGACGCTGATTCACGACAATCCGTCGCTCACGGTGCGGGCTGATGCTTTGTGGTTGGCGGATGAAGAGCAGGTAACGGCCGAGGAAGTAGCGGCGCGGCAACCCTTGAGAGTGGTGGTGGGCAGCCGCGCTAATTTGCCGGAGCAATCCCAGCTTTTTAATGGCGGGAAAACGTTGCTGGCGACAACCGATAGCGCCGCTGTGGCCGGGTCTGAACTGCTGCAACTGCCGGGCAAGCAAGGTAGAGTGGACCTGGTGGCGTTATTAGCAGCGCTGGCGGACCGGGATTGCAACCGGGTGTTGGTCGAGGCGGGCGCCGAATTGTCCGGGGCATTTATGGCGGCCGGCCTGGTGGATGAGTTGATTGTTTATATGGCGCCCACGCTGCTGGGTAGCAGCGCGCGGCCGTTGCTGGCGTTGCCGTTTACCGAAATGGCCGAGCAGCGTCGACTTAAGATTACCGACATTCGGGCAGTGGGCGACGATTGGCGAATCAGCCTGGTTCCCGACAATGATGGCATGGGAGGTTAACGGTGTTTACCGGAATTATTCAGGCGGTCGGTTCGGTGGCTTCTCTGGCGCCCAGGGGTGGCGATATGCGCTTGCACATAGCCACCGGCGAGTTGGATATTTCCGATTGGCAACTGGGAGACAGCGTGGCCACCAACGGTGTTTGCCTTACTGTTATCGAATTGCCTGGCGATGGCTACGTGGCCGACGTATCGGTGGAAACCCTATCGCTGACCACTGTCGGCCAATGGCAACCGGGAACGCCGGTGAACCTGGAGCCGGCAATGTTGCCGGAAACCCGGTTTGGCGGACATATTGTGTCTGGCCATGTGGACGGCATCGGCGAGGTGTTGCAGAGGCAAACCGATGCCCGTTCCGAGAGGTTCCGGTTGAAAGCGCCGGCTGGGCTGGCGAAATATATCGCCCACAAGGGCTCGATCGCGATTGATGGCACCAGCCTAACGGTGAATAAAGTAGAGGGTGCTGAGTTTGAGATCAATATTGTGCCCCACACGCTAGACAACACCGTGGTAGGCGGGTATCAACCGGGCGCTCAGGTAAATTTAGAAGTGGATGTGGTGGCGAGGTACCTGGAGCGACTGCTGGAACCCTTGGGCGATAGCTAGCCTGGGTCGCGTGGGGCAGGTGCGCCGGAACGAGAGTTGGGAACGATGAAATTAAATACAGTTGAAGAATTAATCGCCGATATTCGCCAAGGCAAAATGGTGATACTGGTTGACGACGAAGACCGGGAAAACGAGGGTGACTTGGTGATGGCGGCGTCCCAAGTTAGGCCGGAGGATATCAATTTTATGGTGACCCATGCGCGCGGCTTAGTTTGCCTGACCCTCACCCGCGAGCGTTGCCAACAGTTGGAGTTGCCGTTAATGGTCGGCAGAAACGGCTCCACCCACGGCACCAACTTTACCATGTCGATCGAAGCGGCCGAGGGGGTGACAACGGGCATTTCAGCGGCGGATCGCGCCCTGACCGTTCAGGCGGCGGTGGCGCCCAACGCCGGCCCAAGGGATATCGTGCAGCCAGGCCATATTTTTCCGTTAATGGCGCAACCCGGCGGCGTATTGAGCAGAGCCGGGCACACCGAAGCCGGTTGCGATTTGGCCCGCTTGGCCGGGCTGGAAGCAGCTGCGGTGATCGTGGAAATCATGAACGAAGATGGCACCATGTCGCGCCGCTCGGACCTAGAGCTGTTTGCGCAAAAACACAATTTGAAAATTGGTACCATCGCGGACCTAATTCATTATCGCATTGCCAACGAGAAGACGGTTGAATGCCTGGGTGTCAGGCAGGTGGAAACGGAATACGGCGATTTCCAGCTTTATACTTATTTCGATAGCGCCAGAGAGGGCTATCACTACGCCATGGTAAAAGGCAAAATAGATAGCAGTAAGCCGGTATTGGTGCGGGTACATGTGGCTTCGCCCGAGAGGGATCTGCTGGGCCTGCATGATCCGAATGTTCCCCACGCCCGCTGGAACGCGCATAAAGCGCTGGCGCGAATCGAGCGCGAGGGGGCGGGGGTGCTGGTGTTGGTTGACCCTGGCCACGAATTTGACGGCGCCGAATTGGAGGCGCGGTTACAGGATAATCTGGGAGAGAAAGTGCGCGCCACGCAACCGGGTTCCGAGCATGTGCAGTTTCAGCAGGTGGGTGTGGGCTCACAGATTCTGATGGACCTGCATGTCCACAAAATGCGGCTGATGGGCGCACCGATCAAGTACGCGGGGATATCCGGATTCGATCTGGAAGTCGTGGAAACAGTGGCCTGCGATGACCGATAGAGTAAACCACACGCAAGGATTTAAACCATGAGTGAGTTCAGACCCGTGGAGGGAAATTTCGAAACCGGCGACGCCCACTATGCCATTGTGGTAAGCCGCTGGAATACGGAGATTACCGAGCCGCTGTTACACGGTGCGTTGCGCGCGCTGGCCCGTCAGGGCGTAGCCGACAAGCAGGTTTCCGTTTACCGGGTGCCGGGCGCTTTTGAGCTACCGCTGACGGCGCAACAGGTCGGCGGCCGGGACCATGTCGATGCCGTCATTGCGTTGGGTTGCGTCATCCGCGGCGATACGCCTCACTTCGACTATGTTTGCAGCGAATGTGCCCGCGGTATTGGCGACGTAGCACTGGCGCTGGGAAAACCAGTGGCGTTTGGCGTGTTGACCACCGACAACCTGGAACAGGCGCAGCTGCGTTCTGGCGATGACCATGAAAACAAGGGGGAAGAGGCGGCGCTGACCGCGATGGAAATGGTTTCCCTGCTGGCCCAGATAGACGAGGCGTAGCCGGTGTCACTGCCTACCGCCCGCAGAAAAGCGCGCAAGCTGCTGGTGCAGGCGCTGTACCAATGGCAGGTGTCCGGCGCGGACATAACCAAGGTAGAAGCGGAATTCTTCACCGACAATGACATGGCGAAGGTTGATGCGGAGTTTTTTCGCGAGCTGCTGCACGGCATTCCCGCCGATCTTGAAGAGATAGACAACGCCTTTACGCGATTCCTCGACCGCAACCCGGAAGAGCTCGATTTGATATCGCTGGCGGTATTGCGGATGGGTTGTTATGAGCTGCTGAAGAGAATAGACGTGCCCTATAAGGTGGCGATCAATGAATCTGTCAACCTCGCCAAGACCTTTGCTCCCACCGACGCCCATAAATATATTAACGGCGTGCTGGACAAGGTGGCGGTGAGGGCGCGAGCCCCGGAGGTAGGCG
Organism: Porticoccaceae bacterium; assembly: GCA_028280905.1. Taxonomy (GTDB): domain Bacteria; phylum Pseudomonadota; class Gammaproteobacteria; order Pseudomonadales; family Porticoccaceae; genus JANQKW01. Next base: position 5,531 of record JANQKW010000359.1, read on the forward strand.
CTGCCCGCGCCTGATGCGGTTTGCATGCAGGGCCGGGAGTTTGACATTATCCGCAACTACTTTGCCGGCCTGGGCGCTGCCGCCGCGAGCCGCGGTGTTGCTCTGGGCGTCGGCGACGATGCCGCCATCCTTGAGGTTTCGCCGGGGTATCAGTTGGTCGCGGCTGTGGATACCCTGGTTGCCGGGGTGCACTTCCCTCCGCAGGCCGCAGGTGATGCCGTTGCGCGCCGTGCATTGCGGGTTAACCTCAGCGATATGGCGGCGATGGGCGCGCGGCCCCGCTGGTTTACACTGGCCTTGACGTTGGCTGATACCGATACCGCTTGGCTGGAGGCATTTTCCAGGGGCCTGGCGCTGGATGCCGAAAGCTACGGCTGTGCGCTGGTCGGCGGCGATACCACGCGGGGACCCTTAACCGTTAGCATTCAAATACTGGGCGAAGTAGAGCCTGGTCGAAGTTTGACCCGGGCCGGCGCCGAGGTGGGCGACCTTGTCTATGTAACCGGCGAATTGGGCGCCGCGGCGGCGGCGTTGGACTACCTGGCAGATACAACACAGGCGGAACAGCGGCGAGCATTGCTCGATCGTTATTATTTGCCGACGCCCCGCGTTGCAGAGGGGCTGCAGTTGCGCGATCTGGCCAGCGCCGCGATTGATATATCGGACGGCCTGCTGGCAGATGTGGGGCATATCGCCGAAGCAAGCCGGGTGGGTGTTCGCCTGGACGCCCGCATGTTGCCGCTATTCCCCGGCCTGACGGAAATATCCGGCGAGCGACAGGCGCTGCGCTGGGCGCTGACCGGCGGCGATGACTATGAGTTGTGTTTTACGGTTCCGTCGGATAAACAACCTGATTTACAGCGATTGATTGATAGCGGCGACATTGGTGCGACTGCTGTCGGTGAAATTGTTGCCGGGCGGGGTATAGAATGCCTTGACCAGCAGGGACGCGCCATAACGCCCGAACAGTTGGGCAACCGAACGGGGTACCAGCACTTTTGACTTTACCGGATACCAGTTCACCGACCTTCTCGGCGCTGTTAAAGAACCCCGTGCATATGTTGGCATTCGGTTTTGGCGCAGGCCTGTCGCCGAAAGCGCCCGGCACCCTGGGCACGCTGGTCGGCGTGGGCTTATTCCTGTTGCTGGCGGCGCTGCCATTGGCGGCCTACCTGGCGGTGCTGGCGTTATCCGCGGCCGCAGGCTGTTTTATCTGCGGCAAAACCGCTGAAGACCTGCAGGTTCACGATCATCCTGGGATCGTCTGGGACGAGATTGTCGGTTTTTTGTTGGCCATGGCGGCAATACCGGCAACCCTGCCCTGGATAGCCGCCGGATTTGTGATGTTTCGGTTGTTCGATATTTGGAAGCCTTGGCCGATTCGCAGGTTGGACCGTGAACTAGGCGGCGGTTTGGGTATTATGCTGGATGATTTGGTGGCCGGCGTGATGGCCTGGCTGATACTCTATGGTGCCAGTGTACTGATTACGTAGAGATATGGTGTTATCCCGGATACTGCCAGTTAAAGGTTTTGTTGCTTCACTGTGGTTGCTCAGCTCGGTGCTTGCCTGGAGCCTGCCGGATATCAGCGTAAACGGGTTGTTTCCCGGGCAGGCGGTGTTGACCATCAACGGCAAGCAGCGCCTGCTGAAGGTGGGGAAAACCAGCCCGGAAGGGGTCAAGTTGATTAGCAGCGACAGCCAGCAGGCGGTTGTGGAGGTCGACGGCGAGCGTTTGACGCTGGAGCTGTCCCAACGTATTTCGTCAACCTACCGTTCCGCGGAAACCCTGGAAGTTCGGATTCCCAAGGGCGCTGGCGGCCACTATTCCGTTGGTGGCAATATCAACGGCCACCCGGTGACGTTTTTGGTGGACACCGGCGCGACGACTATTGCGATGAATTACCTGCAGGCGGAGCGGCTGGGGCTGGATTTTCGCAAGGGCCGTTCGGGCCGGGCCAGCACTGCCGGCGGCGTGGTGGAGACCCTACACATTACCCTGCCCAAGGTGACGGTGGGTTCCATTACGCTTTGGCAGGTGGAAGCCGCCGTGGTTATCGGAACGCATCCACAACAAATATTGCTCGGCAACAGCTTTCTCACCCGCGTTAATATGACCGAAGAACAGGGTGTGATGGTGTTGCGGAAGACTCGCTAGACGCAAATTCCCTTTACTCCACCCGATTCCCGGCTACAATACCCGGCTGGTTGGCTTTCGGAGCATTGTGTGACTCTGAGATTTGTTGAGAAATCGCGCCTCCCCACCAGTTGGGGGGAATTTGATATCTACGGGTTTGAAGACCGCGAAACCGACAAGGAGCATATCGCCATTACTATGGGCGAGTTCGGCAGCGATGAGCCGGTGCTGCTCAGGGTTCACTCCGAGTGCCTGACGGGCGATGCGCTGTTCAGCCTGCGCTGCGACTGTGGTTCGCAGCTGCAAGAGGCGATGAAAAAAATAGCGGGACAGGGACGTGGGATTATTCTTTACCTTCGCCAGGAGGGGCGCGGCATCGGCCTATTGAATAAGATCAAGGCCTACCGATTGCAGGACGAGGGCGCGGACACGGTCGAGGCCAATGAGCAGCTGGGCTTTGGCGCCGACGAGCGCGACTACAGTATCTGTCTTCCTATGTTAAAGCACCTGAACATTCATAACGTGCGCTTGATGACCAATAATCCGCGCAAAGTGACTGCTCTGGAGGCACTGGGTTTTACCGTGGTGGAGAGTATTCGCTTGCACACCGGCCGCAATCCCCACAACGCTAGCTATCTCGCCACCAAGGCAGGCAAGCTGGGCCATTTGTTTGACTCTGAAAACTGAGGGCGTGCCATGACGCTCGCTAAACGGATTATCCCCTGTTTGGACGTCGATAAAGGTCGCGTGGTCAAGGGCGTGAAGTTTGTCGATATTCGCGATGCCGGCGATCCCGTCGAGGTGGCCAAGTGCTATAACCAGCAGGGCGCCGATGAGATTACCTTCCTGGATATTACGGCGAGCCATGAGCAGCGGGACACCACGCTGCATATCGTCGAGCGCATGGCCAGCGAGGTGTTTATTCCCCTCACGGTCGGCGGCGGCGTCAGAACGCTCGAAGATATCCGCGCGTTACTTAACGCAGGTGCGGACAAGGTGGGTATTAATTCAGCGGCGGTCAAGAATCCGGAGTTCGTCAGGGACGCCGCCGAAAAATTTGGTTCCCAGTGCATCGTTGTGGCGATTGACGCAAAGCAGGTAAGCGCCGCTGGTGAGCCCGGCCGGTGGGAGATCTTTACCCACGGCGGCCGCAACCCCACCGGCATTGATGCCATAGCTTGGGCCGCAAAGATGGCTGACTATGGCGCCGGAGAAATTCTGCTCACCAGTATGGACAGAGACGGCACCAAAAACGGCTTTGACCTGGCGTTGACCCGTGCTGTGAGTGAGGCAGTTGACGTGCCGGTAATCGCGTCAGGCGGTGTGGGAGAACTGCAACATTTGGTGGACGGGGTGGTTCTGGGAAAAGCGGATGCCGTGCTGGCGGCAAGTATCTTTCATTTTGGGGAGCACACTGTGCCGGAGGCGAAAGCCTATATGCGGGATAGGGGTGTCGAGGTCCGACTTTAGGTACGCCGCCTGTTTAACTATGCCGACTGGGAAGCGTAGCTAATTCCTGGTTTGAAAAATTCCAGCGCCTCGGGTCCGGCCTTGTGGATAAACTCGATATAGTCTGCTACAGCTGATTCTGCACAGTGCTTGGAGTCGAACGGACCCACAGATGTGCCTTCACGAGTTGTAAAAAACCAGAAGTCATGAAGTTTGAAGAAACGCTCGCTCCGGATAGGAGTTGAGGTTTCCGCTTCTCCTGCTCTGACTGCGTTCATATGCAACCTGCCTTATTTACCCCATCTAATTCCACAGATTCCCAAATTATGACTGTATCGCGCAGCATTTGGTTCAATATGCCGACTGCCGGTAAATTATGGAGACGAATTGTGACATATTTCTCAATTACTGTCTTTTTCAGTATTTTTTGTCAATATTGATATGCCTTTCAACAAGTTTAACGCTTCCTGAAGCTGATTGTCACTAATTTGATCCCTTTGCCTGCTAGGTTGGTTGTTACCGTTGGTATTGCGTAAGTGGCCGGATAAATTGGCCTCCTTAATAACATTTCCCTGGTCCAGGTAGTTGATTTCCGCCGGGGAAACGATAATGTCCGGGGTGATGCCCTCCGCTTGGATAGAGCGCCCATTGGGCGTGAAGTAACGCGCGGTGGTCAGTTTAACCGCGCGGTCGTCGCCCAGCGGCAATACGGTTTGTACCGAGCCCTTGCCAAAGCTTGCGGTGCCTATCACGATGGCGCGCTTGTGATCCTGCAGCGCGCCGGAGACAATTTCCGCCGCGGAGGCGGAGCCGCTGTTAATCAGCACCACGATCGGGAGCCCTTGCAGCATATCGCCTTCGGTCGCCGTGTAGCGGGTATTTGAGCCGGGTAGGCGGCCTTCCGTGTAAACGATCAACCCGCCGCTTAGCAGGCTGTCGGTCACGTCGATAGAGGCCGTCAGCAGTCCACCCGGATTGTTGCGCAAGTCCAGCACGATGCCGCGAAGTTCTCGGTCTTTTTCGAGCATCCTGTTGACTGTCGAGCGAAATTGCGCGCCGGTTTTTTCCTGGAACTGGGCGATACGGATGTAAGCAAAGCCGGGCTCCAATTGCCGGCTTCTGACGCTTCTCACCTCGATATTACCCCGGGTTATTGTCACGTCGAAGGGCTTGTCCACGCCGTCGCGCAAAATTGTCAGGCGAATGTCGGTGCCCGCTTCGCCGCGCATCAGTTGGATGGCCTCCTGCAGCGTCAGACCCCTCACAAGCTGGTCGTCCAGCTTGATAATCAGGTCCCCCGACCTGATTCCGGCCTTTTGCGCAGGCGTGTCGTCGATAGGGCTGATCACTTTGACGTATCCATCTTCCATGCCCACTTCCAACCCCAGTCCGCCAAAGCTGCCCTTGGCAGATTCTTGCAGGTTGCTATAGCTGTTTTCGTCCAGATAGACCGAGTGGGGGTCCAGCCCCTCCAGCAGCCCCACTATGGCGTTTTTTAGCATGGTCTCGTCGTCGATTTCCTCGACATACGCTTTGCGTATATGCTCAAAAACTTCCACGAACAGGCGCAGTTCTTCCAGTGGGACGCGGCCTTCTTGGGTGGTCTCTGCGTCAGCTGCTGAGAGCAGCGGCATTAGCAGGCAGCCTGCCGCCAATAGGTTAAGGAGAGTACTTCTAATCATATAAAATCTGCCTTGTTGATGTCCTGCTGGCCCGTATGCCGAATATCGGTGTGCTTCAACATCCGAGCCAGCTGTTGCGGTATTGGACAGTGAATCGGTCCTTTTTCTCAGTTTGGAAGTCGAGGGCCGCCGTTGAGCGCTCCGCTTGCTAGCCGCGCAGCCAGTTCCTGGGATTGGTGGGCCGCCCTTTGTGCCTGATCTCAAAGTACAAGGCCGTATCCTGCCGGCCCCCGGTATTGCCCACCTTGGCGATGACTTCTCCGGGTTGCACCCAGTCGCCGGTTTCCTTCAAAACCACCTGGTTATGGGCGTACAAGCTCATGTAGCCGTCACCGTGGTCGACGATAATAAGCATTCCCTGGCCCCTTAGGTAGTCCGCAAAAACCACTCTGCCGTGGTGGATGGCTTTGACCATGGTACCTTCGGGTGCGGCGATTAACCAGCCGTTCCATTTTATCCGGGTATTGCGCCTGCTGCCGAAGCGTTTTTCCAATTTCCCTCTGGTGGGCCAGTCCAGCTTGCCTTTCAGTTTGGCGAACGGTTGCAGGGAGCTGGGCAAATTGATTGAGGATGTGGCTTGTTCCAGCTGCTCAATGACTGACTCCAGCCGCTTGCGCTCCACCAAAAGTTGATTGAGCCGCTGGTCGTCGGTTTGCAGGGATTGCCGGAGCTCGCCGAGCACTTGCTGCCGTTTTTTCTGCCCGGCGAGCAGTGCGTCTTTTTGCTGCGACAGCCGCGTGCGATTGTCCAACAAGCGTTGTTTTTTGGCTCTTATATCGGTTTCCACTTGCCGCAGCTCGCGCAGCGTGTCGAAGTAAGCGCTGAGTTTGGCCGCCCTGGCTTGAAGAAAATAGTCGTGGTATTTCATCACCCGCGAGACTTTCTCAGGATCTTCCTGGTTGAGCAGCAGTTTCAGGGTCTGTTCCCTCCCCAGGCGGTAGTTGGCATTGATTTCGGCAGCTATGGCTTTTTCTTGCTGTTGCCTGGCCGCGGACAGTCGTTCATTCCTGGCCGACAGCCCCTGCAGTTCGTGGTTGAGTTGGCCTACGGACTTGGTAACCCCATCGATTTCCCGCTGCAGCGAACTAATGCGGAGTTCGTTTTTCTGGAGCTGGCCGTTGAGGGTTTGCAATTCGGCGGAAGAGTGTTTGATGCCTTGCTGCAGTTGTTTGATTTTATCGCTGAGCTGCCGAAGCTTCTCTCTCTCTCGCTGTTCATCCGCCAAGCAGGGTTCAAACAGCAGCGCCGCCAGCAGCAACGGCAGCAGTCTTCCGCACAGGAATGTCATGGGTCGCGGTGTTGGCGCTAGCAAAACTCAACTAGTGAGCGGCCGGTCATTTCGCCCGGCTGTTGTTCACCCATCAACGCCAGCAGCGTCGGTGAGATATCCGCCAATGTTCCTCCCGGTTGCAGGGAGACCTGGCGATTTCCCACATAAACTAACGGTACCGGAAGCGTGGTGTGTTGAGTGTGCGGCTGTCCGGATGCCTCGTCAAACATTAGTTCCACATTGCCGTGATCGGCGGTGATCAGGCACTCGCCTCCCACTTTCTCAAGCGCCTCAAAAACTCTTTTCAAGCATTGGTCTACCGCTTCAACGGCTTCGACCGCCGCATCGTATATCCCGGTATGGCCGACTTGGTCGCAGTTGGCGTAGTTGCAGACGATTAAGTCATACTTGCAGCTTTCGATCGCGGCTACCAGTTTGTCGGTGACTTCGGGCGCGCTCATCTCCGGGATCAGGTCGTAGGTCTCCACTTTGGGGGATGGAATGAGAATCCGGTCTTCTCCCTGATAGGGGGCCTCTCTGCCGCCGCTGAAGAAGAAGGTAACATGGGCGTATTTTTCAGTTTCCGCAATTCGCAGTTGGGTTTTGTGCCTTCCGCTTAAATATTCGCCTATCGAATTGTGTAGATCTTCCGGCGGAAAAGCGCAGCTGGTGGGAATATCGTCGGCGTACTCAGTGGTCATCACAAAGTCTGCCAGTTGCGGCCTCACTTCCGGCTGAAAGCCGTCGAAGGTGTCATCCACAAAGGCGCGGGTCAGTTGCCTTGCCCGGTCGGGGCGAAAATTCATGAACAGCACTGTGTCGCCATCGCTTATTCTGGTCGGCGACTCGCCGTCGCCATACACCAGTGTCGGTTTGATAAACTCGTCGTCTTCATCGCGTTGGTAGCCAGCTTGCAGGGCTTCAATGGCGTCGGCTGCATGATACTGGGCTGCGCCCAGCGTAAGCGCATCATAGGCCGCCTGCACGCGCTCCCAGCGCTTGTCGCGGTCCATCGCGTAAAAGCGCCCGGCAATCGAGGCGATTTTACCAACGCCCAGCTGTTCGAACTTGTCAATGGCCAACCGCAGTGAGGGTTCGGCGCTTCTGGGCGGGGTATCCCGGCCGTCGAGGAATGCGTGCAGGTAAATTTCCTTCGCCCCCCGCTGAGTCGCCAGGTCAATGGCGGCGAGAATATGGTTCTCGTGACTGTGGACGCCACCGGGTGACAGCAGCCCGAGGATATGCACCGCTTTGCCGTTGCTCACCGCTGCGGC
>JANQKW010000366.1 GCA_028280905.1 Porticoccaceae bacterium
ATCGAGCAGGATCATCGTTTTATCAAACGACGCATCAAGGCAGGTCTCGGGTTCGGTTCGTTCAATACGGCTCGACGCACGCTCAAAGGCTACGAGGCGATGCACATGATTCGTAAGGGACAAATCAACGATATCGAAAGGGGAGATGTCTTGGGACAGATCTCATTCATCAATGAAATCTTCGGAGTAACTGCATAGCCAGGGTTAAAGCCACAGGCTGCAAAATTACACCTACTTCGGCACCTAATTCACACCCTGCGGCGGCGGTCGATTCACACCCTACTTCGGCGCCTGATTCACACCCTACTTCGGCGCTCAATTCACCCCTAACTTCGGCGCCCCGTTACACTGCGGTCCGAAAAAATCGAGGAGGTGCAGTGAACGACGATGGGAGCCAAGCCACAAGGAGCCAAATTGCCGATGGACAAATTTCGAGAAATTATCCGGTTACATGAACTCGGCCGCAACCAGACAGAAATCGCTCGGAGTTGCAATATTGCCCGTTCAACCGTACAAGACTATCTGAGACGAGCAGCGGCCAAAGGTCTCAGCTATGAGCAATTGCAAAAGTTGGGGGATAGCGAAGCCCAAACCCTGTTGGGTAAAGGAAAACGGCAGCCCAAAACGACTGAAGAGACGATAGATTTTGAACGGGTGCATCGAGAATTAGCAGCCAAGGGCGTCACCTTAGCCTTGTTATGGCAAGAAGGGTTGGACCGAGGGGAGTGGAATTGTAGCTATGGCGGGTTCTGTCGTCGCTACAATCGGTGGAAAGGGCGGCATCACCTATCGATGCGGCAGCACCACAAAGCTGGGGAAAAGGCCTTTGTGGATTACTGCGGTTTAACGGTGCCGGTGATGGATCCGGCAACCGGCGAGGTGACGGCGGCTGAAATCTTTGTGGCCTGCTTAGGGGCTAGTAACTACACCTTTGCCGAAGCGACTCCCAGCCAAGCGCTGCCTTACTGGATTGGGTCTCACCAGCGCGCCATGAGTTTCTTTGGCGGCGTCCCCGCCTGCATCATTCCCGACAACTTGAAATCTGGAGTGAACGACCCATGTCGCTATGAACCGGGGATCAATCGCAGTTATCAAGACTTTGCCGAACACTATGGGGTGGCCATTATCCCGGCGAGGGTGAAAAAGCCAAGAGACAAATCCAAAGTGGAAAAAGCGGTGCAGGAAGTGGAGCGTCAAATCCTGGCTCCTTTACGGCATCAGCAGTTTACCAGTTTTAGCGAACTCAATGAAGCGATTCGGAGTCGGTTGAGCCAGCTGAACAACCGAATCATGAAAGGGTATGGGTTATCTCGCCGAGCCTTGTTTGAGCGCACCGACCAGCCAGCCCTCAAACCTTTACCCACAAACCCCTTCGTCTTTGCTCGCTGGAAAAAGGCGCGGGTCAATGTGGACTACCATATCGAAATTGATCATCATTATTATTCCGTTCCCTTCTGGTTTGCACGGCGGGAGGTGACCGTGAAAATCAGCGAGCAGTTTATTGAGGTCTTTTATGACCATCAACGGATTGCCGCCCATCCCCGCTCCCAAGCGCCCTATCGCCACAGCACCCTGCCGGACCATATGCCCCCTGAGCATTGGGCCTACAAACATCAATCCAAGGACCGGTTTTTAGCTTGGGCGAAGCAGATTGGCCCCCAGACAACGGCTCAGGTTGAGGCTATTTTTGAGGCGAAAGCTCATGAAGAACAGGCTTTTCGCACTATCAAAGGGATCCAACGGTTGGCGACGCACTATGGCTGTGAGCGCTTAGAGGCCGCCTGTAAACGGGCCAATGTCTTCCAGATGACTGGGCTGAAACGGCTCAAAGCCATTCTGAAATCTCATCTCGATGACCTGCCCATAGCCGTTGAACCCCCTGCCGCTCCCACCATCGACCACGACAATGTGCGGGGCCAGACCTACTACAGCTAAGGGCTGCAGGACAATTAACCGGTCAATATTGGGGCGCTGGAGCTTTGCGCCCTGGCCCCAGACCGACTTGAAACGATGGCATTGGATTGAATGCCCCATGCTGGACTTAATTGATAGGACTGAACTTTATGCAACAAACCCTAGACCAGCTCAAAGACCTCAAACTCAACGGCTTCATTGAAGCCTGGCAAGAGCAGCAAACCCAACCGACTTACCAGGACCTTTCCTTTGACGAACGACTCGCTCTGTTAGTCGGGCGAGAACATCTCCGACGACACCATCAACGACTCCAACGACGCCTCAAACAGGCCAAACTCTTTGTCGGGGCGGCGCTGTCTGAAGTTGACTTTGACGTCCCTCGGGGCTTGAAGAAGGCTCAATTCCTGGAATGGTCCCAGGGCAAATGGCTCACCGCCCATCTCAATTTAATTTTGGTGGGGCCCACGGGCACAGGCAAGACGTTTTTAAGTTGTGTCTTAGCCGATCATCTCTGCAAGCAAGGCTACTGTGTGCGCTATCTCAAAACTGCCGAACTGGTG
>JANQKW010000390.1 GCA_028280905.1 Porticoccaceae bacterium
CAACGCCCATTCAGCCCGTGCTGCTCGGAGATGAAGCACTGACCATGGCAGTCGCCGGCCAACTGGAGAAAAGCGGTTTTCTGGTCGGCGCCATCCGCCCACCCACGGTCGCCAAAGGCAGCGCCCGCTTGCGTATTACACTCTGCGCCGAGCATACGCCACAGCAGGTGGACGACCTGGTCAATGCCCTCCGCGAGGCCGTGCTTACAAACGGGGGAGCGACGCCATGAGCGGTCTGGCGGCAATCCAGCAACACCCCAAGCTGGCGGTTAGAGAATTTGCCGGTAACCAGCATAGCGGCGCGCCCGTGGTGCTGATTCACGGCTGGGGCTGCGACAGCCGGGTGTGGGAGCCACTGGCGTCACTGCTGGCCGAACGGCAGCGGGTTTTGCTGGTCGATCTGCCCGGGTTCGGCGACAGTCCCGCTGTCGACGACCCGACATGCGGCGGCCACTATCTATCACTGCTGGCCGATGCGCTGCCCGAGCACTGCCACCTGGTTGGCTGGTCACTCGGCGGCATGTTGGCCACCGCATTTGCCGCCGCCTACGCCAATCGCGTCGCATCGCTGGTCTGTATCGCCACCAACCTCAGCTTCCAGGCCGAGGACGATTGGCAATCGGGGATGAACCGGACCACTTTTGCCGGCTTTCAAGCAGGCTTTAAACACAACCCGGCAATCACGCTGAAACGCTTCCGCGGGTTACAGGCGAAAGGCGATTGCCGGGAGCGCCAGGTGCTTAAGACCCTTAACCACCTGGCCGCGGCAGACAGGCCCCGCGAGCCGACCGCCTGGCAGGGGGCGCTGACGCTGCTGGGGACTATCGACAACCGGAAGGCGGCGCAGCAACTTAGCATGCCGTGTCTCTACTTGTTTGGCGAGCACGACCAGCTGGTGCCCAAAACCGCCGCCGCCGAAATAGGCAGGGCGGCCAATATACAGGTCGAGGTGCTGCCCGACCAAGCCCATGCACCCCACTTATCTGATCCCGGCGCGCTGGCGCACCAGCTACAGGGGTTTTACCGACAGCAGCAACATCGGCTCAACAAACAACAGGTAGCCGAATCGTTTGGGCGCTCCGCGGCCACCTATGACGGCGCCGCGCACTTGCAGCGCGCGGTCGGCAACCGGCTGCTGGCATTGGCGGAAAGCGTCGAACCACCCGCCGTTATCCTTGACGCAGGCTGCGGAACCGGCCATTTCAGCGAAATTCTCGACAGCCGTTTTCCCGGCGCTCAACTGCTGGCCGTCGACCTGTCCGAAGGCATGGTAAAGCACGCCAGGGCGCACAGGCCCGGGAGCATTCCCTGGAGTTGCGGCGATGCCGAGCAGCTACCCTTTATCGACCATGCCGTCGACCTGTACTTTTCCAACCTGGCCGTGCAGTGGTGCGAACAACCGGACAAGCTGGCCGGTGAGATTCACCGGGTGCTCGCACCCGGAGGCACTGCGCTGGTATCGACGCTGGGGCCGTCGACGCTGCAGGAAATGCGCACCGCCTGGCATGCCGTCGACGAATATGTCCACGTCAACTGTTTTACCCCAATGGGGGTACTGCGACAGAGCTTTCAGCAAGCGGGGTTCGCCGGCATCCAGTTGACCACCGAAACACGCACTGTGTTTTACGGCGATGCGATCTCCCTTAGCAGGGAGTTAAAGGCATTGGGCGCCCACAATGTCAACACCGGCCGCCCCAGGGGTATGACCGGCCGCCAGCGTTTGAAGCAGTTCGCCGATGCCTACGAACAATTCCGCGAAGCCCGCGGATTGCCCGCCACCTGGGAAGTCATATACTGCGAGCTAAGCAAATGACGGCCGTGTTCTTTGTGACCGGCACCGACACGGATGTGGGCAAAACGCTGATCGCCTGCGGCCTGATCGCCGCCGCCAACCGCCACGGTTTGAAAACCGCCGCCATCAAGCCGGTGGCGGCCGGCTGCCAGTTGGGCGACGACGGCCCGCGCAACCAGGATGCCCTGCAGCTGCAGCAGGCAGCGTCAATTGCACTGCCCTACCAACAGGTCAACCCGGTAGCGCTGGAACCCGCCATCGCGCCCCATATTGCCGCCGACCTGGCGGGGAAACGGCTGAGCGCCGCGCGGCTGAGCGGTTATTGCCGCGGACTGACCACCTGTGGGGCGGATTTTGCGGTCATCGAAGGCGCCGGCGGCTGGCTGGTTCCGCTCAATGAGCGGGAATCCTTCGCCGATATCGCCAGGGAACTGCGCACACCGGTGATTTTGGTGGTGGCCATGCGGCTGGGCTGCATCAACCACGCGTTGCTAACCGCCCGGGCGGTTGTTTATGATGGTCTGCCGTTGGCGGGTTGGGTGGCCAATCAGGTAACACCGGATATGCCCTATTACCGGGAGAACCTGCACACGCTGAAGCAGCAACTTCCCTGCCCGCTGCTCGGAGAAGTGCCCTATTTGGAGGAACCCACCGGCGACAACGCCGGGCAGTATCTCGACGTAACGGCCCTGCTAAACTGAGGAACCCCTATGGGAACGCGAAAAGAAGAGGAATACTACGAGGAAGACCTGGCGCGCATTCGCAAGGTAACCAGTTCCAGTATTCACTCCGTTGAACGCAAGCCTTTCCGCCCCTGGCGGCTGCTGTTCGCCTGGTGGATAGTGGTATCCATTCTGGGCGGCCTGGCGCTGTTTTTGGCGCACCTTAAAGGGGCTATCTAGGGCTGCCCCGCTCAATAATCAAGCCCACCTCATCCGCGTCGCGAACCGCGCCCGGTTTAGCAATCTGCAGGCGCAGCCAACTCAGCGAGAATTCCCGTTGCAGCATCTCCACCAGGCTTTCCGCCAGGGTTTCCAGCAATTGGCAACGGCTCTCTTCGACCACCGCCTTTAAACGGCTCGCCACCGCGGCATAGTCGAGGGCATCCGCCACATCGTCGCTGCGGCCGGCCGGGCCGATATCCGCCGCCATTTCCAAGTCCAACACCAGGGTTTGTTTTACCTCGCGCTCCCAGTCGTAAACACCGATAACCGTGTCAACGCGCAGCCCGCGGATATACACAATATCTTTCATGGCGGCGGCCTAAATCAAACCGGCGCGTCGATAGGCGCCAGGGTGTCCATCGGCCATCTGGGAATCGCTCGTATCGCGAGGTCTTCCCGCTGCCCGGCCAGCAACCGCTGACAGCCGGCATAGGCGATCATGGCGCCATTGTCGGTGCAGAACTTGTGCCGCGCGTAGAAGACTCGCCCCCCCTCTTTCGCCAACGCCGCTTCCAGCCGTTCCCGCAACCTTTGATTGGCCGATACACCCCCGGCTATCACTAATGTCTTCATGCCTGTGGCCGCCAGGGCGCGGCGACATTTGATCGCCAAGGTGTCCACCACCGCCTCCTGAAAGGCGCAGGCGATATCCGCCATCGTCTGATCGTCGGGCAACACCTCATCTCCCCGGTGATCCGCGATGGTGTTGAGGGTAAAGGTTTTCAACCCGGAAAAACTGAAATCCAGACCCGGCCGGTCGGTCATCGGCCGTGGAAATCGAAAACGGTCGGGGTCCCCCTGCACCGCAAGGCGGGCAATTTCCGGACCGCCGGGATAATCCAGGTCCAGCATCTTGGCGGCTTTATCGAAGGCTTCCCCGGCGGCATCGTCCAGGGATTCACCGAGGATTGCGTAGTGGCCAATGCCGTCAACCCTCACCAATTGCGTGTGCCCACCGGACACCAGCAGCGCGACAAACGGAAATGCCGGCGGGTTCTCCTCCAGCATCGGCGCCAGCAGATGGCCCTCCATATGGTGAACACCCACCGCCGGCACTTTCCAGGCGTACGCCAGCGAGCGGCCGAACGCGGCGCCCACCATCAATGCGCCGATCAGTCCCGGACCACTGGTATAGGCCACGCCGTCAATATCCCCGCCGCCGAGCGACAGGTTCGCCAACATCTGCTTTACCATGGGCAACAACTTGCGAATATGGTCCCGCGACGCCAACTCCGGCACCACACCGCCATACTCAGCGTGTACCGCCACCTGGCTGTACAGGGCATCGGACAACAATCCCCGTTCACTGTCGTAAACGGCGATGCCGGTTTCATCGCAAGATGTTTCTATACCCAAAACTTTCATAACTTTTCGCTATACTGATTACAGCCTGGTCGCCAAATTGGGCCTTTTATGAGCAAGGCCGGGATAATATGACAAAAATCTCCTAAATTCATGTGGTTAGTTATTTTCAGGCGGTGGACAAATATTTTGCAAGTTAATAGCTAAATGTATAGAATACGCGCCCTCAGCGGCCTGCACCATCAGCAACGGCGCGGCCAGGAGGACAATCGACCAATGTCAACAACAGTCGGTCAACCGTGAATTGAACAGGAATGGAGATAAATGCCTTCAGTACGTGTTAAAGAAAACGAACCGTTTGATATTGCGCTGCGCCGCTTCAAACGCTCTTGCGACAAAGCCGGCGTGCTGGCTGAAGTTCGCCGCCGCGAATTCTTCGAGAAACCAACCTGGGAACGCAAGCGAAAAGCCGCCGCCGCGGTGAAGCGTCACGCCAAGAAGCAGTCTCGCGAAACACGCAAGTTCCAGCGCTTGTACTAGACTCTGTTTCGTACTAAGCAGCATTAAGACACATCCTGTTGCGCTGACGGCCACGTCAGCACAATTTTCCCGAAGCGCCGACCTTGATCGGCGCTTTTTGCGTTCTAAATCGGCTCAGGAGCACCACACATGTCCGACTCACTAAAAACACGCATTTCCGATGCCATGAAAGCCGCGATGAAGGCCAGGGAAAAAGAGCGGCTCGGCGCGATTCGGCTGATCCAGGCTGAAATCAAACGCATTGAAGTGGACGAGCGCATCGAGCTGGACGACAACCGCGTGATAGCCGTGCTCGACAAGATGCTCAAGCAGCGTAAAGATTCTATCCAGCAGTTCGAAGCCGCCGGCCGCCAGGAACTGGCCGACCGGGAAAAAGCCGAGATGTCGGTAATCCGGGAATTCCTGCCGGCAGCCCTCTCCGACCAAGAACTAAATGCTCTGATCGAGGCGGCTATCACTTCCACTGGCGCTGAATCCATCCGCGATATGGGTAAAGTCATGGGCATTCTCAAGCCACAACTCCAGGGCCGCGCCGATATGGGCGCCGTCAGCCAGATGATCAAAGCTAGGCTGGGGTGAGGACCAAGATTGACAGCTAACCTGACCCCGGCGTATGTTAACTGACTTGTAATCCCGAAACCTCGACCATGGCCGGCAGAATCCCACAGCCCTTTATCGATGACCTCCTAGACCGGGTGGATATCGTCGAAGTGGTTTCACCCAGGGTCGAGCTGCGCAAATCCGGCAAAAACTACAGCGCCTGCTGCCCGTTCCACGACGAAAAAACCCCCTCCTTTACCGTCAGCCCGGATAAACAGTTCTACTATTGCTTCGGCTGCGGCGCCGGCGGCAACAGCATCGGCTTTATCATGGATTACGAGCGCGTGGGCTTTGTGGAGGCCGTTGAAAGCCTCGCCAAAATGGCCGGCCTTGAAGTCCCGCGCGAAGCGTCCGGAAACGAGGTGGCGCGCCGCAAAAAGGACGACCTTTACAGCTTGATGGAAAAAACCAGCTACTATTATCGCCAGCAACTTCGCCAACATGCCGAAGCGAAACAGGCTATCGACTACCTAAAGCAGCGCGGCCTAAGCGGTGAAATCGCCCGCAACTTCGGGGTTGGCTACGCGCCCGCGGGCTGGGACAACCTGCTCCGCGCGCTGGGGAGCGAACCGCAAACCCAGCAACAATTGTTGCAGGCCGGCATGCTGATTGAAAATCCCGACAAGCCCTCCATCTACGACCGCTTTCGCCACCGCATCATGTTTCCCATCCGCGATATCCGCGGCCGCACCGTGGCGTTCGGCGGGCGGGTGCTCGACGACAGCAAACCCAAATACCTGAACTCCCCTGAAACGCCCATCTTTCATAAAGGCCGCGAGCTTTATGGGCTGTACGAGGCCATTAAGACCCTGCGCGATATTCCCAACCTGCTGGTTGTGGAGGGTTATATGGACGTGGTGGCACTGGCGCAGTTCGGTGTTCACAATGCCGTTGCCACCCTGGGCACCGCCGCCACGCAACCGCACCTGGAAAAGATTTTTCGCTACACCACAGAGGTGGTATTTTGCTTCGACGGCGACCAGGCCGGGCGAAAGGCCGCCACCCGGGCATTGGAAACTACGCTGCCGGCAATGTTGGATGGCCGCTCGGCGCGCTTCCTGTTCCTGCCGGAAGGTGAAGACCCGGATACGCTGGTTCGCAAGACCGGCGCGGAGGATTTCCTGACCCGGGTCAACCAGGCCACTCACCTCTCCGATTTTCTGTTCCAGACCTGCAGCGAAAACCTCGACTTGGCAAGTCTTGACGACAAGGCCCGCCTCAGCAAACTGGCGGCGCCGCTGATCAACAAACTGCCCAACGGCGTGTTTCGGGAAATGATGTTCAATCAACTGTCCCGCATCACCGAGTTGGACGCCGATACGCTGAAGACCATTATTGCGCCTCCCCCGCCTGTTGATGGCCAACAGCAGGCCGAGTCGGACTACGCTGGCGGGCCGGCGGGGCCTGCCCCGGATTATCCCGACTACGACATAGCAGCGCGGGACTATGACGGGGAAAATTATTCATCCGCGGGCCGGGCCCAAAGGCAGCCATACCGCAAACAGGTAAAATTGCCGTTGGCGAAAATGCTGATCGCCCTGCTGTTAAACCGGCCGGCGCTGGTCGAACAGGCGCCGGAGGCGGAACAACTGGCCCAATTAAAAGCGCTCGACGATGGCGAGATCAACCGCCTGTGCAACTTGATTGAACTGGTACGCGAACACCCGGAGTACACCCTGAACCATATTCTGGGTTACTGGCGCGGCGTCTTCAGTCAGGAGGACGCCGCCGAACTCGCCGAATCGGCCGCGGCCGACCTGATGGACCCGGTCGCCGATCAAAACCGCGCCGAATACGAATTTAAACCGCTGTTCAACAAATTGCTTATGCGGATTCGCGACAGCAAACCGCCGTTGGAACTGCTACAGCAACTGGCCGGCGCCCAAGCCCTGACCGAAACCGAGGTGAAAACCGCCAAAACCGCCTGGGCGGCGCTGCTGGAAGGCCCCGACAGGGAGCTGTCAAACCAGCTATTGAACCAGATTCTCGCAAAACCCCGTCATTAGCCTATATTTACTGATATAACAACTTGTTTTTAATGGGACAAGCCCCTATTAATTCGCTATAATCGCGCGTTTAATTTTTCCAGCCCCCCGAAGAATGCTTTCTATGAGTGACGCTTCTCAGCAACAATCCCGAATAAAAGATTTGATAGCCAAGGGCCGCGAACAGGGTTTCCTGACCTATGCGGAGGTTAACGACCACCTGCCCGAGGACATATCAGACCCGGACCAGGTCGAAGACATCATCCAGATGATCAACGACATGGGCATCAATGTGTATGAAACCGCGCCCGATGCCGACACCCTGTTAATGACCACCGGCGAGCCGACCACCGACGAGATCGCCGCCGCCGAGGCCGCCGCCGCGCTGGCGGCAGTGGAAACCGAACAGCACCGCACCACCGACCCGGTGCGCATGTATATGCGTGAAATGGGCTCCGTGGAACTGCTGACCCGGGAGGGCGAAATTGAAATCGCCAAGCGCATCGAAGAGGGCATCAGGGAAATTATGGCGGCCGTCACCGCCTGGCCCGGCGCGGTTGACAACCTGCTGGACGAATACGACCTGGTCGGCACCGAAGAGCGCAAACTGACCGACATCATCGCCGGCTACCTCGAACCCATGGACGAAGTCCCCTCGGCGCTGGCCCAGGCCGAGGCAAAGGCCAACAACAACGACGAAAGCGAGGAAGAGGACAGCGGGCTGGACCTGGAAGAAGCCAAGGAGCGCTTCACCAAACTGCGCAAACTCAACGACGCCTATAAAAAAGCCATAGCCAAAAACGGCCGCGACCATGCCTCCTCCAAAAAGAGCCTGGACGCCCTGGCGGAGAGCTTTAAATACCTCAAGCTGACACCCCGGCAGTACGACCCGCTGGTTGTCGGCGTGCGCAGGGCCATCACAACCATCCGCGGCGAAGAGCGCAACATCATGGCGCTGTGCGTTCGCCAGGCGAAAATGCCCAGAAAGGATTTTATCAAGTCCTTCCCCAGCAACGAGACCAACCTTAAATGGATTGGCAGCCTACTGAAAAGCAATGCGGAGTTCACGGTGGCCTTAACGCCTCTGCAACAGGATATCCTGCGTTCACAGCGTCGCCTGATCCAGTTAGAAGAGCAAACCGGCCTGACGCTGGCGCAAATCAAGGACATCAACCGACGCATGTCCATCGGCGAGGCAAAAGCCCGTCGCGCCAAAAAAGAAATGGTAGAGGCTAACCTGCGCTTGGTTATTTCCATCGCCAAGAAATATACCAACCGCGGCCTGCAGTTCCTCGACCTGATTCAAGAGGGCAATATCGGATTGATGAAAGCGGTCGACAAGTTCGAATACCGCCGCGGCTACAAATTCTCCACCTACGCCACCTGGTGGATCCGGCAGGCCATCACCCGGTCAATCGCCGACCAGGCCCGCACCATTCGCATTCCGGTGCATATGATAGAGACCATCAACAAGCTCAATCGTATTTCCCGGCAAATGCTTCAGGAAATGGGCCGCGAGCCCAATCCGGAAGAACTGGCCGAGCGCATGGAAATGCCGGAAGACAAGATTCGCAAAGTTCTAAAAATCGCCAAGGAGCCCATCTCCATGGAAACCCCGATTGGCGACGACGAGGATTCACACCTGGGCGACTTTATTGAAGACGGCGATATGTCGCCCATCGATTCCGCCACCGACGAGAGCCTCACCGAATCCACCCGCGAAGTGCTCAACGGCCTGACCGCGCGGGAAGCCAAGGTGCTGCGCATGCGTTTCGGTATCGATATGAATACCGATCACACGCTGGAGGAAGTGGGCAAGCAATTCGACGTGACCCGCGAGCGAATCCGCCAGATCGAAGCCAAGGCGCTGCGCAAGCTGCGCCATCCCAGCCGCTCCGACCACCTGCGCAGCTTTCTGGACGAATAATCCTGATTATGACGCCACCCGAGGTGGCGTCCGGCGTTTCACCTTCAATCGAGCGACCTTGGCAAAATTGCCGAAGGTAATTTGAGTTGCCGCTGTACAGCTACCGGGTTTTCGTCAATACTTGATCGCATAGCATAGTAAAGAACAGTTGCAAGGGCACCCCATGAGTAACGTATTCGAAGACAACAGCGCTTCCATCGGCCAAACGCCGCTGGTAAAAATCAACCGTATCAGCGACGGCAAAATCTACGCGAAAATCGAGGGCCGCAATCCCGCCTACTCGGTGAAATGCCGCATTGGCGCCAGCATGATCTGGCAGGCGGAAAAAGACGGCAGCCTGAAACCCGGCATGGAAATTATCGAGCCCACCAGCGGCAACACGGGTATCGCGCTGGCGTTCGTCGCCGCCTCCCGAGGCTACCCCATCACCCTCACCATGCCCAATACCATGAGCCTGGAACGCCGGCAGCTAATGAAAGCCCTGGGCGCCGATATCGTGCTGACGGACGGCGCCAAAGGCATGCCGGCGGCAATCGCCAAAGCCGAAGAGATTGTTGCGCAGAATCCTGACAACTACTTTATGCCCGGCCAGTTCGACAATCCGGCCAACCCCGCCATTCACGAACAGACCACCGGGCCCGAAATCTGGGACGACACCGACGGCGAAGTCGACATACTGATCAGCGGCGTGGGCACCGGTGGCACGCTGACCGGAATCTCCCGGTTTATCAAGCTCACCAAAGGCAAAGCGATTACCTCAGTCGCCGTCGAACCCGATACCACAACCGTGATCACCGCCGCCAAAAAAGGCGAAGAACACACCCACGCCCCCCATAAGATCCAGGGCATAGGCGCCGGCTTTCTGCCCAAAAACCTGGATCTGGAAATGGTCGACCAAGTGGAACAGGTTAGCAGCGAAGACGCCATTGAATGGGCTCACAAGCTGATGAAGCAAGAGGGCATCCTGGCCGGCATCTCCAGCGGCGCGGCCATGGCGGTAGCCGATAGGGTAGCAAAACAACCGGGTAACGAAGGAAAAACCGTCGTCGTTATCCTGCCCGACTCCGGCGAACGCTACCTCTCCAGCGCCCTGTTTGCCGGACAATTCACCGAAAACGAAACCGTGCAATAACACACTGGCAACCGGCGCGGCGGGGCATTATAATGCCGCGTCGAAATTTCAAGGGCCCATAGCTCAGTTGGTCAGAGCAGTCGACTCATAATCGATTGGTCGTAGGTTCAAGTCCTACTGGGCCCACCATTTAATCAATTATCTTACTCAATATAGGAATTAATAAATGGGGTCATATATGGACCCGCGTTAATTTTCAAGTGAAGTAAGCATAATTAGCTTCTTGGCAACCAATTCTATTGGACCAAACAAGTCAGCAG
>JANQKW010000392.1 GCA_028280905.1 Porticoccaceae bacterium
GTCAAGGTTTTGGCCTGGTATGACAACGAATGGGGCTTTTCCAACCGGATGCTGGACAATGCCCTGAATATGATGAGAGTGCACCTGTAGCGCGGGGGAAGTTTGTTGTGCGGCACAACGGAAAATCGACTCGCCTGCCTAATACGGGCGGAGACCAGTGATTGAGGAAAGCTCCCGACATAATCAACCTGTCGTGCTCGGCTTGGTGGCACACGACGATAAAAAAGCGGCGCTGTCCGATTGGGTCACACTGCACAGGGAAGCGCTGGCCGATTCGCAAATATTCGCCACCGGCACCACAGGTTCGGTGCTAGAAAAAGCCTGCCCCGAACTCAATATCAAGCGCCTTAAGAGCGGCCCCCTCGGGGGCGACCAGCAATTGGGGGCCATGATCTGCGAGGGAAGGCTGGACGCGCTGATATTTTTCATCGACCCGCTTTCACCACTTCCCCACGATGTCGATGTTAAGGCGTTGATGCGGCTTGCAACACTTTACGACATTCCCCACGCCAGTAACGCGGCAACAGCTAACCTGATTGCCGCATCACTTGATACACTAAAGGATTCAACCGGATAACCAATCAGGTTTACACCATGCTGACCGACTTTAACCCGAAAGCCACCCAGGCCTGGGAACAACTCAACGGCCTGGCTGCGAAAATACCCGAACAGAATGTCGCCGATTACTTCAGCGCCGACCCGCAACGCCATACCCGTTGCTGCATTGAATGGCGAGAACTATTGCTGGATTATTCCAAGAACCTGGCCTCAGACCAGGTGTTATCGGCACTGCTGGCGCTCGCCGAGCAGACACCGCTGCGGCAGCACATAGATGCCATGTTCAGCGGCAAACGGATTAACACCACGGAAGGCCGGGCGGTACTGCATGCGGCACTGCGCGACCCTGGCAATGACAACTATCGGGTTGACGGCGTCGGTGTGGCGCCGGCAATTACGGCGGAACAGCAAAAGATCAAGGATTTCAGCGAACGAATCAGGAGCGGTGACTGGCGCGGCTCAACCGGCAAGACAATCACGGATGTTATCAACATAGGTATCGGCGGTTCCGATCTGGGGCCGAAGATGGTTTGCCTGGCGCTTCAGGAATTCGCCCACCCGTCGCTGAGTTTTCACTTTATCTCTAATGTGGACGGCGCCGAAATTCTCAGCACCTTAAAGCGGCTCGACCCGGAAACCACCCTGGTGATCGTCTCCAGTAAAACCTTCACCACCCAGGAAACCCTGCTCAACACGCAAACGGCTATCGATTGGTTTAGGCGGGAGCTGAGCCTGGAAAAACCGCAGCAAACTAGCCACTTTATCGGCCTGACAGCCAGCCGGGAGAACGCTGAAGCTTACGGCATACCGGCAGACCAGATTATCGAGTTTTGGGACTGGGTTGGCGGGCGCTACTCACTGTGGTCAAGTATCGGGCTGTCCATCGCGGTATGCGTGGGTTACGACAGGTTTACCGAGCTACTCGACGGCGCGCGGGCAATGGACCGGCATTTTCAAGACGCGCCGCTTGCGGAAAATATGCCGGTGATCATGGGTTTGCTGGGCATCTGGTACAGCAACTTCCTCGGCGCCCAATCGACAGCGGTTATTCCCTACTGTGAGCGCCTGTCGCTGTTTCCGTCTTACCTGCAGCAGCTGGATATGGAGAGCAACGGTAAATCGGTATCCAGGAGTGGCGAGGTGGTCGATTACAACACCGGGCCGATTCTGTGGGGGCAAACCGGCACTAACGGACAACACGCTTTTTTCCAACTGTTGCATCAGGGAACCCGGCTGGTGCCGCTGGATTTTATCGCCACGGTCAACGACCCGCTCAGCAACCCGGAACACCATCGCATTCTGCTCGGCAATATGCTGGCGCAGTCCGCCGCGTTGATGGCGGGGCAGAAGCTTGAAGGAACGCCAAGCCACAAAATCTATCCGGGTAACCGGCCCTCAAATGTGCTGTTGCTGCAGCATTTGTCGCCCTTCAACCTGGGCGCGCTGATTGCCCTTTACGAGCACAAGGTGTTTGTCCAGGGGAGCATTTGGAATATCAACTCCTTCGATCAGTGGGGTGTTGAACTGGGCAAGAAAATGGCCAACGAACTGCTCAGCGACACGGGCGATGGCATGGAAGGTTTTGATCCTTCCACCCGCCGCCTGTCAGACTATATCAGCAGCAAAACTGATTAGCGCGCAATCGACCTGGAAGCCGGACCATGCTAAAACGCACCAAAATCATCGCCACGCTGGGACCCGCCAGTGCCGACGCAGCCACTATCGAGCGGTTGATTCGCGCCGGCGCCAATATATTCAGGCTGAATTTCTCCCACGGCAGTCACGGCGACCATCGCAAAACGGCCGAAACCGTGCGGCGGGTCGCCCGGGATATTAACTGCCATGTGGCGCTGCTGGGGGACTTGCAAGGACCCAAAATTCGCACCGGCGCCTTCCGGGAAAAGGGTGTGCAGCTGGCAGCGGGGGACAGCTTTACCCTGGATTGCGAACTGGACCAGGACGCCGGTTCCCGGAGCTGTGTCGGCGTCACCTACCCGCAATTGGCCAGTGATTGCCGCACCGGCCAGGTGCTGCTGCTGGACGACGGGCGCATCGAGTTGGAAATCACCGCTATCGAGGGCGCCAAGCTGCACACCAAAACCGTAACCGGCGGATTGTTGACTTCAAACAAGGGCATCAACCTGCGCGGCGGCGGACTTTCGGCCCCGGCGCTGACAGAAAAAGACTACCGTGATATCCAAGTGGCCGCGGAGCTGGACCTGGATTACCTGGCGGTTTCGTTTCCCCGTTCGGCGGAAGACATGGCGATCGCCAGGTCGGCCGCCGAACAAGCCGGCTGCCATGCGCAACTGGTATCCAAAATCGAGCGCGCCGAAGCGGTTGCAGACGACCGGACGCTGGACGATCTTATTGAGGCGTCCGACGCGGTGATGGTCGCACGCGGCGACCTGGGCGTGGAAATCGGCGACGCCGAGCTTATCGGGGTGCAGAAGCAGATCATTCTGAGAGCCCGTCAACTGAATCGCACCGTTATCACCGCCACCCAAATGATGGAAACCATGATAGCCAACTCCCTGCCCACGCGAGCGGAGGTTTTCGACGTGGCCAACGCGGTGTTGGACGGCACGGACGCGGTGATGTTGTCGGCGGAAACGGCCACCGGCAAGCACCCGGTCAAGGTTGTCGAGGCGATGACCCGCATTATCATAGGCGCCGAAAAGCAGCCCTCGACACGAAAATCGGGTCACCGGATGGACCGGGAATTTCAGCGGGTGGACGAAGCCGTCGCCATGGCGACCATGTACACGGCCAATCACCTGGGCGCGATAAAAGGTATTCTGTGCTTGACAGAATCCGGCAATACACCGCTGTGGATGTCGCGCATCCGTTCCGGCATACCGATATACGCGGTCTCCAGGCACCACAAAACCCTAAACCGGATGTGCCTTTATCGGGGCGTGTTGCCACTGCTGAGCGATCAGCAGGATACCGAAATCGCGGCGGTGGCCAGACATGCGATAGCGGACCTCAAAGCTGCCGGAGAACTCAACCAGGGCGACCTGGTACTCTGTACCTTCGGCGATGCACTCGGCCAGGGCGGCCAGACCAATACGCTGAAAATTCTGACGGTGAACTAGCACTGCACCAGATTAACTGCCAGTGGCGGACCTATGTTATCTGATTTGGTGCTACCAATTCGCGGCCATCTGGAAACAGTGTTTGAGACTCGCTGTGAATACGTCCTTGTAAGCTCCGCACCGGCATCCCTGCCGGTGAGGGTCTCAAACACTGTTTCCAGACACCCGCTCGCGCCGGTGCTAACGGCGTTGCAACAACTTCGTTAACTTTACACACTTAAAATACAATCTGCCCTGCTGGGACTTGCGGCATAACAAGTAGCAAAGACGCTAGCGGCTGTCTAGGAACGCCTTTTGAGACCCTCGTCGACACGGATGTCGACGCGGAGCGCCCAGGGATGGGTTCACAGCGAGTCTCAAAAGGCGTTCCTAGATGGCCGCGGGACGATGGCACCAAACCAAGACGAAAAACACCTGCTGATGGAACAATGCTTTTAGTAAGCCCTCGATAGAATCTAAAACAGATACCGTTTGAAAAGCGCAAACAAATGCAGCTTGTTGGCGTAAAGCCTTTTTCAACTCACTTCCCGCAAACCGCTGTGACGCGAATGGCTATCCAGGTATTCATCGAGCTTATGCTGCGCCTGATCGCCGAACAGTATGTGACAGGCCTTCTTCAGCCCAGGCGCATCAATCAAATCTTCATGGCGCACAACCAGGGAAATTTTCGAACGGCGGCGCAAAAAATCTTCCAGCTTGGTAATCATCTCCCGGCGCGCCGTCAACTCGATCTCACCGCGCAAATATTCCGCGTTTTCAATCAATAGTTTCGCCCGGCTGGGGTTTTCCCTAATGCCCTCCAGAATTTCCAGTGCGTTGGCGCCGTAGCGTCTCCAAAGGCGCTTGGTCAACGGCTCCGACGAGCTGGGGTCCGTCATGGCGTCCAGCTCCATCAATTTCGCCTGGTGGAGAAATTCTTCATGCACCGTTTTATCCGGCTCGCCATACCATTTCTTGTCAGGGTAGCGAATCTCGATACCCAATTTGGCCACTTCTTCGGTCACTTCATTGCCCACATTGAGGCAATCGGTAAGTTTGCCGCCGAAAATACTCATGTACTGGTCCCGCGCGTTGACTTCGATTGCGTGCTTGCGGGACAACTTCACCCAGTCGGCCACGCCATTGCCGCCTTGCTGCGCCAGCGGCCTGACTCCGCAGCGCTCGGCAATAATATCGTCTCGGGTCAAGGGCTTTGCCAAGTTTAACCGTTCATTGACATTGGTAAGAATAAAATCGCGGTCCTCATCAGTCACCTGGGTTTCGGGTTTTTCAACTTGCGTATCCGTTGTTCCGATACAGGTTTTCGGCCCCATTGGAATCACAAAAAACAGCCTTCCGTCGCTGGCAAAAAACGTCAACACGCGGTTGCTATCGGTAATTTTATCCACAACCAGGTGAACCCCTTTGGAAAACAGATGCCGGTATTCGGTTTTTTGACCTGCATACTGATTGTACTGGTCCACCCAAGGACCGCAGGCATTGATAACAACGTTGGATTGAATGACAAACTGTTTTCCGCTTATGCAATCCCTGGCCTGTGTTTTCCAAACACCGTTTTCTCTGGCGGATCCCATGGATTCTAGATAGTTTGCCGCGATGCAATCGTAATTCATCGCGGTGCGAATGAAATTAAACACAAAACGCGCATCATTGTCATGCAGGTAGCAATCCGAATATTCGAACCCGCCCTGGGCATTCGCGGTGCTAATAACCGGTTCCAGCCGCTCGAGATGTTTGACGAAATGGTAGTTGGGACGGCGTGTGACGAAACGCCCAATCGCCCAATACAGCAGCGTGCTGAGGTAGACTAAAAACACCGGGTAGCGGAACCCTTTGGCGATAGTGGTGAAAAAACGGATCTCCCTGATAGTAGAGGGATAGCTTTCCATCAGGTGATTGCGACTTTTGCAAAGCTTGTTGACCAGCAAAAATTCATAGCTCTCCAGGTACTTGATGCCGCCCCAGGCGAGGTTTGACGACTGGGAACTGGTGCCGGAGGCAAAATCCCGACGATCGATAAGTCCGACCTTGACGCCTCTGGCCGCCAGCGCGGCAGCCGATACCGCGCCGTTTATCCCGCCCCCGATAATCAGCACATCATAGGTTTCGTCGCCGAGCCTGGCTATATTGCTGTCTCTGAGATGCATCGTCCGCCCCCGGTTTAATATCATCAACCGGCGGCCAAACCCGGCGCT
The DNA here is from genome assembly GCA_028280905.1 of Porticoccaceae bacterium. Classification (GTDB taxonomy): domain Bacteria; phylum Pseudomonadota; class Gammaproteobacteria; order Pseudomonadales; family Porticoccaceae; genus JANQKW01. The sequence goes on from JANQKW010000392.1 coordinate 5,852, forward strand.
GGTTGTTAAATAAAATCTTGCCCACTCGCGCAACAATGCGCTTACCTTAACCTTGCCGGCCTTTTAGGCGTCGGGCGTGCTGAGCAACCTGGCAACCGCCTCGCGCCACCCCTCCAGCAAATGCTGCCTGGTTTCCGGAGACATTTCGGGGCCGAATTCATCCCGGGCGCGCCAATTTTGTTGCAATTGATCAAAATCGCCGAACAGGCCCGCTTTGATACCGCCCAGGTAGGCGGCGCCCAGGGCGGTGGTTTCCAACATCATGGGCCGTTGTACCGTCATATCCAGCACGTCGGCGAGAAATTGCAGCAGCCAGTCGTTGGCCACCATGCCGCCGTCCACCCGCAAGGTAGCGGGTGAAATGCCGTCTTCCGCCATAGCGGAGAACAGGTCGACCGTTTGGTAGGCCACTGACTCCAGCGTCGCCCGGACCAGTTCACTCGGCCCGGTAGCCCGCGTCAGGCCGAAGATAGCACCCCGCACGTCCGGGTCCCACCAGGGCGCACCCAGGCCGGTAAACGCCGGAACAAGATACACGCCGCTGTTACCGGACAAGCCGCTGGCCATTTCCTGTGACTGCGCCGCTGTTTCAATTATCCCGAGCCCGTCTCGCAGCCACTGCATGGCCGCGCCGGCGATAAAAATCGAACCTTCAATCGCATAGGTGGGCGTGCCTTCCAGTTGATAGGCGATAGTCGTCAACAACCGGTTTTTTGACAGAACCGGCTGTTGCCCGGTGTTCATCAACACGAAACAACCGGTTCCGTAAGTACTTTTGATGGATCCGGGTGAGAAACAACATTGGCCCACCGTGGCCGCCTGCTGGTCGCCGGCAACGCCAAAAATAGGTATGGCGCGCCCGAACAAATCCGGGTCGGTAACGCCGAAGTCATCAATACAATTCAGCACTGCCGGCAGCACTGCTTCGGGGACATTAAACAGCCGCAGCAACTGCGGATCCCATTCGCCGCTGTGAATATTGTACAAGCTGGTGCGACTGGCGTTGGTGGCGTCGGTAACATGGCATTCACCACCGGTTAAGCGGCTGATCAGAAAACTGTCGACGGTGCCAAACGCCAGCTCGCCCTGCTCGGCACGCGCCCTTGCTCCCGCAACATTGTCGAGAATCCAACTGATCTTGGAGGCGGAGAAATACGGGTCAACCAGCAGTCCGGTTCGCTGTTGCACCTCCTCCTCGGCGCCCTGCCGCTTCAACGCCGCGCACAGGTCGGCGGTCCGGCGATCCTGCCAGACAATGGCGTTATACACAGGTTTACCCGAGCTGCGCTCCCAAACCAGGGTTGTCTCCCGCTGGTTGGTAATGCCGATGGCCGCCACTTCAAACCCGTTGGCCTCCGCTTCAGCCATGGCCTGACGGCTTGTTTCGATTGTGGTTTGCCAAATCGCCTCCGGATCGTGCTCCACCCAGCCCTCAGTCGGATAAATCTGGGGAAATTCCTGCTGCGCCACGGCAACCATGTTGGCATCCGTATCGAACACAATGGCGCGGCTGCTGGTAGTACCCTGGTCGATTGCGAGTACGCATGACTGGTTGCCCATGATAAGCATCTCCTTTGATCAAAACGCCGGTTGACGAATTCAGCCCGTCGTCTCAACAATACCCTATATCGCACCGATTTGTGTACTCCCGATTGAGAAACCCACCGTTATCATTCCGACAACGGTAACTATTTCGTCATCAGTTCAAGCGGAATGTTTAGTGGAATTTGGAATCGCGATACAGGCAGGATAGTCTATAGGCCTAATTCATCCATAAGTTGCAGCAGTACGCCATTGGTCCAGCCAAAACCGTGTTGCACGGTATATTCACCCCCTTCCGCCAACAGGCCCAACTGCTCGACATTGTATTTTTCGACCAGCTTCCCGGTGGTCTCGTACACCTTTAGGTTATTGGCTATCCAACGCGAGGCGCCCTCCTTTGCCCGCCCATCAAAGCCGTAGTTTTGCAGCCCTTTGTAAACAATCCACTGCAACGGCGCCCAGCCGTTTGGTGAATCCCATTGCTGCCCGGAGTGATTGAGGGTAGTTACCCAGCCGCCGGCCTTTAAAAATTTGGTGTGAATGCTTTCCGCAACCGCCGCAGCCTGCTCCCCGGTGGCAATCCTGAAAAACAGCGGGTAGGCCGCCGCCAGAGAAGTGATGGGGCTGGCGACAAAATCAGGCAGCCGCAAATCGACGAAAAAACCGCTCTCTCGATCGAAAAATCGGGACTGAATAGCCTGTTTGCGGCTCCTTGCGCGTTCGGCATAAACTGACTCGCGCGGCAGATCTCCCGTTAAGCGACAGGCCTTTGCGAGCGTCTGCTCCAGGTGATACATCAGTGCGTTTAGATCCACTGGCACAACCTGGGAGGTATTGATTGTCGCCATATCCCGGCTGTCAATAAACCAGCGGGAGGTGAAATCCCAGCCGGATTCACAGGCAGCGCGAATGTCCCGGTACAGCTGGGCGGGGTCGCGGCCCGATTTTTCGGCGAGTTCCAGATCTTCGATATAGCTTTCCTGTCTCGGCTGATCGGAATCATCCCAATAGCGATTTAGGTAACCGCCCTCGGTCTTTATCACCCGCCTCGATGCGTCACCCACTTTGCGCAGTTGCTCAGCGCCAGACATCCAGAAGGCATATTCCTTCTCAAGTTGCGGCAAATAGCGGCCCAACACGGCGTCATCATTTGTCGTCTCGGCCAACAACTCCACCATCAACACAAAAAACGGCGGTTGGGAGCGGCTGCAGTAGTAGCTGCGGTTTCCATTCGGGATAAAGCCAACCTGGTCAATCAAGTAGGCAAAGTTATCGACCATGAACGCCAGCATCTCGACCCGGCCGGAAGCGGCCTGGCCCAGCAGCGTGAAATAACTGTCCCAATAGTAGATTTCACGGAATCTGCCGCCGGGCACTATGTAAGGCTTGGGGAGTGGGATAAGCGACGACCTATCCACCGCCTCGTCCGCCGGCCGCGTCAGTACATCCCATAGGGTTTCAATATGCTCGCGCACCGAGCGCTGTCGATCCTCTTCATAGGCCGCTTCCATTTTTTCGGGCAACGCAAAGTCGTTGACAACAAAGGCTCGCAGGTCGAAGTCGGGCTGTTGACGCTCTTTGCGATACGCTTTCAGGATGGTGCCGGGCGCCCTTTTGGGAATGGCGTCAACGAACAGCTTGGAATCGCCAAACAAGTTGGCGCTCTGCACTGCCTCAAACAGCTGTTTGTAGATCCGGTCGGGCGTTTCGATTTTTAACATCGCATTAACCTACCCTTCAATAGCAAAGCTCCAGCCGCCATGCACCCCCCGTGTTATTCAATGATGCAATACACTTTCGCCATATTCCGCATCTGAAAACTGGTCGGTTTGACGTTTAAAGAAGAACAGGGTGACTAAAATCATTGCTATGGGAACCAGCGAGCAATAAAAGGCGGTGGTGCCGCCAAACAGCTCAAACAGGGTTCCGGTGATAATCGAGCCGGTGGTGCCGCCCAGCGCGGAAAATACCACTATTAGCCCCGCCATAGGCGCATGCTGCCGCTTGGGCAACGCGGACAAAATCACCGAATTAATCGCCGGGTAAACCGGCGCAATGCACAGCCCGATCAGCGGGAACAGAAATGCCGCAAGCGGAGCGTCCAGCCAGCGGGTCACCTGTTCACCCCCCACGCCGGCGGCGAGGGGCAGCGCCACCAGCACCAGGCCGGCGGCCATCAGCAGGCTGACGAACAGCACCCGGTACCAATCAATTCTCCTGAACACGAACCCCGCAATCAGCCTGCCCAATGCCGTGGAGGCCGCCAGGATGCTGGTCATCTGAATACTGAGCGACGCCGACAAGTTGAGGATTTTGCTGTTGAATGTGGGCAGCCAGGACATAATGCTCTGCTCAATCAGCACATAGAGAAATACACAAACGATAAAAACCAGAATCAGCGGCTTAATGCACAAACGGATCATATCGGTGAAATCTTCAAGCGCCGAGGTCGGCTGCTCATGGGAGATTTCCGACTCATCCAGCGCGGTAAAAAGCAGCAATACAAATGCCAGCAGCGCAAGCGCGGCCAACACATAGTAAACATCGAGCCAGACCGTTGAGCCTGGGTTGCTGTCATCGACGAAACCGCTGAAAATAAAGTAACCGGACAGTACGCCCACCATAAAGAAGGCTTCCAGGAAATTCATCAGGCTCACGTGCTCGCGACGACTCTCCGTCACCAACCCAAGGGCCGCGAATACCGAGACCTTAACCAGCGCGAAGCTGACGCCGGTGGCGGCGAACATTAACTTATTCATCCAAAATGCCGGCAACTGAGGCATCGCCAGGCACACCACGCCGATAAACGCCAGCGCAATCAGCATGCTGCGTTTATAGCCAATGCGGGCGATAAACGACGCCACCAGGAATGAGGTAACGGCGATACTCAGGTCCTTGAACGCCTCCAGAATTGCGGCCGCGGACTCGCTCACGCCATAGCTGCTCTGCACTTGCAGAATTACAGTACCGACACTGTTCAACAGTATTGCGAAGACGCAATAGTTAATGAACAGTGACAGCTTGATCGCCCAAAATTTCATCTGCAGATCCCGGTGTTCGGCGTTATGGAAACAGATAACCGCGGTGCGAGGCAACTCGTCCGTTGCTCACAGCGAACTGCCGGCACAGGTGGTTATCTCGCTGTTGTAAAAACCGAGAGCGGTTTCGGGCCGCCCTCGGTTTCACAGTCCGAAGCCCGCCTAGAAATGATAGGCTGCGCTGAGCTTAAAGGACCTGCCGAGTATCGGGCGCGCATTACTAGCCGCCATGCCCACAACCCTGGGATCGCCCTCCGTCAGCCCTTCTTCATCCGTGATATTGTCCGCCGACACCTGAAAGGTAAACTGCTCGGAGACATTGAGCAACACGCCCAGGTCCACTTTTTCGTAGCTGTCGAGCACCTGCGCGTTAGCCTGATCGGAAAACCGGTCGTCCACCGCGGACAGGGTGCCGTAAACCGTGCCGGTCAGGCCGCCAACCTCGAAGTCGTAACTCGGCGTGACTCGCAGTTGCCAGCCGGGCTGCCGCTGCGCCTCGTTGCCCTCGTCTTCCTCGGGATTGGTATTGGTGAGTTCGGTTTCCTGCAACGTGGCGTTCAGGCTCAGGTTGAAGCCGTTTTCCATAACCAACTGGAAGTCGATTTCAGCGCCGTAGGCTTCTGAGTCCTGCGACTGCAGTGGCGCCCCGGGAAACGGCGTAAAGCCCGCGCCTGTGTACTCGTTGTAAAACAGTGTCACAAACAGCCCATAGGCACCAGTGGACAGCTTGTAACCCAATTCCAGTTGGTCCACCTCCCTGATGTTGGTGTCGCCATCGCGGAAGTTATTGAAGGTGGGGAAACGGCTACCGGTGCTGACGCGGCCGAATACACCTGAGTCCTCGTTAAGCGCCCAGTTTAAACCTATGGTGCCCGAGGTCTCCGATTCATCATAATCAATCAATTGGTCAATGACTTCATCCGGAAAGCCCGGGCCGGTATCTATGGTCATTTCGGTCTCGTACTGCTCGTGGCGAACCCCCGCATCCAGGGTCAAGACCTCGTTGATAAACCAGGTATCCGCAATATAGAAGGCATTGCTGGTGGCGTCTCCGGATTGTCTCAGGCCGAAGTTAGAACAAGGCGCACCAACAATATCCGCGCAGGCAATTTCGGCACCCGTCGCTGCGTCGACCACAATTTCGGCATTGGCTCTAACTTCCATTCCTACCTCATTGTCAATAGACCACCAATCATCACTGGAAAAATTTGCCTGGTAGTAGCCTATTGTGAAAGTGTGGGATTCCCACTCCTTGCTGAGGCTCAGTTCATTGCTAACCGAATCGATTTCCTTGTCCACTACCCAAAACCCAACCGCCTGGATAAAGTCATCGGCACCCAGCGTTCTACCGGTAATCTGGGTCTCGACTACCGTACCACCCAGTGTCGATACAGGCACTGCACTTCCTTCAGTGACCAAGCCTCGGGTATTGGCATCACCTTCCATAATGTTAAAGCGGTCGCGAAGTGTCCAGCCGTTGCCCAGTTCAAATTCGATACTGCCGCCGCTCACATGTCCGTCGAAACCCCGGCCGTCGCCCATATCAAACACCCGGGTGTCTCCGTCGCTGTTAATGGTCAGCTCGCGAAAGCGATTGGCGTTGCCCAGATAGGTAAATTCACCCGCATCCACACCGGGCGCGCCGATGGGGATAGGCAAGTACCAGGTACCATGGTCATCGGTGTTGCGGTGGTAAACATTGACCTTGCCGTTTTCGAATTCCTTGGTGAGGTTAATGGTAAACTGCCGGCCCTCTTCGGAGTTAAACTCAGTGTCCCTAATTCCCGGCGAACGAGAGACATATCCGCCAATCATGTAATACAAGTCATCGGAGATTTCACCACTTAATACTGCGTCAACCCGCTGCAGATCGTAATCAGACGTCGTATATTTCAGCAGCCCCTCGGTTTCCTCAGACCCCTCCTTAAGGGTAAAGTTGGTTGTCAGGCCCACCTGCCCGTTGGAAAAAGTCGGGTTGGGACCACCGCGCAGCGCTTCCACCCGCTCGATGGTTTCATCGATCCGAAACAGCGTGGAGTTCTCCAGAAAAGACAGGGTGGACGGCGGATAGATAGGCGACCCCTGCAACTGAACCGTCACAAATTCCGCATCGCCCGGGCTAGGAAAGCCACGCACGAACACATTCGCGCCACTGACCCCACCGGAACTCTCCGACCAAACGCCGGGCACCATCTTGAACAGGTCCGCCGTGCTCTTCGGCGAGAACTTGATGATATCCTGATCATCAAGCGTTGATATGGCAAAACTGGCGTCCAGCTTCTTGACCCCAGCGCCCCCAGCGGTACCGACAACGATAATCTCGTCCATTAAACCGGCGGGTTCATCCTCCGCCATCGCCGTAGCCGAAATACAGGTGGCCGCCGCAATGGCGGTGCTCAATAGTTTTTTCGCAAACCCCTCGCGGCCACGTGTTTTAAAGTTCCTGATTTCCATTATCTTTTCCATTATCTGCCTCCTCAGCATAAACAGTTATTAATGGTATCCATATCAATACTGATGAAGGGCTTTGCCCTCCCCCCTGTAACCGACAATATAAAATGCAACCCCTGAATCGTGATCGATCGAATCACTATAATGCATTTCATTAAAGGGAATATTGTTGGCCTAAAATTAATAATAGAAGGTATTGAAATGCATTTCAACATATTTTGAAATGCATTTCATATGAAACTATAATATGTCGCAGGTCCTATTGAATAATTTGCTTATAAGCACGTGTGGTTAGGCGCGGATTAATGGGATAGCCGAAACAAGGCTAAAATACCCCGTCAGCACAAAAATCCGGGGATTGTCACACAACCGCGTGAAGCCTATATTAAACGCAGACAGGAGACCCGGGCCATTGCGTCAAAACTATAAATTTGCCCGGGACCGCAGGAGTAGAGAGTGCCCCCTAAACAACCCATCACAATGGATGACATCGCCGCGCTGGCCAAGGTATCCAAGCCTACGGTGTCGCGCGCGCTAAGCGACAGCCCGCTAGTCAACGAACAGACCAAGCAGCACGTGTTGTCGGTGGCCCGCAAGCACGGCTATGCGGTCAATCGCAATGCACAGAGATTACGCCATAAAAACACCAACACCATAGGTGTTTCCATTGATTTCCGCTCGCACCGCAAAAACCATATATCCGACCCATTTATTTTCGAGCTGCTGGCCGGCGTCTCCGAAGCGCTGGGCAACCTGAACCAGGATCTGCTGCTTTGCGCGCCGAACCACAATGACACGGATTCACTGCAAACCATCTACTCCTCGCGCGGCGCCGACGGTTTTATTTTCCTTGGGCAGGGGCACCGCGAAAGCATGTTGAACGAATTCGCGTTGACCGGCGCGCCAATGGTGGTCTGGGGCGCGCCCCGGGAGAACTCTCCTTACTGTGTGGTGGGAAGCGACAATCTGCTAGGCGGACAGATGGCCGCTGAGTATTTTCTCAAACAGCGCCGCCGCAATTTCTTGTTTGTTGGGGACCCCTCCCACTGCGAAATTCAGCGGCGCCGTCAAGGGCTGCACCAAGCCGCTGAAAAAAGCGGCAAATCCGCAATACTGGAGGATGTCGTGCTGAGCGACTTCTCCTATGAATCCGCTTTTGACGCCGCCAACAAACACCTTGATCAGGCAAAGTCACCTCCGGACGCGATATTTGCCTACAGCGACACAGCGGCGATGGCATTTATCCGCGTGCTTGTCGATCGGGGTTTGAGAGTGCCGGAAGATGTCTCTGTAGTGGGCTACAACGACATCCCTGCGGCGGCGTTTTTCAGTCCCCGAATCACCACCGTTCGCCAGGACACCTACCAGGCGGGCAAGCTGCTGGTAAAGAAACTTATGCAGATACTGGACAATAAAAAGCCCCGATCGGGAACCATTAAAACTGAACTCGTTGTCCGGGATACCTGATTGCCACTGACCTGACCCAGTCAGGCCACAGGGTCGGTGTTGTGCCAATAGCGGACGTTTCGGGTTGGTGCCATCTTCCCGTCCCGCCAGGGGAGGTTTATCCGTGACCGGCCGTTAAGTTTGCCAAATTGCCGGCGCTGCGGTAACTCGCTAGCGCCCAAACAGTCCTCGCGACTTCCCCGACAATTTGGCAAACTTAAAGCACGGCCTGATTGGTCTCGGACAAACCTCCCCTGTCGGGACTCACGGCATCACAGGTAGCACCGACGTAAGCGGGCGTCTGGGAACTATGTTTGAGACCCTCGTCGACAGGGAAGTCGACGCGGAGCTCCCATGGATGGGTTCACAGCGAGTCTCAAACATAGTTCCCAGATGGCCGCGGGATGCTGGCACCAATCCAAGACGACAAAAGTCCGCTACTGGCACTGACCCGTCAGCTAACACAAGATTTTTTTGCCAATACAGCTTTACTCTAAGGAAAGGTTTTTCCCATGAAACCGAATATGATCCTGGATAAAAGTCGCGATAAAAAAGTAACTGTGGTCATACCCCGGCTGCATCCTGATCGTTACCGGGTAATCAGCCTCAGCACTTGCCGCTTGCAAAAGCTCAATTTTTAACTGCTGCCTAAGAAAGTCGTCGGCGTCGCCCTGGTCTACCAGTATGGGCAAACGCTCCTTCGCCGAGCGCAGCAGAAAAGTGGCATCGTATTGCCGCCACGCCTCCCGGTCATCACCGAGATAGTGGCCTAACGCCTTTTCGCCCCAAGGGCAATTCAGCGGCGAACATATCGGTGAGAACGCCGATACGGATCGATAGCGACCGGGATTCTTCAAAGCGATAGTCAACGCCCCGTGTCCACCCATTGAATGCCCGAAAATCCCCGTCCTACCGCTATCCACTGCAAACTCGCTATTTACCAGTTCAGGCAACTCATCAACCACATAGTCATACATCCGGTAGTGCGACTTCCAGGGCGCCCGGGTAGCGTTGACATAGAAGCCGGCGCCCAAGCCAAAGTCGTAGGCCCCGTCGGGGTCATCGGGAATAGCGTCACCCCGCGGGCTGGTGTCCGGCGCGACCAGGGCAATTCCCTGTTCCGCCGCATAGCGCTGTGCCCCGGCTTTATTGACAAAGTTTTCATCGGTACAGGTCAACCCAGAAAGCCAGTACAACACCGGCACTTCACTCGCTTCGGTCTGCGGCGGCAAGTAAATGGAAAACGTCATATCGCAATCGGGCACTCCGGAAGCGAGGCGGAAACGCAGGTGTTGGCCGCCGTAGCCTTTATGGGCGACGATTTTCTCCAGG
>JANQKW010000402.1 GCA_028280905.1 Porticoccaceae bacterium
CGCGGAGCTCCCATGGACGGGTTCACAGCGAGTCCCAAACACTGTCCGCAGATGGCCGCGAGATGCTGGCACCAAACCAAGACCAGTAACGTCCGCTACTGACTGCAAGCCTAAGCTGAAAGCATTTAGGAAAGATGTCTGACCAACAGCAAACAAGTACAATCAATTCAACCGCAAAGCCGCACTTAAGCGCAGCTGAGAGGGGCGACTGGCAGCCAGCCTTGTTTATTCTCACGCTTGTCTCTAATTGCCTTGTCTCTAGTTAAAAAGGAGCACAAACACAATGACGGAAAAAGTTATTCAAATAAGCGATTCCTTTTGGAATATTCGGGGTTCCTTTCGCGCCGGTGGGCTGATCGACGTGGGAACGCAGGTTTCCCTGGTGAAGCGCAGCAACGGCAAATACGTATTTCTCGATAGCTATTCCCTGACTGATGAAATGCGCGACAAGGTTAACCAACTGACTGACAACGGACGGCTGGTTGAAGCGGTGATCAACCTTCACCCGTTCCATACCCTGCATGTGACTAGGATGCACGAACTGTTTCCTGAGGCCAAACTCTATGGCACCGCTAGGCACCTGACGCGGTTTCCCGAGCTGCCCTGGGAAGATACCCGTTCTGAAGACACACCGCTGCATGAGAGCTTCGCCGAAGATTTTGAGTTTTCACTGCCCGAGGGCGTGGATTTTGTCTCCGTTAACGAACAGGTGCATTTTTCCTCGGTATTGGCGCTGCATAAGGCCTCGAAAACCATCCATGTGGATGATACGCTGATGTTCTCGTCGCTGCCCGCTCCGGCGCGCCTGATGGGTGTCAAGGACAGGCTGAGTTTTCATCCCACCCTGGCGTTGGCGTTGCAGAAGCGTGGCGGCGCCGCCGAGGAGTTTCGGCATTGGGCGGAGAGCCTGCTGGAGCGCTGGGGGGGTGCGGAAAACATTTGCGCGGCGCATACGGCGCCACTGCTTGCCGCGCGAAACTCCGGTCGATCGATACGCGACCGTCTGCGCAGAGCAATCGACAATATCGGGTGGCTGCTAAGGGCACATAAATTGCGCTACGGCTAGCGGGGCGGCTTTGGGCGGGTTTGTCTAACGGGGTTATTATGACTACAGATATCGATGAGATGTCAGAACTGCTGGCGCTGGCGTTACAGCGAAGTGACCGGGCGGAGGCTTGCATCGGACAGGCTTCCCGGGTGGATAAGCTGAAACGCCTGTCCGGCGGCGCCAATATGGAAACCTGGGCGCTGGACTGGCAGCTGGGCGAGCAGCGGATTCCGCTAATCTTGCGTCGCCTGCCAAGCGGCAAAAGCGAATCGGCCGGCCTGGATGTGTTCGGCCAGCTTGAATTGCCCACCGAGGCCAAATTAGTTCAACTGGCCGGGCAACACGGGGTGGCGGTAGCCGATGTGGTGTTGGTCCTCAGTCCCGAGCAGGATTTGGGCGTGGGTTACCTGATGACCCGGGAGCAGGGTGAGGCGCTTCCCAAGCGCATTCTCAAGGATGAAAAGTTCGCGTTAGCGAGGCAAAAGCTGGCGGGTCAGTGTGGTGAAATACTGGCGCGCATCCATCAACTGCCTTTGGATGATCTGCCGTCCGGTTTAAGCGACAGAACCGTCGACCAGCGGCTGGAGGGCATGCAGGCGTCGCTTGATAGGTACGGCAATAGTTCCCCCGTATTGCAGCTGGGGCTCAACTGGCTGCGGGAGCACCAGCCGGGAAACAGTCGCCGCTGCCTGGTTCACGGCGATTTTCGCAACGGCAATTTGCTGGTTGACGAAAACGGCGTAACCGCCGTGTTGGACTGGGAACTGGCGCATATCGGCGACCCCGTTGAGGATCTGGGTTATATCTGCGCCAATGTCTGGCGGTTTGGCAATATCGATAAACCGGTGGGTGGCTTCGGAGATTACCGGCAGTTGCTGGACGGGTACGAATCAGTGACGGGTTACCGACCTGACATGGAAGCGGTTATTTATTGGGAAGCATACGCCGCTCTCAGTTGGGGGCTGGTTTGTCAGTCGATGCTGGAGATGTACCGGAACGGGCTGGATCGCTCGATGGAGAGGGCAGCTATCGGGCGGCGCATGTCGGAGGCGGAAATCGATTTGCTGTTGTTGCTGGACGGCCGTTTATGAAAGTTTCCGCGGGATGACGAATGCAGGTGATAGAAAATGAGTGAAACGAAAGCTTCCGAACTGGTGATGGCGATAAGCGATTTTTTACGTGACCGGATTGTTCCAGCGGTGGAGGGATTTAACGCCTATAACGCCCGGGTGGCTGCCAATGGGCTCAAGATCGTTGCCCGTGAACTGGACCTGAAACCCGAGCTGGAAGCCCTGGACGAACAAGCCGGGAAAACCTTTGGCATAAATGCACAGGCTGATGAAATCGCCATGCAGCTCAGTTTGCTGATTAAGGACGGCGCTATCGAGATTGACGACACGCTGCTCCACTACCTGCGACAGCGCACACTCAAGCGGATGGAAATTGATAACCCCAAATACTCCGGCTACCGGGAGGCGCTAAAACGCTGGCAATAGACGGAGTCAACACAAGGCATTGCCCATGACGACTTACCTGACAACAGAAATGGCCGCTTATCTCGAGGAGCTGGATACCTTTATCGATCAGCAATTGCGGCCGCTAGAACAGCAAAATATCCATTTTTTCGACCATCGCAGGGAAAATAGCCGGACCGATTGGGACAACGGCGGGCTGCCCAGCAAGGAATGGGAGGCGCTGTTGGAGAAGGCCGCCTCGATGGCCCGGGAGGCGGGCCATCTGGCTTACGCGTTGCCGTCTGAATTCGGCGGCAGAGACGGCACCAACCTGGAGATGGCAATTATCCGGGAACATCTTGCGGCGAAAGGCCTGGGGCTACATTGCGATCTGCAGAACGAGCACGCCATAGTCGGCAACTTCCCAATAGTGCTGGTATTCCGCGATTTCGGCAGTGACGCGCAAAAAGACCAGTTTATCCCCGGCAGTATCGACGGAAGTGTTGTTATGGCATTTGGGCTTACCGAACCGCAGCACGGCTCGGACGCTACCTGGATGAAAAGTACGGGCGTGCGGCAAACTCGCGATGGCGTGGAGGGTTGGCTAATTAACGGCGAGAAAATGTGGACGACTTTCGCGCATCGGGCCAGCCACATTTTATTATTCGTGCGAACCAGCGGCGATGAGGGTAGCGCCAGGGGAATCACTTGCTTTGTTATGCCGGCGGGCACGCCGGGTTTTCAGATAGAGGAATGGCTTTGGACGCTGAATATGCCCACTGACCACCCCAGGGTCTCGCTGAAGGATATCTGGTTACCCGACAGCGCCATCCTTGGCAAGGAGGGCCGGGGACTTGAGGTAGCGCAGCATTTCCTCCACGAAAACCGCATCCGCCAGGCGGCCGCCAGTTTGGGTACCGCGCGGTATTGCATCGAGGAAACCGTGGCCTATGCCAACCAACGCCACACCTTCGGCAAGCCTTTGTCCGGCAACCAGTCGATTCAATTCAGGCTGGCTGAACTGCACACTGATTATCAGTTGATCAAATCCATGACCTTGCAAACGGCTGCGGATATCGACGCCTTGTCGAAACGCGAGGTGGCGGAAAAGATATCCGACAAGGTCGCCATGTGTAACTACCGGGCCAACCAGCTGGCATGCAGAGCCGCAGACGAAGCCATCCAGATTCACGGTGGAATCGGTTACTCGAGGCACAAGCAGTTTGAGCATCACTACCGCCACCACAGGCGCTACCGCATTACCGAGGGTTCAGACGAAATCCAGTTGCGGAAAATAGCCGGTGTGCTGTTCGGCAAAATAGCGGTGCGTTAGCGAGTCCAATCAACAGCCGACGGATCCACCACGGGGGAGAAAAAACTATGTCTAGATTAATAATGAAGCTTATACCGATGGTTTTCGCTGCGCTACTTACGCCCGGAATCTCCACAGCCGCGGGCGGCTCAGATGCGATAACGGCCGAAACTTTTCGATGCATAAGGGATATGAAAGCGGTACGGGGTTTCTATGTGGACAACCTGGCGGGCAATCTGGAGGCAACCCTGGAAGTCGCTCAGTCACCGACCGGGGGGCGTTACCCCGAGGGCTCTCTCATCCAGTTAGTGCCGGCCGAGGCCATGGTCAAGCGCGCGGAGGGCTTTAGCCCGGCGACCAATGATTGGGAATTTTTCGAGCTCGACGTTTCCAAAAATGGCACCGAGATAAGACGACGTGGGTTTGTGGATGTCGTCAACCGGTTTGGCGGAAACTGCTTTGCCTGCCATATCAAGGCGAGGCCCGAGTGGGACCTGGTTTGTGAGCAGGAACACGGTTGTGATCCCATTCCCCTGACCCGCGCAATGTTGGTCGCCTTGCAAAAAACCGATCCCCGTTGTGAGCCCGTTGCTCTGACCGACGAGGAAGCCGCCGGCTTAAAGGCGCTGTCTCAGCTAAATGCTGATACGGACAACTAGCCAAAAGGTCCCGGGCAAACACTCTTGCTTCGCATGCGCAAATAATAGGCTTTGAATATGACTGACGAACCAATATATATGCTCAACGCGCTCTGGTTTAAAGCGGCGGGGGGCGCGGAAAAATATCAGCAATACCTAAGAGCCGCCTCGCCGATTACCGCCTCCCTGGGTGCGCGGATGCTGGAAGGCTACAAGCCGGAGGTTTCTCTGATTGGGGAATGGGACCCGGATTTGTTTTTTGTGGTGGAGTGGCCGAGCGAAGCGGCGTTTAAAGCGCTGATGGGTCACGAGGGTTACAACGAAATAAAGCACTTGCGGGAAGAGGCGTTGGATAAATCGCTGCTTATTCGTTGTAAAAAGATAGGCTGACTGGGTGGCGATAGCAAGCGTTTTGGTTTGATGCCGTCATACCTCCACCGTCGGGACTCAGGGCGTTACAACTAGCACCGGTGTCAGCGGGCGTCTGGGTACCCTGTTTGAGATCCTCACCGGCAGGGATGCCGGTGCGGAGCGCCCAGGGATGGGTTCACAGCGAGTCTTAAACAGGGTGCCCAGATGGCCGCGGGCTGGTGGATTCCGGTTATAACACAAAACCTAGTCACTAACTCTGCGGTAATCGCGATACTCGGGCGTCCAGAAGTTGGCCTCAATGTTCGCGTTTAGCAAATCGTCGGGCATTTCCAGCGCCAGTCCCTGCCGTTGCGCGACCTTGCCGATCTCAAAGGCGATTTTTTTACTCAGCGCCGCCAGTTGGGTCAGCGGAGGCAGCAATCCCCCCTCACCGGTATTGGCCAGCGGCGAAGCGGTTGCCAGTGTGGTGCTGGTGGTCATCAGCATCTCATCGCTAATCAGCCTGGCTTTGGTAGCCAGTACCCCGAGACCTATTCCCGGAAAAATATAGCTGTTATTGCACTGCGCAACCGGGTAGGTTTTG
>JANQKW010000415.1 GCA_028280905.1 Porticoccaceae bacterium
ACGCCGTGAGTCCCGACAGGGGAGGTTTGTCCGGGACCAATCAGGCCGTGCTGTAAGTTTGCCAAATTGTCGGGGGTGTCGCGAGGACTGTTTGAGCGATAGCGAGTTACCGCAGCGCCGGCAATTTGGCAAACTTAGCGGCCGGTCACGGATGAACCTCCCCTGGCGGGACGGGAAAATGGCACCAACCCAAAACATCGGCTATTGGCACAAAACCGCCATACTTATTAATTTTAGCTGACGGAGCTGGGAGCTTAGTTCTTTTAATTCTAGGGGTTCGCCTTCTCCAAAATCTGGGCTAGACTGGCGCCACAAACACAACCACCGGGTTTAGCCATTCACTATGGACCAGCAACACACGCTTGAGGAACCAGCAGACCTGAAATTGCAACACTGGCGACTGGAAATAGACAGGGACAATATCTTCTGGCTGTATTGCGACCGCGCGGATTCCTCCACCAACACCCTGGGCGAAGCCGTATTGTTCGAGCTTGACCTGCTGCTGGACCACGCGCACTCGGCAAATCCCCGCGGCCTGGTGATACTCTCCGGCAAAGCCGGCGGCTTTATTGCGGGCGCCGATATCCGCGAATTCGACGAATTCACATCGGCGGAGGCCGTTTCAGAAAAAATCCGCGAAGGGCACGCACTATTCAACAAACTGGAAGCACTGCCATGCCCGACCGCAGTCGGTATCAAGGGCTTTTGCCAGGGCGGCGGGCTGGAGCTGTCACTGTGCTGCGACTACCGAATAGCCCAGGATACCGACGATACCCGCATCGGCCTACCGGAAGTCAAACTGGGTATTTATCCCGGCTTGGGTGGTTCGGTCAGGTTGCCGGAACGGATTGGCGGGCTCAAAAGCCTGGAGCTGATGCTGACCGGGCGCAGCCTGCGAGCGCGGGCGGCTCTCGCCTACGGCGTTGTTGACGAGGTTATCAGCACACATCAAGAATTGTACTGGGCGGCGCGGCGGGCAGTGTTGCAAAGGCGCAAATCCCTCGGTCCGGGCTTGCTCGGCGCCCTGTCCAACAGCTTGCCGGCGCGACTGATATTGGCGCCGGTGCTGCGTCGAAAAACCGCCAAACAGGCGAATCCAGACCACTATCCGGCGCCCTTTGCGTTGATTAAGGCCTGGCAAAAATACGGCGGCAGGCGCAAGCGTATGTTTCGGGCGGAAGCCGCCAATGTGGGCGAGCTTATGGTGGGCGAAACCGCCACTAATCTGCGCCGGGTGTTTTTTATGACGGAGCGCCTCAAGGGGCTGGGCAAACAAAGCCGCTTTCCGGTGCGGCGGGTTCATGTGGTCGGGTCGGGGGTAATGGGCGGCGATATCGCCGCCGTCTGCGCCGCCAGGGGTATGGAAGTCACCCTGCAGGACCAGGCGATGCACAGTATCGAGGCCGCTATCGAAAGGGCAAACGCCTATTTCAAAAAGGTGCTGAAAAATCCCCACCGGGCGCAGGCGGCAGGCGCGCGGCTAATTGCCGACCCGGAAGGCGTGGGTGTGGCGCGCGCCGATGTGGTGATCGAAGCTATCTTTGAAGATCTCGGGGCCAAAAGCGCCCTGTTCAAGGACCTGGAGCCCAGGTTGAAACCCGGCGCGGTTCTGGCGACCAATACCTCCGCCATTGCGCTGGAGCATATCTGCATTGGGCTGAACAAACCCGAGCGGTTGATCGGGCTGCATTTCTTTAACCCGGCCACCAAAATGCCGCTGGTGGAAGTGGTGAAAAGTATTTGCGGCGACCCCGAGGAAATCAGCAAGGGGTGCGCGTTCGCCGCGCAGCTCGGCAAGTTTCCGCTGCCGGTAAAAAGCAGCCCCGGCTTCCTGGTCAACCGGGTGCTGGCCCCCTATATGATGACGGCGCTCTCCGTTTATTTGCAGGGCACCCCCAAGGAGGCCATCGACTTGGCCGCGGTGAAATTCGGCATGCCGATGGGGCCGGTGGAGTTGGCCGACACCGTGGGCCTGGATATTTGCATTAAAGTGGCGGAAACCTTGGAAGACGACTCCTTGAAACGGCAACTGGAAATGCTGGATATGCTGGTCTCCGCCGGTAAGCTGGGCAAAAAATCCGGCGAGGGACTTTACACCTGGCAAAAAGGCAAACCGGTGCGAGACAGGGAAGCCACCAAAGGCGTGGAAGACACAGAGCTTCTGGCGCGGCGTTTGTTGCAACCCCTGCTACAGGAATGCCGCGACTGCATGGCTGACGAAATTGTCGAAGACGCCGAGCTGTTGGACGCGGGTATTATCTTCGGCACTGGCTTTGCGCCATTTCGCGGCGGCCCGATGAGATACCTGGAGGCCCAGAACCCATGACCCGCAAAACCCTCAGGCCAGTCGCCATTGTCGGCGGGGTGCGCATTCCCTTTTGCCGCGCCAATACCGCCTACGCCGAGCTTACCAACCTGGATATGCTTAGCCGCGCCTTGCAGGGGCTGTCCAGTCGGTACAACTTAAAAGGCGAACTGATCGACGAGATTATCGCCGGTGCGGTGACCAGCCACGCCAAAGACTGGAACCTTGCGCGGGAAGCCGCCCAAAGCACGGATTTGTCGCGCCTGTCGCCGGCTATCACGCTGCAGCAGGCCTGTGGCACCAGCCTGCAGGCAGTGATGCTTAGCGCCGCCAAAATAGCCACCGGCCAGATTGAATGCGCGATTGCCGGCGGCACCGATACCGCCAGCGACCCGCCTATTGTTTTCGGCCGCAGGTTTGCGCAACGGCTGGTGAAGCTGGGACAAATGCGGGACCTGAAATCCCGGCTCGGCGTGTTTAAGGGCTTTCGCCTGAAAGAGCTGGCGCCTGTGCCGCCGGCGATCGAGGAACCCCGCACCTGGCTCAGCATGGGCCAGCACTGTGAGCTAATGGCCCAGCAGTGGCAAATAGACCGCCGCGCGCAGGACGAGTTGGCAGTGCAAAGCCATTTAAACGCAGCCGCGGCCTACGAAACCGGGTTTTTCGATGACCTGCTCACACCCTGCGAAGGGGTTAGCCGCGACAACAACCTGCGGGTTGATGCGAATCTCGAGAAAATGGCCGGGCTGCGCACCGCGTTCGATAAAAGCGACCTGGCCACCTTGACCGCCGGCAACAGCACGCCGCTGACCGACGGCGCGGCCAGTGTGCTGCTGGCGTCGGAAAGCTGGGCCAAAAAACGCGGCCTGCCGGTACTGGCCTACCTAAGCAACGCCAAAACCGCCGCGGTGGACTATGTTGCCGGCGAGGGCCTGCTGATGGCGCCCACGGTGGCGGTAAGCGAACTGTTGAAAGACAGCAAGCTCAGCTTGCAGGATTTTTCCCATTATGAAATTCACGAAGCCTTTGCCGCCCAGGTGCTCTGTACCCTGAAAGCCTGGGAGTCGGAAAGTTACTGTCACGAAAGACTGGGGCTCGGGGAACCGCTGGGCGCCGTCGACCGAAGCAAATTAAATATCACCGGCAGCAGCCTGGCTGTCGGCCACCCGTTTGCCGCCACTGGGGCGCGTATTACTGCCACGTTGGCAAAGTTACTGGCGGAGAGCGGTGACGGCGGTCGGGGGTTGATCTCCATTTGCACGGCTGGGGGCATGGGGGTGGCGGCTATTCTTGAGAAGGCATGACCTCTATTTTTTGCGACTGGTCAGGTAGCTTCGGTTATAGGTTCCGAAAAGTGCCAATAGCGGTCGTTTTGGGCTAGTGCCATCCTCCCGTCCCGCCATGGGAGGTTTGTCCGTGACCGGCCGTTAAGTTTGCAAAATTGCCGGCGCTGCGGTAACTCGCTGTCGCTCAAACAGTCCTCGCGACACCCCCGACAATTT
>JANQKW010000032.1 GCA_028280905.1 Porticoccaceae bacterium
ATTCTTCAACTCTACCGCTTTGCTGTTTAACAGGGTGTTTTTATCTGGAAAGCAGCACAGCGGTAGATTTGAAGGCTGGGGTCGGGTAAGGGTTTTGGAACCGTCGCCGGCAGGGAAGCCGGCGTCGAGCTTACACGGACGTATTCACAGCGTGTTCCGAAACCCTTACCCGATCACAGCCGCCACCGACCCGGAAAAGTAAGACTAAATTATTCCGGGCAGTAGTGCAGCGCCGGCAAGAATTTTCGATTGATTGGTTGTTACCGAAAACAGGTAGTATTATTGAATAAATGGAACAACCCATTATTCGTCCTGCCCGAAAAAGCGATTGCACCACCATTGCCGCCTTATACAGTATTTCCTCCGACGGCGTGGCCGATTATGTCTGGACGCGCCTCGCCGAGCCGGGAGAGGATATTCTGGAAGTCGGCCGGCGACGTTACGCGCGGGAGGACACGGATTTCAGCTACCGCAACTGCACGATTGCCGAGGTTGGCGGAAAGATAGCCGGCATGATGGTAGCCTTTCCCATGAATATCGACCCGGCGGCGGAACCGGAGAGCGACCCGGTGCTGGCCCCTTACGATAAACTCGAGGAGGACAACAGCTACTACGTTTGCGGCGTAGCACTGTTTCCCGAATACCGCGGGCGCGGCATCGGCACCCGGCTGATGAGGCTGGCCGAGCAGCATGCACGAGAGCGCGGATTCGGCAAATTGAGTCTGGTTGTGTTTGCGCAGAACACTCGCGCCAAACAGTTGTACGACCGGGAGGGATACCGAGAAGTGCGCCGGGAGCCGGTTGTACCTCATCCGCTGATTCACTACACGGGTGATGCAATTCTTATGGTAAAGGTATTGAGCTAGGGCCTGTTAACACTAATGGAACCGACCCTAGATCGGAGGGGCGTCAATGAGTATCTATGAAGAATATTTTCTGCCGCATTTTTTGGATCTGGCATGCGGCCTTAAGGCGATCAGGAAACAGCGAAAGCGGGTGGTGCCGCAGGCAACCGGCAGGGTGTTG
Organism: Porticoccaceae bacterium; assembly: GCA_028280905.1. Taxonomy (GTDB): domain Bacteria; phylum Pseudomonadota; class Gammaproteobacteria; order Pseudomonadales; family Porticoccaceae; genus JANQKW01. The sequence goes on from JANQKW010000032.1 coordinate 1,027, forward strand.
GAAATTGGCATGGGTTCGGGACTGAATATTCCTCACTATGACGCCGCGAAAGTCGAGTTTGTCTGGGGGCTTGAACCCTCCGACGGCATGCGCAGGAAAGCGCGCAAAAACCTGGCCAAAGCGCCTTTCGAAGTAAAGTGGCTAGATCTGCCCAGCGAGGAGATTCCCCTGGACGACAATAGCGCCGACACCGTATTGCTGACTTACACCCTGTGTACAATACCGGACTGGCGGCAGGCCCTGGACCAAATGCGGCGGGTGTTAAAGCCCCATGGAAAGCTGATTTTTTGCGAGCACGGCGAAGCGCCGGACGCCGGCGTGCAGCGCTGGCAGCAGCGAGTTAACCCGACCTGGAAAAAAGTCGCCGGAGGATGCAATCTGAACCGCCCGATTCCCGCGCTTATTGAAAAGAGCGGATTCGCTATACGGCAAATGGAAACCGGCTATATAAACGGACCCAAAATTGCGTGCTTTAATTACTGGGGCGCGGCCACCATTGCCTGACCGTGCCGGCTGAAGGTAACCACTGATATGAAACACAATGGCAGAATCGGCCTGGTGCGGCACGGTCAAACCTACGCCAATACCGACAAGGTCTGGCATGGCCATACCGACACCGAATTGACCGAACTGGGCAAGCAGCAGGCCAGGCGGCTCGGCCGGCATTTTCACCGCTATATGAAGCCGGAGGTTATTTATTCCAGCCCTTCGCAACGAGCCAGAATTACCGCTGAAGCAGTCGCCGATGAATTCAATTTGGATATCGATCTGGATCCCCGGTTAATGGAGTTTCACCTGGGCGATTGGGAGGGCATGAGCTTTAAAGAAATGGCCCACGAGCGGGACATCTATCACCGGCTGATTAACGAGCCGGATTTTACCGCCCCCAACGGGGAATCACAGAACCTGGTAAAAAAGCGCATTGTGGTGGCGATGGAGGAATATTTACAACGACACCGCGAACAGAATATCCTGATTGTCGCTCATGGGGTAGCCATGGGTATCGCGCTGTCCCACTATCTGGAAAACGATACGACACAGTGGCCCAAATACACGAAACACAACACCGCTTTCTCAGAGCTTTGCCTGAATACACGGCAACTCCTCAGTTTTAACAAAACAGACCACCTCGACGGATAGCGTTATGAAAAGCAAGTTAATCTTAGGCCTGATCACGATTTTATCCCTGGGCGCTGTGGCTGAGGAGACAAACCAGGAAGGTAGAAGCGACCAGCAGCCGGCTGAAGCGAGGCTTCAAGCAGCCAGTCCTTTTTCTGTTATTGCCCAGGAACCCATGACTCAGGAACAGATGAAGGAACGCATCAAGCGTTCTGTCGCGATGCATAACGAAATGACCATAGCCAGGCTGAAGTCGTTCTCAGACCCGGAGCTGGCCAAAGCCTTCGCGCAGTTCTCTCGCGCCTACTACGAGGCGCTTATCGCTGTGGGTTTTTCAGAAAAAGAAGCACTGGAGATTGTGGTGAACGTCGGTATTCCCGATTTCCGCTAAACAGACACCTATTTGAGCGCAGCCTGTATTCCACCGTTATCCGGCTTTAACCGCCTATTTGCTATACTGTTTTCACCTTGTCGTGGCAATGGTTAAACGAACATAAATGCAAGCAAACAGGTTTTTTTTCGAAAACCGCGACTTCAACGAGCAGTTTAATCGCGTTGCTCGGGAACAGGCGGAGCTGGCCATCACCGAACTGCATGGCGTGACGCTGCAAGACCAAAAAGGCATACACGAAGCGCGAAAACGCTTAAAGCGGTTACGCGCCTGCTATCAGCTGCTAAAGCCACTGGACAGGGCCGCCGCCCAAGCGGGCAATGAACTTTTCAAAGCGGTGGCCAAGAAACTTTCCGGCTATCGCGACAATCTGGTTTTGCTTGAAACAACCGACAGCATTTGCGAGCGGAACACGGATCTGGCTGCCGACCGAGAGGTCCGCAATTTTCGCAACCACCTCAACCAGGAATCGAACAGCGCGGCGGAAGATATGTCACAACATTTGCAAGAGGCGCGCGATTCGTTGCGGCACTACGTTGAGCAACTGACCCTGTCGCCGCCGACAGGATTTGACGCCGCGAACTGCGTCGCCGGGGTGCTGGCAACCTACAAGCGCTGTCGCAAATTATGGAAACAGAGTTATCGAACCCATGTGGAAGACGATTTTCACGCCTGGCGCAGGGTTGTCAAATACCATATGCACCACATGGAATTGCTGTGCAATCTCGACACGATACTTAACGCGCGTATTCATTTGCTGAGCCAATTGTCCGAATTGCTGGGCAGCTTCCACGACCTGTCGGTATTGAAATGCAAACTGGCTGAGCAGCAGGCGGCGAGCGCCAGTCTGTCGGCAACCGTTGAAAGCCGTCAGCGCGAGCAGCTGCGGCAGGCGAACAAGCTTGCCAAAAAGCTGTTCGCGGATAGCGTAGCGGAATTCAGCCTTGCGCTGCAGGCAATGCTTGACGATTCCCGCCGACAGCTTGTCACCGCAGAAACCGAAATATCTCCCCCAAGTGAAAGGTATGAACGCCCTCCGGCAGAGGATGAACAGCGCAGTTGACCATGGCCCCGGCCAGTTGCTCGCCGCTTATCGGCCGCATTGTCGCCATCCCGGGAACCCAGTCGGCCAGTTGGTGCATAAAGGCGCCGCCTATTTTTTCTCCAATGCGATTGTCCGGCCGGTCGCCCTCGATGACCGAGGGTTTAAAATAGACCAGCGTCGCAAAGCCTTGCTGCGCGGCAAAGTTGTCCAGCTCGCCTTTCATGCGGTTATAAAAAAACGGTGAGAGAGAACTGGCCGACGGTGAAGAAATCAGAAACAGTCGTTTTACGCCGTTTTCGGCGGCTGCCTTTATAACATTGGCCTGGTAGGTGTAATCGACTTTGTACTGCGCCTGTTTGCTGCCGGCCTGCTTGAGCGTGGTGCCCAGCGCCGAAAAAAGATCGTCCCCCTTTACCCTATTCGCCCAACTGTCGATATCATCAAAGTCCACCACATGGTTGATCAGCTTGCCGCTCTTTTCCGGCAATGGCCTGCGGGAAAACGCCACCACCTTTGAGTAGTAGTCGCTTTTTACCAGATAGCGGGTGATATGTTTACCGGTAACGCCTGTCGCGCCTATCACGATTGCCGTATGCATAGAAATCTCTGGGTTGATGAAAATGCTCTTTTTTAAAGGCGATCAGCGCCGTTTGTCAATTTGACGCCCGATCATAACGGCGGCCAGTTGCGCGCGGGCAAGCAGTGATTTTACGGTGGTTTTTTCCCTGGATGAGTGAATCCCGTCGGCATCCACGCCCATGCTGTCCACGGTCGGCAGGCCCACCGCCTGGGCTATTGAGCCGTCGGTCCCACCGCCCGAATAGCTCGCCCCGACAATCGGCTCCCCCAACAGCAATGAAAGGCCCATTGCCTCCGCGATCAGTTCATCCACTTGCGGATGGATTGCCTTGACGGGACGATGTAATCTGCCCCATACCTCGACGTTGGGCAAATCGGGATAAAGTGGGTTGACCACCGAGGGTTTGTCGGCAATTCTCTCAATTGCCGACTTGAGGTACTCGCCGTCGGCCAGGGTCGGAAATCGCAGGTCAATGTAGGCATCTGCGCAACCGGGAATGGTATTGCGTTTCTCGCCGCCGCGCATCATGCCCACATTCACGGTCATTTGTTTTGCATAGTCAGTCAGCTTCTCGATCTCGACAACCTTTTGGGCCAGCGCCAGATTGGCGGAAACACCCCGCTCGTGCGCGGCCCCGGCGTGGGATTCCCTGCCAGTTATTTTTAACCGCACTTGCCCCAGGCCCTTGCGAGCCCTGGTGAATGTGTTCTGATAGGAGCCTTCAAACACAAAGCCCACATCATGGGCGCGCGCCAGTTCCTCAATCAGTTGGCGGGAGCCCAGCGAGCCAATTTCCTCATCGCTGTTCAGCAAAATGGTGATGTTGGCATCGTCCAGTCGGCCGTTTGCCGCCAATGCCTGCAACGCATACAGCATCACCACCAGGCCGCCTTTCATATCCGCCACGCCCGGGCCCCTGATGGTGCCGTGTTGATCAACCGTCATCTTCTGGAAGCTGTCTTGCGGTGCAAATACTGTATCCATATGGCCGCTTAAAAGCAGGCGACTGGGCTTGCTGCCCTTTCGCTCCGCAATCAGGTGGTTGGCGAAAGCGAGTTGACCTCCCTCGCAGCTGAGCACGGAAACAGGCTCACTCGCGCGTTCCCGGGTGGTGAAGCCGAGGGCTTGCAGTTCCTTCGCCAGCAGGCGGCGATACTGGTCGATGCCGGCAAGGTTGTGCGTGCCGGTGTTAATCTCGACATGGGTCTTTAATGCCGCGAGCAGGTCATCCTGACGCTCGGCTATCCAAGCGGCCATCTGTCTTTCCACAGCGGTTAGTTGCACCGGCATTGCCTCTATCTCGGCAGCGGCAACCCGCAGGCACAGCACACCCCACAAAACCGCTATAGCTACCTTGCGAATAATCACGTTAAATCCCCCGGTTACAGCGTCTTATAGCATACAGCAGCCCGGCATAAAGCATAAGCGCTGTAATAAACAGTTGCGCCGCGATCGCGCCGAACAGGTCCGGGGCCTTCATAAAGGTTGACATCAAGGAATCCTGGTAAAAGAAGAACCAGGGGTGATCATCGGGGAATACCCATATGTGCAGCTGTTCAAAGACCTTGCCCGGACCGATTATGAACAGCGCACAAAGCAGGCAAGCACCGGCAATGGCGGCAGGCGTTAAGTATCGCCGCAGTTCCGGCACGCCCCGCTTGCGCTTCAATAAAACAACAGCCAGAACCAGTGTTAAACCGATACTCGCGACGCCGACAATCTGCACCTTATCCACCAGATTGGCGACATCTTTCAGGTGAATCACTTCGTCCTGAGTAAGGAACGTCTTAACCTTCCCGGTGCTGCCGTCAATAAAGGTGAGTTGGTCCAACGCTTGGCCCTGATTGTGAATTTCATCGACAATCGCGGCAAACAGCCGGAACCTCTGTCCCTTTGAGGTAGTTTCAAAGCCCTTGATGTAGCGGTTTTGCGGGGCGAAGGTGGCAATGTGCTTATCAATGCCGATCACCGAGTACCAGATCGGATAGAAAAAATTGCCCTTCGCGGAAAGATGCCAGGTCAAAAACAGCGTGCTGAGAAACAGTGTAATCAGGAAAATTCCCCAACCCCACAGATCGCCGAGGGAAACCGACGGTTGCCGCTTCATCACAGGTCCTAGCTGACTTCCGGAATCAACCGTCATTAATATCTCGCAGTTCTGGCATTTGCAATGCGCGCCCCCTTAAAATAGCGCGGTTCGATGATCAAGGTATTTTCAAGCAACGGACCTCGACCGGAATGCAATTATTAAGAATACTTAATCCTAAAAATATACTCGTGGCGCTGGACGAAATCGATCGTGAAGCCCCATCCTACACACTTGATCGACCGCAGGCTTTGCGTCGCATATTCTGGACGCTGGCCTGCGTGGCCGTCAGCCTGCTGATTATCAACTACCTGAAAAATTCATCGGCTTTGCTGGCGCTGCTGAAAGACGCTTCAATGCTGGCAAATAAAGACCCGAACCACTATGTCACTGAACTTCGAAAAACCGGCTATTCCGGTCTTATCTCCTACGCCTGGTGGACATTCTGGCACCTGGTCGGCTATGTCATTCTGCCCTTTTTCGTTATTCGATTAATCCTCAAAGAAAAATTCCTCGACATGGGCTGGAAGTTTAACCAGACCGGCCAACACTGGCCAGGTTATCTATTACTCATCACGCCGATTCTATTTTTTATATTTCTGGCCAGCTACCGCGACGACTTTCTTCAACACTATCCGTTTTATAAATTGTCGCAGCGCAGCTGGTTTGATCTGATCAGTTGGGAGTTGCTCTACCTGATGCAGTTCCTGTGCCTGGAGTTTTTCTTTCGCGGTTTTATGCTCAACGCGTTGCGGCCCGCCGTCGGGGCCAACGCCGTATGGATTATGTGTGTGCCCTACCTGATGATTCACTTTCCGAAACTTTGGCTGGAGGCCACCGGCGCGATTTTGTTCGGCCTATTCCTCGGGATACTCGCGCTGCGCTCCCGGTCCTTTTGGGGCGGTTTTCTGGTTCACGCCGGGGTGGCCGTCAGCATGGACATCGCATCCCTATTGCAGCAGGATAAACTTCCCGGCGCCTGGTGGCCGTAGCGCGGCAGTTAGAGCGATACCGGCAAGCGCCCGGCTTGGCGGGTTAACAATATATTGATTTAAATCATCTGAGTGATCGCTAGCTTCACGAACCGCATTTCTTTTTAGCGCTTGCCACGCTAAAGTGATAATGATTCCCATTCCTGAAACCGTCCTGCTGTAGGCAGGCTGAGGTTGACGCAATTTGAGCCACGCGAAAACGCTATTTAAAGATCTGCCCGTCGGCAGCACTGCCAGGGTAGTGCATTTCAACAGCCTTAATAAAGCCTATCGAAATCGCTTGATGAGTCTCGGCCTGACGCCGGGCACCGAGTTTAAAGTTCAGCATGTGGCGCCGCTCGGAGATCCGGTGGAAATTCGCCTGCGGGGTTTTCACCTCAGCCTGCGCTGGGCGGAGGCCGGCGACATGGAGGTGCAGCGGCTGTGAACAACAGCTACACACTGGCCTTGATTGGCAACCCCAACAGCGGCAAGTCGACACTTTTCAACGGCCTGACGGGCGCCCGGCAAAAAGTCGGCAACTGGTCCGGGGTGACCATTGAAAAGAAAACCGGGCATTTCAGCCACGGTCAAACAGATTTCGATGTGATCGACCTACCCGGCACCTACTCACTGCATGTCTCCCACGAAGACGACTCCATCGACCAGCAAATTGCCCAGAAATTTATCCTGGAGGAGTCCGCCGACCTGTTGGTTAATATTGTCGACGCCTCCAGCCTGGGGCGCGGCCTTTACCTGACTACCCAATTGCTGGACGCCGGCTTGCCCGTGGTCATCGCGCTGAATATGGTGGACGTGGCCCACCAGCAAGGCATTCATATCGACGCCTGCGAATTGTCCAACAACATCGGCGCGCCCGTGGTGCCCATCGTCGCGAGCAGAAAAGAAGGCATTGGCAACCTGGTCGATGTGATCATCAACCGGTTGACGCCCGCCAATAGCGGCGCTTCCGCCGCGCCAAAAATTGTCGACCTGGGCAGCGATATTGAAAAGGCGATCGGCGACATACGCCGACAGATGAGCGATGCCGGCACCCCGGGCAGCCGGTTGCAGGCGGCGGCGGTGCTGGAGCGGGATGACGGCGTTTTCAACAGGTTTGCCGGCAATGTGCAGCAGTCATTCGAGGATACAATTGCCCATCTGGAGCGCCAACTGGGTGGCCGGGCCGCCGACTTGCTGATTAACGCGCGCTACCGCTGGATTAGCCAGGTGACCAAAGGCGTTCAGCAGCGGGATGTCGGGAAAAACAAAACGCTAACCGACTACCTGGACAGTATCTTTCTCAACCGGGTTCTCGCTTTTCCCCTTTTCCTGGGCGTGATGTACCTGATGTTTATGTTCACCATCAATTTCGGCGGCGCCTTTATCGACTTCTTTGATATTGTGGCGGGAGCGCTGTTTGTGGAGTTACCGCGGCAGTGGTTAACCTCCCTGCATATGCCCGCCTGGGTGGTGGCCCTGATTGCCGACGGCGCCGGCGGCGGTATCCAGTTAGTGGCCAGCTTTATCCCGGTTATAGGCACGCTGTTTCTGTTTCAGTCGTTTCTGGAGGGTTCCGGCTATATGGCCAGGGCCGCCTTTATCGTGGACAGGATTATGCGTTCGGTAGGTTTGCCGGGAAAATCCTTTGTCCCGCTTATTGTCGGGTTTGGCTGTAATGTGCCTTCGGTAATGTCCGCCAGAACCCTGGAGAGCCACAATGACCGCCTGTTGACCACTTTGATGGCGCCGTTTATGTCCTGCGGCGCACGCCTGACGGTATATATCCTGTTCGCCGCGGTATTTTTCCCCCGCCAGGGACAGAACGTTGTATTCGCCTTATACCTGCTGGGAATAATCTTGGCGGTGGCCACGGGTTTTCTGGTTAGAAACCGCTTGATGAGCCGCGACATAAAGCCCTTTATTATGGAGTTGCCGAATTACCATATCCCGACGTTTAAGGGTGTAATATTCAGCACCTGGCACCGGCTGCGCGGCTTTGTATTGCGCGCTGGCAAGGCAATAGTCGCAGTGGTTGTCGTGCTTAATTTTGTCAACTCAATCGGTACCGACGGTTCCTTCGGCAACGAAAACTCGGAAAAATCCGTGCTTTCGGTAATCGGCATGAAAATCACGCCGGTTTTTACGCCAATGGGCGTACAGCAGGAAAACTGGCCGGCCACGGTTGGCATATTCAGTGGCATCTTTGCCAAGGAAGTGGTGGTGGGCACGCAAGATGCGCTGTATACGTCAATGGCGTCGGACGACCGGCTTGTCGACGGAGCGCTCCCCACCACCTGGGAATTGATTGGCGAAGGTCTGGCGACCATCCCCGCAAACCTCTCCGAATTAGGAAGCATGGTCACCGACCCGCTGGGAATCAGCGTCGGTGACTTGTCCGACCAGGAGACAAGCGCCCAGGAGCAGGACGTGCAGCTGTCGACCTTCACCCTGATGAACCAGTTGTTTGGCAGCGCCATTGCCGCGTTTGCCTATATGCTGTTCGTACTCTTGTATATGCCTTGCGTCGCCACACTGGGCGCTATTTACAAAGAGGCAGGCGGCTTTTGGGCCTTCTTTTCCGCAGCCTGGAATACCCTGATCGCCTACGTAGCGGCGGTACTTTGTTATCAATTGGGCACCTTCGGCGACCATCCACAGTCGTCACTGTTCTGGATTGTACTGATGACCGCGCTGTGTATTGCCGGCTACCTGGGCCTGATGGGCGCGGCCAAAAAGCAGGTAAAACCGCAGGCCAATTTAATACCGCTGGTTAATATTGTTCGCTGATCAACCGTAGCCGCGGTAACACCAGATCCGCCATTCGGGCTAGAGCCAGATAGCGGCGGCGCTGGCGCAGACCGTCATAATAAAGACAAACCACTTCAGAGCGTTCTGGCTCACGTTAAGCGCCATTTTAACCGCTATACCGGCACCCGCCATGGAACCCAGGGCCAGCGTCAATCCAGGCAGCCACAACACTTGGCCCTGCCAGATAAATATCGCCAGGGCCACACCGGTAAAAGCCAGCGTGCAAACCATTTTCATCGCATTGCTGCGCACCAGGTCGTAACGCAGTGACCCGGCCAGCGCCGCAATCAGAATAAAGCCCACGCCAGCCTGGACAAAGCCGCCGTAAAAACCGGCCAAAAACAGTGTCAACCAGGCCGCCGCGTTACCTCTGACGCTGCGGGTTGGGGTTCCCTCCGGCGGCGCGACCATTGCCGGACTCACCAAGATAATCAACGCCATGGTCGCCATCGCTCCCAGCAGCAGGGGTTTTAGTATCCAAGATGGGGAAAAGGCCGCCGCACAGGCGCCTATAACGCCACCCACGAGCGTCGGCAGCAGTATCGGGCCGAGTTCCGAAGTATCCAGGCGCTGATATTTTTTAAAGCCGGCGGAGCCGACCAATGATTGCAAAAACACCCCTACCCGGTTGGTGGCATTGGCGATTTCCGGCGGCATACCCATCACCATCAACCCGGGAATCGTCAGGTTGGAACCGCCGCCCGCCAGCGTATTGATAATCCCGGCAATCAGTCCGGTAACTACCAATAAAAGGGCATAGCCCGGAGTATAGTCAATCATTAACGGCGCACGGCTCCCTCAGGTTATTTATTGCTCTTGTTACTATCAGGCGCTTTTGAGCTCTATCCAGGTACCTCTGCCATAGGCGAGTATTTCGCCCTGCTGGTTGGCTATGGCGGAACCGCCATAGGATTTTCTGCCGTCTATTCCCAGCGGCCAACAGATAATAATCAGTTGATCGGCCCCCGGCACGGGCTCCATTATCCTGGCTGCCAGTTCGCCAAGCAGTACCCTCTTAAACCTGTCACCCGCTACACCGAAATAGCTGGGGCAGTCCAGCGCCGCCCAGACAAACTCCTCACGCACATTGCCGGACTCATCCAGTAAATCATCCGTCGGCTGCCAAGCGCAGGCCAGCAACGACCAGTCGCCGTCAACCGCCGGCCCGGGAAACAGGCACAGTCCGTCGCCGGCCTTGCGGTCCGGCCCGCAAACAAAGCAGCTGGGATAGATGTGCTGGTCAAAGCCTATATAGCCTCGGCTGGCGTCGATGGCCCCCTGTAATGTCGGCGCGGCCGGGGGCTCCAGGTCCAGTTCCGCGGGCGCAGCCGACGCCACCAGCGTTGCTCCGTCGTGCATGGTGACGGAACCGTCATCAGCGGTTGTTATCACCATTTCCCTGTTCAGCGGCGGCGGCACATGCAACCGCACTTTGGCGGCGCCGGTAATGCGCGCCGCCAGCAAGCCGCAACTATAGCCGCCGTTGCCGGAATCGGGAGGGCCTTGAAAGCGGCTATCAATGATTGGGTTATTGTCCATTGCGCCTCCTTTATTCTCAATTGCGGGTGTTCGCCTTTACACTGGGACGCTCCGACACCAAGGCGTACCAGCGCAACAGATGCTGATGGGTGTCGGGTATTTCAATTCTGACCCATTTGGTAAAATCCACCGCCGCCAGCGCGGTGATATCGGCCATGGAAAACTCGCCTCCTACAAAATATTCGCTGTCCGCCAGATGATTATCGATATCGCTAAAAAAGTCGCTGACCCGCTGTTTGCCCCGCGCCATCAGTTCGGGGATCTTACGGTAGTCGTAAGGGCCGGTAAGCGCGCGTCCCTCCGGCCACTTAGGGCTGTTGCGCAAAACCTCCGCTACGCTATGGAGACCGTTGAAAAAACACAGGTGATTCCACATTTCAATCTGCGCTATCTGCTCGGGCCTGGTGCCGTAGAGTGGATTTTCGGGGTAGATCGCCTCCAGGTAGCGGCACACGGCATTGACCTGTGAGAGGCAGGTGCCGTCGTCCAACTCCAAAGCGGGTACGTCGCAATTGGGATTTTTGGCCCGAAAAGCGGGTTCCAGTTGTTCCTGTTTCATCAGGTCTACATTGACCGTCGGAATATCGATGCCTTTTTCCGACATAAATATCGCCACCCGTCGGGGGTTGGGCGCGCCGGGAAATGTATAGAGTTTCATTTTATTCTCCTGATAATTCGCCGTTAGCGTGAACCCGACGGCTTCACTATCTAACCAGCATATTGCGCGCGCCCTTGATAAAGGATTCTCCCTGGTCTTCCCTGTCAATCAGCGAAGGCGGTATTTCAATTCCCTTTTGAAACGCCGGCCGCTCATACAACCTCGCAACCCAGGCTGACAGGTTGGGCAAATCATCGATTTCCACACCGGACCAGCGATGAGACCTCACCCAGGCCCAATTGGCGATATCGGCAATGCTCAACTCCCCGACAAGATAATCCTGGCCCTGCAACTGCCCTTCCAGCACCGTAAAAAGTCGCTTTACCTCGTGCTGATAGCGGTCGATGGCCGGTTGGTAGACCTCGTCCCAGTAGCGAAACCAGACGTTGGCCTGCCCCATCATGGGCCCGATGCCGCCCATTTGGAACATCAGCCACTGGATAACCTGGGAGCGATTATCGGCGCTGTCGGGTAACAGTTTCCCGGTTTTCTCCGCCAGGTACAGCAGAATAGCACCGGATTCAAATACCGCAAAATCTCCGTTATCCCGGTCGACAATGGTGGGAATTCTGCCGTTCGGGTTAAGCTTAAGGTACTCGGGGTCTTTTTGCTCCCCGTCGCGAAGACTTAGGTTGTGAACCCGATAGTCCAGCGCAAGCTCCTCGAGTGCAATGCTGATCTTGTGGCCGTTGGGTGTCGCGGCCGTATAGAGTTCTATCATGGTTATCCCTTTTTACTGCTGAGCCTGGTATAAGCCTAACAGATAGCGCGGTAAAACTTCACGCAATCAATCCTTCCAACATCCGGCGCAACCCGCTACAATGCGCGCCCCTTATCCCACCGGCCCCGCATAGGCTAGCCACCACTGGTATTCCCATGACATCTTCCACTTCTCCCACCGCCAGCTTTGACGACCTCGGCCTGGCTGAGCCTGTTCTCGACGCATTAAAAGCAGTCGGCTATGAAACCCCCTCGCCCATTCAAGCCCGAACTATCCCTTATCTTTTGGCGGGCAAGGACGTGCTGGGACAGGCGCAAACCGGCACCGGCAAAACAGCGGCCTTTGCCCTACCGCTGTTGTCGCGCATCGATATCAAACGCGCAATCCCCCAGGTACTGGTGCTGACGCCAACCAGGGAACTGGCGATTCAGGTGGCCGAAGCCTTTCAGCGCTATGCCGCCGAAATAAACGGGCTTCACGTATTGCCCATCTACGGGGGTCAGAGCTTCGCCATTCAACTCAAACAACTGAAACGCGGCGCCCATGTGGTGGTGGGCACGCCGGGGCGGGTTATGGACCATATGCGCCGCAAGACCTTAAAGCTCGACAAGCTGAGCTGCCTGGTGCTGGACGAAGCGGACGAAATGCTGCGCATGGGCTTTATTGACGATGTGAAATGGATTCTTGAGCAAACGCCCGAAAGCCGACAGACAGCCCTGTTCTCAGCCACCATGCCGGCGGAAGTGCGCAAGATTGCCAAACAACACTTGCGCGATCCGCAACAGGTAACCATAGAGGTTAAAACGGCCACCGCGGACTCAATTCGCCAGCGCTACTGGCTGGTGAGCGGTTTGCACAAACTCGACGCCCTGACTCGCATGCTGGAAGTGGAAACCTTCGACGGGATGATTATCTTCGTGCGGACCCGGAACACCACCGGGGAACTGGCGGAGAAGTTGCAGGCGCGAGGCTATTCGGCGGCGGCGCTAAACGGCGATATCAACCAAACGCAGCGCGAGCGAATAGTAGCGCAATTTAAAAAGGGCGCCTATGATATTTTGGTTGCCACGGACGTGGCCGCCCGCGGCCTGGATGTCGACCGCATCAGTCATGTCATTAACTATGATATTCCCTATGACACGGAGGCCTATATTCACCGCATCGGCAGAACCGGGCGGGCGGGGAGAACCGGCGACGCTATCCTGTTCGTGGCCCCCAGGGAAAAGCGCATGCTCCGTTCGATTGAGCGCGCCACGCGCCAGGACATCAAGCCGATGGAATTGCCGTCGACGGAACTGATCAACGACAAGCGCATCGACCGCTTCAAGCAACGCATTAATGACACCCTGGGGGATGCGGATCTACATTTCTACCGGCAGATTTTGGAGCAGTACCAACAGGAACAGGATGTAGCGCCGATGGAGATGGCGGCGGCGCTGGCCAGGCTTGCCCAGGGCGACACACCCTTGCTGCTGAAAAAAACCGACAAGCGAACCGCCGGTGATTCGCGGCCGAAAAAAGACAAACCCAGAAAGAAACGTCGAAGCGCCCAAATTGCCGAGGAAGGTATGCAGCAGTACCGGTTGGAAGTGGGCCGGGACCATGATGTAACACCCAGCCATATTGTCGGCGCCATTGCCAACGAAGCGGGACTGGACAGTCAGTATATGGGCCGCATTGAAATTTTCGACGACCACAGCACCATTGACCTGCCTGACGGGATGCCCAAAGAGATCTACCGGCATCTAAAAAAAGTGCGGGTAGTGGGGCAGCCGCTGAACCTGTCGCGGGTTAACGCGGATCGCAAGCCCGCCCCGTCACGGCCGCGAAAAAAACCCGCAAAAGCCCGCCGCCGCTCTTAAGCTAACGATGCTGAAAACAGCGGCGGCACGTCCCTGTGCCGCTTGATAATTCCGGGCAATAAACATTGTCGGGCTGTTGCCAAGCGCCGTCTGCGCTTGCGAGCCCAGTAAGATCAAGGAGCGCCGCGTCGCTCAGCCGGATTTTACTGGGCGACGATAAAGAAGATCAGGACGATCTTCTTTATCGCCAGGTTACTAGCCGCTAACCACCTCGACGCCGTCCACCCGCTGAAAACCACGCGGCAGCTTGTGACCGCGGCGGCCGCGCTCACCACGGTAGTGCTCAAGGTCGGAAGGTTTTAGTGTAATATGCCGCTTCCCGGAATAAATCCGCAATTGCTCGCCCTCGCCGACAATCGCCAGCGCGGTGACGAATTCCTCCCGGGTTTGCAGCCGCGAGGAAGGG
>JANQKW010000041.1 GCA_028280905.1 Porticoccaceae bacterium
TGAAGGCTGGGGTCGGGTAAGGGTTTCGGAACCGTCGCCGGCAGGGAAGCCGGCGTCGAGCTTACACGGACGTATTTACAGCGTGTTCCGAAATCCTTACCTGATCACAGTCGCTACAGGCCTAGAATCGTGTGAGTGTTCGGGACAGCAGTGCGCGAAAGCAGAAATGACGCGGAGGCCGGAAAAATTAAAGAATTTCGCACAATTCCGCCGGATTTTTCCGGCCGACAATAAAGTAAACCAGGACGATTTACTTTATTTCACGAACAATAGTCTGGCGGTACATTGGAAAACCGGCATTTCGCGGAATACTGACATGCACTTGGTTGCCGCGCTTTTCCGTTTTTGGCAGTAGCGCCTCCACCGGCAACGCGCTCTTTGCAGCCGCGATGATTTCGGCAACACTGTTGCCCAACGCAATTTTGGAAAGATTGCAAAGGGTGGGGAATACCATGTTCAGGCGGCCCGCTTCCGCTTCATCAAGCAGCTGTTGCGGCCTCCCCCAAAGGGAGCCGTCCGTCTCCCTGCCGCAGTGAAGCAACTCAATGCCGGGCGGCACCGCGGCGACGAAAAAATGCGTATCAAACCGCTTGTGGTGAAGCATCACCGGCGTTATCCAATTGGAAAAATGTACCGGTAAGTCCGTCGCCAACTCCAGGTTTTCCTGTTTCAGAAAATCCGCCAGCGATTGCTCTCTTGCATCCAGTTTTTCCCGGTAGCCGCTCAACGCCGCCATCCTGACTGCGTCCAGCAAGTCGCCGGTCTCCCTGCCCCGCGCAAACAACACGCCGGCTTCCTCGAAGGCTTCGCGGATCGCGGCCACCTTCAGCGCCAGCGCGCTGTCATCCGCGCCCTCTGCCAAACAGAAGGGTTTCAGCCGCGCCGATGAATCCTGAACATCCACCTTGCCGCCGGGAAATACCAGCGCGCCGGCGAAGCTTTCCATCTTCGCGTGCCGCGCCAGCATAAAGACTTCCGGACCCAAATCCGAATCCCTGAGCAGGATAATCGTCGAGGCAAGCACCAGCCCTTCGCCCGGTAAGTTTTCCACATCATTGTCCATAGCTGATAATCCCATAGCGGCTGATCAGCGCCCAAGCTGGTCAACTATCTCTTGCAACCGCAAATCCGCGGTAGTGTCGATAGCAATGGTACATGCCGCTTCGTTTTTTGTAAGCCCCTGCCGCACCCGCTTTTGCTTGAGCATCACCGCGACGTCCGCTTCTGAGGGGTCATCGCCCAACTCGCTGCGCGCAACCAGCCGCTCCTTTAACACCGCTTCCGGGGCCCGGCAATCGAGGATATGGAACGGCAGGCGCAGGCGCCGCGCCAGGGAGCTGAACAGCCGCCGATAACGCGCTTTCAGAAAGGTAGCGTCGACAATGCACGGAAATCCGGCGCCGCAAACCTGCGCCGCCAGCATTTCCAGCCTGTCGAAGGTCTGCTTCGACGCCGCCGCAGTGTAGATACGCTTGTCACCGGATTGATGGGGTGCCAGGCCAAACAGGCGCTTGCGCTCGACGTCCGAACGCAGCCGGATGGCGCCGCAGGCCGAAGCGATTTGTTCCGCGACCACGGATTTCCCGCTGCCGGACAACCCGTGGGTGATCGCCAAAAACGGTTGCCGCGGCCTCAAGTATTCAACCGCCATGTTCAGATACCGGACAAACTCTCGGTAGCCTGCGTGCCGCAACACCTGCCGCGGGTCGGAGGCGCCTGTCTGCAGCAGGTTAATTTTAGCCCGCACTACGGCAAAGTAGACCTTGTAAAAATTGTGCAGCTGCAATCCCTGGAAATCGCCGCCAAACTCCAGGTAGGTGTTTAACAGCAGATTGGCTTGCTCGGCCAACTCCCGGGCCTCCAAGTCCATTACCGCAAAAGCCAGCTCGCCGGCGATATCAATGCAACTGAAACGCGGATTGAACTCAATGCGGTCAAAGAACAGGATGTCGCGTTTGTCAGTGGGGTTCAGCGGCGAGTCCGCGGCCAACAGCAACATGTTTCCCAGATGCAGGTCGCCGTGGCACTGGCGCACAAAGCCGCCCGCCTCGCGCTGCCCGATCAGCTTTTCCAGCCTGTCGAACGCCGCCGTCGACCAGCGGCGAACCCGCTCCAGTTTGTCCAGATCGCCGGCGTCCGCCAGCAGCGGGGCGATTTGTGCAAAATTTTCGGCAATCGGCGCCCACACAGCTTCCGGCGTGCCCGGCTGCGGATCGCCGACCTCGGCCTGGGCAACCTGGTGTTCGAGGGCGCGGTGAAAATCCGCCAACTTTATGCCTACCCGGCGAATCGCCGCCCTATCCAACTGCTTGCGTTGCGCCAGTAAATCCAGTGTTTGGGTGGCGTCAAACTGCGCCATCCGCACCGCATAATCGAGGATTTCGCCGTCACCGTCGATGGTTATGCCCCGCGACTGCCGGGTGATGGCTACCACGCCCAAGTACAATTGCGGCGCCAGCCGGGAATTCAGGCGCAGCTCCTCTTCGCAAAAGTGCTTGCGCTGCGGCAACCCGGAGAAATCCAGAAAACCTAAATTAACCGGCTTCTTGACCTTGTAGGCGTAATCGCCGGTCAAAAACACCCAGGAAATATGGGTTTCCACCAGACGAATCTGCCTGGCCGGGTGCGGATAGCACTCGGGGCGCTGCATTGCCTCAACGAATTCAGGGCTCTCCATAAAAACCGGGGGGTTCCTGCCAACAATAACTGCCAGCTTATCACCGCCACCCCGGCCAGTTAATGCTCGGGATCAACTACGGATTTATGGTTATTCACATGGGTTGATATTTTTTCTGATACACTCAAAAAGGGCATATCAGCAAGAGGATAACCGCAATGGAAAACCGAGCGCAGCTGAACAACATCCTTAAAGACGCCGTCCATGTACTAACCGATCCAGCCGGATTCTATCGCGACATGCCTAAGACCGGCGGCTTTGCCGACCCGTTGATTTTTGTGGTGGTTATGGCGGTGCTGATGGGCCTGGCGGCGGCCCTGTTTTCACTTTTCGGCGCCAGTATGGTCGGCTCCATCGCCGCCGGATTCGGCGCACTCTTCTTCGTGCCGATAATGGCGGTATTAGGTTCATTTATCGGTGCCGCCATTCTGTTTGTTATCTGGAAACTGATGGGATCGGCCGAATCCTATGAAACCGCCTATCGATGCATCGCCTACTCGGCCGCGGTTTATCCGGTCACCGCGGTACTGGGGCTCATTCCATATCTCGGCACCATCGTCGGCGTAGCCCTGGGCATCTATTTGATGATCAACGCCAGCATCCAGGTACATAAACTGGAGCGGCAGACCACCTATATCGTATTTGGCGTTATCGGCGCGATTATGCTGGCGACAAATCTGGGTTCGGAAATCGCCGGCAGGCGGATGGTCTCCGAAGTGGAGCAACTGGAGGAGCAGTTCGGGGGTATTCAAGGGCTGGAGGACCTAGAGAATATGACGCCGGAAGAGGCCGGCAAGGCGATGGGCGAGTTTTTCAGGGGTCTCAGCGAGGCCGCCGGCGAGATAGACAACGGCGAAACGAAAGCAGCCGAGGGGCAAGCGCGGCCTGCGCCTTCATCCGCGGATAGCCCCACCGAGGGTGAAGCCATGACACCCGAACAAGCCGGCAAGGCGCTGGGCAGTTTTCTAAAAGGGATTGCCGAATCCACCCAGGAGGTTCAGCAGCCGACCGACGACGAGGATGCGGGCGCCGCCAGCGCGTCGAGCGCCGATGCAAGCGAATCGCAATGACACTGCCGGATCCCGCGGCTTGACGGGGATCAAGTAAAGGACAAACACCATATCCGGTACTTTGCAGCGTTTATGGACTAAAATAAGGATTGCGGAGCAGCCGGATTAATGATGCTGCTGCGATCCCAATCAGCCCAGGCGGTGCAGCCATGAACCTATTAGAACAAGGCGCCCAGCCCTTTGATGAAGAGGGCATCGCCGACCATATCCAGGCAGCATTGAACATCGACAAGCCATCCGGCGCCTGGATGGACTCCCTCTACGGAATCGTCAAAATCGTTTTTGATCCGGTGTTGATAGACACCGCCAAGGTCCCGAGGCACCCCTGCCTGTTTGTCTCCAACCACGCGCTGTTTGCGCTGGACGGACTGGTATTGGTTCCCACTGTTTACAACGAACTGGGGAGATTTTTGCGACCGATGGGCGACCGGATTTTGTGGAATAAAGCCACCGAGAGAATCTTTATGCAGCAAGGCGGGGTGCTGGGGCATCCGGACGTCTGCGCCGCGCTGATGGAGAGTGGCGCCGACATGTTGGTCTATCCCGGCGGCACCTACGAAGCCCTGAAACCGAAAAAGGAGCAGTACCGGCTGCAATGGAAACAGCGCCACGGCTTTGTGAAACTGGCCGCGCTGCACGGCTACACCATTGTTCCGGTGGCGTCCGTGGGGCCGGATGAATTTTACGACCACCTAATAGAAGGCGAGGACATACTTTTCTCACCGCTGGGCAAACTGATAAAACAAATGGGACAGCTGACCGGCAACACCCGCACCGATATATGGCCGCCCGTGCCGGTAGGCGCTTGGGGTTCGCTGTTCCCCAAGCCACAGCGCTGTTACTTCAAATTTGGCGAGCCGCTCGACCTCAGCGAGCACCAAGGAAAGCAGCTGCCGAAAAAGCGCTTGATGGCAATCCGCACCCAGGTGGCCAAGCAGCTTGATGACATGATCGCCGAGCTTTTGGTCTACCAAGCGGAACACCGATCAGAAGAAAGCCTATGGCGCCGCCTGTTGCAGATTACGCCCATCCAATACGACCGGCAATAGCTCCCGTCGAATCACTGGTTGTCGATCTTCCGTAGACTGCGCCGATAGGAAGCTGCCATCTGGCTGTAACCCACAGCCCCCTCCATCAACTTTTCGCGGACTTGCTCGTCCAACTGCTTGACCACCTTGCCCGGCGAGCCCAACACCATGGCACCGTCCGGCACTTCCATGCCCTCGGTCAGCAGCGCGTTGGAGCCGATCACGCAGCCTTTCCCCACTACCGCGCCATTGAGCACCACGGCGTTCATGCCGATCAAAGTGCCCTCGCCTATGCTGCAGCCGTGCAGCATGACCTTGTGCCCAACCGTAACATTTTTGTCGATAAACGCGGAATGCGTGCGGGCCACATGGATGACGCTGTTGTCCTGGATATTGGTGCCCTCGCCTATGACGATCCCGTTGACATCGCCGCGCACCGTAACCGAGAACCAAATGGAGACCCTGTCCCCGAGAACCACATCACCGATAACCGCCGCGTTAGGCGCAATAAAGCAGTCCTCGCCAATTACCGGTTGCTTGTCTTCGAATTGATAAATCATCGCGCTCCCCGCTTGACAGTGCCTTCTTTATAATAAGTAGGCCTGCAGTTGCTTGGCCAAATCATCGGGAATCGGCGCACGCTTGCCGGCAGCATAGTCAAAGTACACCAAGCGTGCGTCGCCTTCGGCGGCAATGCAGTCCAGCTTTTCACTGTATATTTCACTCTGCTGGATAATCTCACTTTCGCGCAGTTCACGCAGCCCCACGCCAATCTGGATGTTGTCAGGATACGTCAGCGACACCTTGAAACGGCAGCGCACCTCAGCCAGCGCGAAATCGCCGCCACCACCCGACGCCCCTTCATTTCCAAACGACATAGAAAAATGGCTTAAAAAGTCAATGCGCGCGCTTTCAAGATACCTGAAATACTGAGTGTTGTTGATGTGGCCCATGGCGTCCATCTCACCCCATCTAAGCTGGTCGCGCACAACCACTTTGAAGTGGGATAGCTGTTCAGTAGTAGCGCGCATAGGCCCTCCTCGACAAATTGAATTTACACCCTACTGCGGGCCCGTGCTGGAGGATAACCCAGTTACGGTCGGCCATAAAGCCACCTTGGTGGTTATGTCCCTATCGCAGTGCACAACATAAAAAGCTTGATACTGGCTTCCCGTCCCACCAGGGACTCACGGCGTCGCAGGTAGCACCGATGTTAGCGGGTGTTTAGGAACTTCTTTTGAGACCCTCGTCGACAGGGATGTCGACGCGGAGCTTACAGGGACGTATTCCTCAAAAGAAGTTCCTAAATAGCCGCGGAAATGTGGCAACAAACTAAGATCAACTGTATCCGTTATTGGCACCAATCCGCCGACCGACGTAAACGCTTTCACCAACGTCGTTATACCGAAACAGGTTCATCACAACCAAGTATTCCAATTCGCCTGCTGAGCGGTTAGCATTTCCTACCCGCTAAGCGCGAAACAATATACTGAATAATCCCTTCACGAGAAATCAAAACCGGCGGTGCCTCGTGAGGCAAAACCAAACTAAACTGTGAGAACTTTCCAATGACTATTCAAACCCGTTTAATCGAGTACCAGCACAACGACTTAACGCTAGAAGGCTTTCTCGCCTGGGATGACTCGCAATCCGGGCCCAGGCCCGCAGTGGCGGTGGCGCACGCCTGGGCCGGCCGCTCTGACTTTGAATGCGAGCGCGCCACACGGCTCGCCGAATTGGGGTATGTGGGATTCGCGCTGGATATGTACGGCAAGGACGTGCGCGGCACTAACAACGAAGAAAACACAGCCCTGATGATGCCACTGGCGCAAAACCGGCCGCTGCTGCAGGAGCGCATGCACTTGGCGATTGATACGCTGAAACAACAGCCGGAAGTGGATGCCTCCAACCTTGCCGCCATGGGCTATTGCTTTGGCGGGCTCTGCGCGCTCGACCTGGCCCGCAGCGGTGGCGACGTAAAAGGCGTGATCAGTTTCCACGGGCAGTTAACCCCGCCCGGCAACACCGAAGGCCAGCCCATCAATGCGAAAATCCTCTGCCTGCACGGCTACGCCGACCCCATGGTGCCGCCGGAGAAAATTCTGGAGCTGGGCAAAGAGCTGACCGATGCCGGCGCGGACTGGCAACTGCACGCCTATGGCAATACGCTGCACGCGTTCACTAACCCCGCAGCCAATGACCCCGGGTTTGGAACTGTCTACAGCGAAGCGGCGGATCGCCGCTCCTGGCAAAGCATGCATAATTTTCTGGCGGAGCTGTTTAGCGCCTGATAAGGGCGACAAACAAGCCTCGGCTATCAGCTTCCCGACGGGAGCTGGGCGGCCGGTGATGGGCTGGACAGCCCACTGGCCCCTCACTGCCTGGAACAGCCACCGAAACCCGTAGATTTTCACATTGCGTGCACAATTGCTGCACAAAGCACCTCTAGACTCTCCCCGACAATGTTCAGGAGAATGCTATGTGCGGCAAATCGAACAGCGGTTTTCAATTACCCGGTTTTTTCCAGGCATTTTGTTTGTCCGCGGTGTTTGCCGTTGCCGGTTGTGGCGGCTCAGGCAGTTCCAGCGGCGACAGCGTTGACCCGGATACCCTTGCCGACGATACCCTGGACAACGCCACGGATAGCGAAACAGTTGATATCACCGATACTATTTTCTCGGAAACCAGTGTCAATTGCGCCGACTACATAAATAGCTATGGTTCCAGCGTGCTCGACGAGACCCGAAGCCTGGGTTTTGAAGGCGATGTGCTGATCACCGGCGACGATGCCGAGTGCACCCTTGTCACCAACAACATACCCAACCACAACTTTAATGACGCTTCGGCAAACTTTGCCACGGATGTCTCGGAAGTCATGCAATCGTTTACCGTCACCAGGACGCCGGCGTTGGCGGCAGGAGCCACCGCGCTGTCGCAGACCACCTATAACGGCATTATGCTCAACGGCGTGCCCATCGACATACTATCCGCCGGCTGCTATTCGCCCGACGACCCGCAGGCGGATGCCGACGGCAATGTCCACATCGGCTGCACTACCGATGACGA
Source organism: Porticoccaceae bacterium (assembly GCA_028280905.1). GTDB lineage: Bacteria > Pseudomonadota > Gammaproteobacteria > Pseudomonadales > Porticoccaceae > JANQKW01. The sequence goes on from JANQKW010000041.1 coordinate 7,842, forward strand.
CTGGCTGCTCGACCCGCTGGGAACCGACCACAAGTTTGGCGCCGACCAGCACAACGCCCACACCCAACCCGACGGCTCCTACCATTACCACGGCAACCCCAACGCTATGTTCGACGATGCGCCCGGCCCAAACGGTTCACCGGTAATTGGCTTTGCGGCGGACGGGTTTCCGATATACGGCAGCTATTTCCTGGACCCCGACAGCGGCCAGGTGCGCAAGGCGCTGTCCGGCTATACGCTGAAAACGGGGCAGCGCCCCAGCAGCGCCTCCGACCCCGGCGGTGACTATGACGGCACCTATGTGCAGGACTGGGAGTTCGCCGACGCCGGCGACCTGGACGCCTGTAACGGCATTACGGTCAACGGCCAGTACAGCTATTATGTGACCGACAGCTACCCGTGGCTTATCGACTGCCTGTCGGGCACGCCCCACGAATCCTTTGATAAGTTTTAATGCTAGCCCGAATACGGCGAGTGCTAAGATAGTAATTTACAACCAAAAACAGGCGGTTCCTTGCGCATACAGAACAAATTATTTTTAACCAGTATTTGCGGCAGCGCGCTGCTGATCGGCATTATGTTTTTGCTGATTCAGTGGAGCGTGGACCGCGGCATGCTGGAGTATGCCAACACCCGCCTGATGGAGGAGATAAAACCGATTACCGGACAGCTGGCGGATTACTACCGGGAAAATGGCGGCTGGGAGCCGTTGCAAGGCGACCACCGCGGGTTTTACCGCCTGATTCACGAAGCGGCGCCCGGTTTGGCCAGGCATCCGCCGCCGCGGCATGATCGCCGGCGCGCCGAACCTCCGGGTATCATGCCGCCGCCCCGCGAATTTCGCGACAGGCGCCGCCCCCCGAAAACGCCGCCGTTTGTGCTGGTTGACCCGAACATGCAGGGA
>JANQKW010000074.1 GCA_028280905.1 Porticoccaceae bacterium
GAGACCCTCACCGGCAGGGATGCCGGTGCGGAGCTCCCAGGGATGGGTTCACAGCGAGTCTCAAACACTGTTCCCAGATGGCCGCGGGCTAGTGGCACCGCACCAAGACAACAGACGCCCACTACTGGCGTTATGCTGTCCGACACGTCGTTAAACGAATACTCATCTACTTTAAAACTCATCTTCACCGTGAGCCAACCGGCAGCCCCTTGGGGTATACTCCCCGCTCCCGATAGCCACGTTAGCAAGACCATGGAGCCCATTGATCATTTAATCAGCAGCAAGTGGATTATCCCCGTTGTTCCCGGCAACACCGTCTATGAAGGCTGCTCGGTCGCGATCGACAAGGGTCGTATACTGGCGATACTGCCAGACGCGGAAGCATTGCGTAAATATCAGCCCAAGTCCCACACGCGGCTTGCCGAGCATGCGCTGATTCCCGGGCTGGTTAATGCGCACGGTCACGCCGCCATGTCATTGTTGCGGGGCTATGCTGACGACAAGGAACTGCACAGCTGGCTGAATGACCATATCTGGCCGGTGGAGGGACGATTCGTCAGCGAGGACTTTGTGCGAGACGGCACCGAGTTAGCGATTGCGGAGATGATTTGTTCCGGGACTACCTGCTTTTCGGATATGTATTTTTTCCCCGACGAAGTGGGACGGCTTGCATCGTCTTCGGGCATCCGGTGCCAGCTGACATTTCCGGTTATCGACTTTGCTTCGGCCTGGGCCGCCAATGCCGACGAATATCTACACAAAGGACTGCAACTGCATGACGATTTCAGCGGCAACGATTTGATTAAAGTCGCCTTCGGCCCCCATGCGCCCTATAGCTTGTCAGATGAACCGCTTGAAAAAGTCGTCACCTACGCGGAAGAACTGGACAGCTGCATTCATATCCATCTGCATGAAACCGCGCAAGAGGTGGAAGATGCGCTGCAAACAACCGGCAAGCGCCCGATCGAGCGCCTCAGTGAACTTGGCCTGCTCTCCCCGCGCACGCAATGCGTTCATATGACTCAAGTGACAGACGCCGACCTGGCGATCTTGCAAACCAGCAACGCCCATGTTGTGCACTGTCCCGATTCGAACCTAAAATTGGCCAGCGGGTTCTGCCCGATCGACCGGTTGTTAAAAGCCGACATCAATGTTGCGCTGGGAACAGACGGCGCCGCCAGCAATAACAATCTGGATATGTTTGCGGAGATGCATATGGCGGCGTTGCTGGGCAAGGCTGTCGCCGGCGATGCGCTGGCCGTAGATGCGCATACCGCGCTGGAGATGGCCACTATCAGAGGCGCCAGGGCGCTGGGGTGGGACGATCGGATCGGCAGCATTGAAAAAGGCAAATCCGCTGATCTCACCGCCGTTGATTTGAGCGGCATTGAAAGCCAGCCGCTGTACAGTCCGCTGTCTCAATTGGTCTACACGTCACCGGGACACAGGGTCAGCCATGTTTGGGTGCAGGGCGTCCCCCTGTTGCAAGAGGGGCGACTCACACTGCTGAACCCTCAGGAAATAGCGGCCAGAGCCAAACAGTGGCACAATAAAATTTCCAGTGCCTTCTGTTAGCCCCGCTTCAGAATTAGAGACAATACTATGCATCATGCCGATTTATCACAGCAAAATGTTGACGAATCCGAAATCGCCAAATTTGAAGCGCTGGCTTCCCGGTGGTGGGACAAGAAAGGCGATTTTAAGCCGCTGCACGACATAAACCCGCTGCGGGCTAACTGGATAGATCTGCATTCACCCGTCGCCGGCCGCAAGGTGTTGGATGTGGGTTGCGGTGGCGGCATCCTGGCGGAATCACTGGTCTCCAGGGGCGCGGAGGTGTCCGGGATCGATATGGGCGAGGCGCCCTTGGCGGTGGCCAGGCTACATGCGCTGGAAAGCGGTATTACGGTCAACTATCAAAAAAACACGGCCGAGCAATATGCCTCGCAACACGCCGGGCAATTTGACGTGGTAGCCTGCCTGGAGATGCTGGAGCATGTGCCCGACCCGGCAGCGGTTGTACAGGCTTGCGCAACGTTGGTGAAACCCGGCGGCAGTGTGTATTTTTCAACAATTAACCGCAACCCAAAGGCCTTCGCGTTTGCAATCCTGGGCGCCGAGTATGTTTTACAGCTGCTGCCGAAGGGCACCCATGAATACCGCAAATTTATCAAACCCTCGGAACTATCCGGATGGCTTCGCCAGGCGGAGCTGACCCTGGAACATATGACCGGGATGATCTACAACCCGATAACCCGCAGTTACAGACTCGACCAGCAGGACGTTTCCGTTAATTATATGTTGCATGCGAAGCGTCAATAAGCAATGAGATTTGGTGCAATTCTTTTTGACTTGGACGGCACCTTGCTGGACACAGCTCCCGACTTTATCAAGGCTGCCCGCGGGCTGGCTGAAGCGATGGGCCGACAACCCCCGGATGAGGCCACCGTCCGCAAAGCCATTACCCATGGTTCCAAAGGCATTCTGGAAAAAGCCTTTTGCGTTTATGAATCCGACCCGGAGTTTGATCAAACCCGGCAGCACTTACTCACATTGTATTTAGACTGCCTGGCGGATCAGACCCGCCCCTTTCCGGGCATTGCGGAATTGTTGTCCGTGATACAGCGACATCAATTGCCGTGGGGAATTGTGACCAACAAGCCGCTGTTGTATACCCAAGCCATTTTGCGGCAATTGCCGTTGCACCCGGCTCCAGACACCCTTGTCTGCCCGGATCATGTCACCCGCACCAAACCCGATCCGGAACCTGTAAACCTGGCCTGCTCGCAATTGGCCGTGGCGCCTGAGGAAACCCTGTATATCGGCGACCACATTCGCGATATACAAGCCGGCCTGGCGGCGGGCGCGACAACTATTGCGGCCGCTTACGGCTATCTCGACGACTCGGACAACCCTGAAACCTGGGGCGCGCATCATGTTGTTTATCACGCCTCGGAGATTACCGAATTGCTATGAATATTAACGATATTGACGAATTTGGCGGCTTTGCCCCAGACGGCAAGCTGTTGGCGGGCAAATTTATCGCCGTCACCGGCGCCGGTGACGGCATAGGCAAAACCGCGGCCATGACTTTTGCACGCCATGGCGCAACCGTTGTGCTGATAGGCCGCACCGTTGCCAAACTGGAAATGGTATACGACGCGATCGAGGCGGCGGGCGGCCCAACGCCGGCGATCTATCCCCTATGCCTGGAGGGCGCTATCGAAAAAGACTATCAGGACATGCACGATATTATTGACAAGGAGTTCGGACGGCTGGATGGGCTGCTGCACAATGCCGCGCAACTCGGCCCACGCAAGCCGATCGCCAACTATCCGGGCGACGCCTGGGAAGAGGTGCTAAAAGTCAATGTTACCGCCGAATTTTTAATGACCAGGGCCTTGCTGCCGTTATTGGAAAAAAGCGAAGCCGGGGCAATACTGTTTACCACCTCCGGCGTCGGAAGAACCGGACGCGCCTTTTGGGGAGCCTACGCTGTATCCAAATTCGCTGTGGAAGGGCTCTGCCAGGTGCTGGCCGATGAATTGGACGGCACTTCCAAGGTGCGGGTGAACTGTATCAACCCAGGCGCCACCAGAACCGCAATGCGAGGTGCCGCCTACCCCGCCGAAGATCCGGCAACCGTCAAAACCGCGGAGGACCTGATGCCGGCTTATCTATTCCTGATGTGTGACGCCAGCTTGTGTTTATCGGGGTTATCCCTAGATGTTCCGTCCGACCTGTCTGTCGGCAGCTGAGACAGGATAGCGGCTTTAATAGAGCAGCCCCTTTTCCCGGAGCAATAAAATAAAGCTTAGCATCAAGCCTAACGCCAGCCCGGCGCCGCTGCCATCTATTTCGGGAACTTGCACGCGCTTTAGCTTGGCATACAGGTAAGTGCTGTTTGAACGCTTCTCATAGGTAACAAATTCTTTATTAGGCTGCTTGGAATCAGCGTCCGGGAAAAAACCGAAAACGTCAAATTCATAGGTTTTACCACCCAATGTCACCAAGCCGTCTGTTTTACCTTTGGCGTAGCTGGAATCAAACTTCACAACGTCGGGACAGCCTCCATACGGGATAGACGAATGGCCGGTTGCCTTGCATTCTCCCGAGCTGGGATAGTTACGGGTTTCTTTGTGCCTAAAGTCGAACGTGTAGGACCCCGAATACACATTGCTGGAGCCATCAAAAATATCGATATCAATCCCCAGGGTAGCCTTTACCAGAGTGGGGTTATAAATAGGAAAGTTGTTATGGGTAAATGAGCCTATATTCCAAAGCATATCGGAGGGATCGAGCGGATCGACCGTTACGCCGCCAAATACATAGCTACTTTGGGTCCCGTTAGTGCGTCCCCAAGCGATGGTATCAGTGCCAATACCGGAGGGTTGCCCCCCGTTGCTTGTCTCTCCACTTTCCCAGGTACCGGAGGTGGTTAACACATAAGCATGGCTGTTGCTGGTGATTGCCACCAACAAGCCAAACAAAATCACTGCCGTAATTCTCTTAACAAACTCCATATCGATATCCCTTGTTGTTAGTTGAGCCCTCTCTGTAAACCGGCGGCCGTTATTTTTCAGCAGGCCGTTAAAGAGACGCCTTTAGGGATATAAAGCAAATTAAATGCCAAATTTAATTTTTTATAAAAATCAAAAAGTTACAGGATTATCGGAAATAAAAATAGATATAGAGTCGATTTTGTTTACACGTGATGTAAAGAAAGCCGACATCCGGGTGTTTAAGGAATACTAGCCCCGTCGCCCCTTTGAGCGCAGTTTTTGTTCATTGCGTTGTCGACTGCGCCGCTCTTCAGGCGACAGCGACTGCTTGCGCGGCTCTTCGAGGTTTGCCTGCCAGCAGAGGTCGGCAACCGCCTGATGTTCCAGTTCGATCCACTCGCCGGGATGCACGTAGGACGGCAGAAACAGTGGGCCGAACCTAACGCGTTTGAGCCGATTGACCTCGACCCCCTGGGATTCCCAAAGCCTTCTGACTTCTCGATTACGCCCTTCCATCAAGGTTACCGTGAACCAGCGGTTTGCGCCTCGATCAGTACCTGGCACAACATCGGAAAACCTGGCGGGGCCGTCTTCCAGTAAAACACCCTCGGTCAGGCGTAGCAGCATTTGTTCATCCACTTCGCCGTGGACTCGGACCGAATACTCGCGGTCAACGCCGCTGGACGGGTGGGCCAGCTTGTTGGCCAACTCGCCGTTATTGGTAAATAGCAACAATCCGCTGGTGTTGATATCCAGCCGCCCCACGGAAATCCAGCGTCCGCTTTTGAGTTTAGGCAGTTTTCTAAAGACCGTAGGCCGACCCTCGGGATCGGAACGTGTCGATACCTCGCCCACAGGTTTGTTGTACAGCAACACCCTGATTCGCCGATCGACCTTTGACTGCTTGACCGGGCGGCCGTCGAGGCTCAACTTGTCCGCCTCGATTACCCGGTCGCCAAGCTTCGCCACACGCCCGTTTACCTGAACCCGCCCCGCTGAAATCCAACGTTCAGCTTCCCGCCGTGAAGCCAGGCCCAAACCGGCCAGCACCTTCTGGAGCTTCTGCGACGGCTGCTCTGACGTTTTCGGCGACGGTCTTTCAGCCATCTGAATGCTGGCTTTCGGCGATGTCATCTAGGTTATTCAATTTATCAAGCGAATCATTCATCGCCTCGGTGGCAAGCTCTTCCCCCGCCTGCTGCCCGGCCGCCGCATTGCCGCCCTCCAGCAAATCGAATTCCGGCCCCAGGGACTCCAGGTCTTTGATTTCGCTCAACGGCGGCAGTTCTTCGAGGCTTCTCAGGTTGAAATAGTCGAGGAACTGCTTGGTAGTGGCGTATAGCGCCGGCCGTCCCGGAACATCGCGATGGCCCACAATCCGCACCCACTCTCGCTCCAGCAGCGTTTTGGTAATGTGGGAGCTGACGGCGACGCCCCTTATTTCCTCAATGTCCCCTCGGGTAATCGGTTGCCGGTAGGCGATTAATGCCAGCGTCTCGAGCAATGCGCGGGAGTAGCGCTGCGGCTTTTCCTCCCATAGGCGATTTACCCAAAGCGCCAGTTCCTGCCTGACCTGAAATCGGTAACCGCTGCCGGTTTGTTGCAGGGTGAAGCCCCGGTCGGCGCAACTGTCCTCGATTTCTTCCAGCGCCGCCTTAATCCGGTCCCGCGGCGGACGCTCCAGATCGTCGAATAAAGACGACAGTTGCTTGATGTCCAACGGCCTGTCGGCGGCCAGCAATGCCCCTTCGACAATCAATCTTATCTGTTCACTATCCATCTTCAGCAACTCTCGCTTTTACATGAATCGGGCCATAGGACTCACTTTGCACAATTTCAATCAACCGCTCCTTGGTCAGCTCCATGATCGCCAGGAATGTGACTATCACGCCGATTCTGCCCTCTTCCACCTTGAATAGGCCCCAAAAGGGCAAAAATTTCTCATCTCGCAGCCTGTCCAGAACCTGCGCCATTCGCTCTCTGGTCGACAAGGGCTCCAGTTGCACATGGTGGCTCTCAAACATCTCCGCCCGTTTTAATACCCCCGCCATCGCAACCAACAGTTCCTTGATCTCAACCGGAGGTTGCGGCCGCTGGCGTTGCATATCCGGTTCCTTGGCCGACGCCAAATGGGTATCCCTGCCGACCCTGGGTAACGCATCTATGTCTTCCGCGGCTTTTTTAAACCGCTCGTATTCCTGCAATCGCCTAATCAACTCCGCGCGCGGGTCTTCCTCCTCCTCGTTGTCGCTCTGCTGCCGCGGCAACAGCATGCGGGATTTAATCTCCGCGAGCATCGCCGCCATCAGCAGATACTCAGAGGCGAGTTCAAATTCCATCGCCTGCATCATGTCGATATAAGACATGTACTGCCGGGTGATTTCCGCGACGTTGATTTCGAGGATATCCAGGTTCTGGCGCTTAATCAGGTAAAGCAGCAAATCCAGCGGTCCTTCAAACGCCTCCAGAATAACCTCCAGCGCCTCCGGGGGTATGTAGAGATCCTTTGGCAGCTCGGTAATCTGCTCGCCGTACACGATCGCGAACGGCATCTCCTGCTGCAGCGGCTGAACAGCGCTGTCGGTGGACTTGTCGGCAGCAGGGTCTGGGGCGATTTCGACGCTATCGTCAACTTCAACGGTCATATTGCGGCATTGTATTCGGGTTACTCAGGTCAATGGCGCATTATACCCTGACCCGTTACTGAAAATCGCCAATATCGCCGGCGCCTTCGCGAACAATCCTGTGGCTGTCGTCACTCATATCGATTACCGTGGTGGCTTCCATCCCGCAATATCCGCCGTCGATAATCAGGTCAACCTGGTGCTCAAGCAGATCGCGAATATCATAGGGATCGGTAAGCGGGTATTCATCGCCCGGCATGATAAGGGTAACGCTCATAATCGGCTCGCCCAATTCACCCAGAATAGAACGGACGATATTGTTGTCCGGGACCCGCAGACCGATAGTTTTGCGCTTGGGGTGCATCAGCCGCCTTGGAACTTCGGAGGTTGCCTCCAATATAAAGGTGTAGGGGCCGGGGGTATGCGCTTTCAGCACCCTGAAATATCGATTGGTGACCCTCGCGTAGGAGGCCAGTTCGGATAGGTCCTTGCAGACCAGGGTAAAATTGTGGTGTTTGTCCAAATGCCGTATCTGGCGAATCCTGTCCAGAGCCGTCTTATCGCCGATATGGCAGCCCAGGGCGTAGGCGGAGTCTGTCGGATAAACAACCAGGCCGCCTTGGCTGATGATATCGGCAGCCTGGCGGGATAACCTGACCTGGGGATTATCAGGATGAATGGCGAAAAACTGGCTCATGGGTTCTGGCGAATCAAAAGGCGGATAGCATAGCGGAAGTTTTGGATAAGTCCATACCATCGGGGAAAGTCGACAACCCTGCGCGGATAACGCTCCACAATGGCTGATGACTCTGCTAGTGACAGACGGCGTTGTGGCAATAGTGGACGCTGCTGGTCTTGGTTTGGTGCCAGCATCCCGCGGCCATCTGCGGACAGTGTTTGGGACTCGCTGTGAATACATCCCTGTAAGCTCCGCGTCGAC
>JANQKW010000086.1 GCA_028280905.1 Porticoccaceae bacterium
TTGCAGACCGTCACCCGCAGGGAAGCGGGTGTCGAGCGTACAGGGACGTATTCACCGCGTGTCTGCAAAGGCACTTCCCCAGGCGATTCGCCACCGACCCTGAAAAAAATCAAACCAAATCGCTATAACCTAATCTTCCTACTTTGCCTGATCTCTCCCTACAAACGCCAAATCTCATTGCTGTAATCCTGAATAGTCCGGTCACTGGAAAACCTACCGCTGGCCGCCGTATTGTTAATACTCATCCGGGTCCAGCCTTCGGTATCCCCGTAGGCCGCGGCAACCCGCTGCTGGGCGTCCACATAGCCGCGGAAGTCCGCGGCGGTCATCCAGGCGTCGTCGGCACTGCGGATAGAGGCGATAACCGGGTCAAAAATATTGGCTTCAAACATATTGAAATGGCCGCTTTCCAGCAGTTTCATTACCCTGGAGAAACCATCGTCCGCCTCGATAATAGCGTCCGGGTTATAGTGTTTGCGCACCTCCGTCACCTGGTGCGCCTCTAGTCCGAACAAGAAAAAGTTCTGGTCGCCCACCGCGTCGCGAATTTCGATATTGGCGCCATCCAGGGTGCCTATGGTCACCGCCCCGTTCATCATAAATTTCATATTGCCGGTGCCCGACGCTTCCTTGCCGGCGGTGGAAATTTGCTCGGACAGGTCGGTGCCGGGACAGATAATTTCCATTGACCGAACCCGGTAGTTGGGCAGGAAAGCGACTCTCAACCAAGGCTGCAGACGGACGTCTTTGTTGACCACCGCCGCCACATTATTTACCAGTTTGACAATAGTTTTGGCCATCGCGTAACCCGGCGCGGCTTTACCTCCGAACAATACGCAACGCGGCTGCATACCCTCGAGATCGCCGCGAGTCACCCGGTCGTAGAGGTGGATAACGTGCAGCACATTCAGCAACTGCCGCTTGTATTCGTGGATGCGTTTTACCTGCACGTCAAACAGCATGTCCGGGTCAAACTGGATACCGCATTCGCGCTGCACCAAGCCGGCGAGGCGCTGTTTATTTGCCCGCTTAACCTCCCGCCAGCGCTGGCGAAAACTTGCGTCCTCGGCAAGCGGCCGCAGCTTCTCTATCTCGCTGAGATCACAGATCCACCCCTCTCCGATAACGTCCGAAACCAGCCGGGTGAACCCGGGGTTGCAGTGCGCCAGCCAACGGCGCGGCGTGACGCCGTTGGTTTTGTTGTTAAATTTCTCCGGCCACAGTTGGTAGAACTCCCGGAACAGCCCCTCCTTGAGCAGTTCCGTATGCAGCGCGGCGACACCGTTAACCGAGTAGCTGCCCACTATCGCTAGGTAGGCCATGCGCACTTGGGGAAAATCCCCTTCTTCGATAATCGATAAGCGGCGCTGGCGTGCGACGTCGCCGGGCCAACGCTCGGCCACTTCGGCGAGGAAGCGGGCGTTAATTTCGTAAATAATATCCAGCAGCCTGGGCAGCAGTTCGCCGAACAAGTCCACTGACCATCGCTCCAGCGCCTCGGGCAGCAGGGTGTGGTTGGTATAGGCCATGGTGCGGGTGGTGATCTCCCAGGCATGATCCCAACCCAACAGGTATTCATCCATTAACAACCGCATTAATTCCGCGACCGCGACGGTGGGATGGGTGTCGTTCAATTGGAAACCGTTTTTTTCCGCGAACTGGGTAAAATCCCCACCGTTGCGCTGAACCCATCGGTGCAGTACGTCCTGAAGGCTGGCCGATGCGAGGAAATACTGTTGCCGCAATCGCAATTCCTTGCCGTTTTCGCTGGCGTCATTGGGGTACAGCACCATGGTGATCTGTTCCGCCAGATTTTTCGCCGCCACCGCCTCCGTGTAGCTGCCGGCGTTAAACTCATCCAGGTCAAACTCATCGGTGGCTTCCGATTTCCACAGCCGCAGGGTGTTGACGGTGTTGTTGCGGTAACCCGGCACGGGTACATCGTAGGGGACGGCGAGCACATCGTGGGTATCGACCGAACGCGCCCGCCGGCAGCCATCCTGGTCGCAGTAGTATTCAGTGCGGCCGAAAAAGCTCACTCTTCGGGTGTTCTCGGGGCTCTCGATTTCCCAGGGGTTGCCGTCCCGCAGCCAGTGGTCGGGGCATTCGACCTGGTAGCCGTTTTCTATCTTCTGGTGAAACATGCCGTATTCGTAACGAATGCCGTAACCGGTAACCGGCAATTGCAGGGTTGCGCAGCTATCCAGGAAACAGGCCGCCAGCCGCCCGAGGCCGCCGTTGCCCAGCCCGGCGTCCAGTTCCTCCTGAACCACCTCCTCCAGGGTGCAGCCGTAATGGGCAAGCGCGTTTCGCACCGGCCCCTCCAAGTCCAGATTGATCACCGCGTTGGTCAGGGCGCGCCCCATCAGAAATTCCATCGACAGGTAATTGATACGTTTGGGCTTTTCTTCGCGGTAACGATCGCGGGTGGAGCGCCAGCGCTCAACCAATCGATCCCTGACCGTCAACGCCAGGGCATTGAACAGGTAGCGGTGCGACTCGATAACTTCATCCCTGCCGAGTGTCAGGCTAAAGTGGCGATTGAGGTCGTCCGCGACCTGTTTTTCATCCATTCCCAACGGCGCCACCGAATTGTTGTTTTTCAAAGCTTGGGTCATTGCGTCATATTCCATCGATAAAAATGGCGACCGAGCGCTCCGCCATTATAAGTTGTTCTTCTCCCGGCACCTGCTTGGTTTCCGGAATCCCGGTTTCCCGCGTGGTGTCGACAAGCCAGGTCCAGGCATCCCCGTTGCTGCAAGCGGGCATACGGAACGACTGGCTGTTCAGGCAGTTATTAAAAATCACCAAGATGTAGGCGTTTGCGCCCCGGTCCCCCGGGCTGGAGAGCAGGTAACCCAACAGGTAGCTGTGGTGTTCCTGCCAGTGTTCTTCGCGCATTTCCTTGCCGTCGCTGTTAAGCCACTTGATGTCCACGCTTTCCGCTGAGTGGGGAAGGTGAATATAGCTATCATGGCTCAACACCGGATGCGCGCTGCGCACCTTGAGCATCAGGGAAACGAATGAAATCAGGTCCATCTCCTGTTCCCCCACCGCCTGCCAGTTGATCCAGTTCAGCTGGTTGTCCTGGCAGTAGCTGTTGTTGTTACCCTGCTGGGTTCTTCCCAGCTCGTCGCCTGCCTGCAACATCGGCGTTCCCTGGGATACCATCAGCGTGGCGATCAGGTTGCGCTGCTGGCGGCGCCGCATGGCCTCGACTTCGGGGTTGTCCGACGGCCCTTCCTCACCAAAATTCTCGCTGAGGTTTTCCCGGTGCCCATCGTTGTTGTGCTCGCCGTTAGCCTGGTTATGACGTTGCTGATAGCTGACCAGATCCCGCAGGGTAAAGCCGTCGTGACTGGTGATGTAGTTGATACTGGCGGAAGGGCGGCGCCCGGATCGCTCGAAAATATCGCTCGAGCCATGCAGACGCCTGGCAAATGTGGGCAGCATACCCGGCTCTCTGCGCCAGAAGCGGCGCAGGGTATCCCGGTAATCGTCATTCCACTCGCTCCAGCCGGGCGGGAAGTTGCCCAACTGGTAGCCCCCGGGGCCGATATCCCAGGGTTCGGCAATCAACTTGACTCGGGACAACTGGGGGTCCTGGGCAACCGCCTGGAAGAAGCTCGCCTGCCTGTCAAAGCCATGGGCGCCCCTTCCCATGACCGCGGCCAGATCAAAACGGAAGCCGTCCACCGCCATTTCACCGCTCCAATAGCGCAAGCTGTCCATCACCATCCGCAGCACCCGCGGATGACTGACATTCAGGGTGTTGCCGCAGCCGGTATCATTGAGATAGTAGCGCGGCTGTTCCGGCTGCAAACGGTAGTAGGAGAGATTGTCTATACCGCGGTAGCTGAGGGTGGGACCCAGGTGGTTGGTCTCGCCGGTGTGGTTGTACACCACATCCAGAATGACCTCGATGCCGACCTCATGAAAACTGTCCACGGTGCGCCGCAACTCATAAATATCACCACTGCTGAGGTAGCGCGCGTGCGGCGCGAAATAGCTTACCGTGTTATAGCCCCAATAGTTTTGCAAACCCCTTTCAAACAGGAAGTGCTCATCGATAAATGCCTGCACCGGCAGCAACTCAACGCTGGTGATGCCCAGCGCCTTTAGGTAATCGATAATCTGCCCGCAACTCAGCCCGGCCAGGGTGCCGCGCTGCAACTCCGGAACGTCCGGGTGCAGCAGGGTAAACCCCCGCACATGGGTTTCATAAACGGACGTCCTGTGCCAGGGTATATGTGGCTTTGGCGATGCGGGATGGTCCGCCGACAGGGGCGCGGTTACAACACATTTCGGCATGGCCGCCGCATTGTCGCGGCAGTCGAACGACAAATCCTGATCGGGGTGATCCTTGCTGTAGCCGAAGTGCGCATCCGTCCAGCGGAATTCCCCTTTCAGTTGCCGCGCGTAGGGGTCCAATAACAGCTTGTGATGGTTAAACCTGTGCCCCGCATGGGGATTGTAGGGACCGTAAACCCGATAGCCGTAAACGGCGCCGGGTCGCAAACCGGGCAGGTAGCCGTGCCAGATATCGTGGGTCTGCTCCGGCATCACATAGCGGCCGGTTTCCCGTTGGCCCGAGTCATCGAACAAGCAGAGCTCCACCCGTTCGGCATGGGCGGAAAACAGCGCGAAATTCACGCCCTGACCGTCCCAGGTAGCCCCCAGTGTGCGGAAATCGCCCGGCAACAGGGTTGCGGATGTGATTAGGTTTTCTGCCATTCGAAAATAACCGTTGCCAGCGGCGGAATGGTTAACGATAGGTGGCAGGGTTTTCCCGCCCAGGCATCGTCAAGGGTATGCACACCACCGTTATTGCCCATATTGCTACCGCCATATTGTTCGCTGTCAGTATTCAAGCGCTCCCGGTAATAACCAGGTTGGGACACGCCCACCCGGTAGCCGATATGGGTTGAGGGCGTCATGTTTACCACCACTAAAACCGGCGCCGCGCCCTGATGCCCATTGCGCAAATAGACAAAAATGGAATTGTGGTGGTTGTCCGCGTCGACCCATTCGAAACCACTGCTGTCGCAGTCCAGCTGATGTAGCGCGGGAAGCTCGCGATAGCAGTGGTTGAGGTCCCTGATCAGCCGCTGCACGCCGGCGTGCCGGTGATCGTCCAGCAGGTGCCAATCCAGGCTCTGGTCGTGGTTCCACTCATTGCGCTGGGCAAATTCGCCGCCCATAAATAGCAGCTTTTTGCCGGGATGGGTCCACATGAAGCCCAGATAGGCGCGCAGGTTGGCAAACTTTTGCCAATCGTCCCCCGGCATTTTCTCCAGCAGCGAGCCCTTGCCGTGGACGACTTCGTCGTGGCTGAGGGGCAATACAAAACTCTCGCTGAAGCTGTAGATCAACCCGAAGGTCATTTCGTTGTGGTGGTACTTGCGGTGGATGGGGTCCCGCGACATATAGCGCAGGGTGTCGTTCATCCAGCCCATATTCCACTTGAAGCCAAAGCCCAGACCGCCCTGGTCGGTGGGCTTGGAAACGCCCGGCCAGGCGGTGGATTCCTCGGCTACCATCATCACGCCGGGGTGATTGAAGTAGACACGCCCGTTGACCTGCTTGAATAATTCGACGGCCTCCAGATTTTCTCGGCCGCCGTGGACATTGGGCAGCCACTCGCCTTCTTCCCTGCTGTAATCCAGATACAGCATCGACGCCACCGCGTCCACGCGCAGGCCGTCGATATGATATTCGTTTAGCCAGAACATAGCATTGCTTAACAGGTAGCTGATCACCTCGCCGCGACCATAGTTGTATATCAGGGTATTCCAGTCGGGGTGAAAGCCCTTGCGCACATCCTCGTGCTCGTAGAGACAACTGCCATCGAACCGGCCGATACCGTGCTGGTCGGTCGGGAAATGCCCCGGCACCCAATCCAGCAGCAAGCCTATGCCGTTCAAATGGCAGGTGTCCACCAAGTGCTTAAAATCGTCAGGCGTACCGAAGCGGCTGGTCGGCGCGAACATGCCGATGGGCTGATAGCCCCAGGAGCCGTCGAATGGATACTCACTCACCGGCATTAGCTGGATATGGGTGAAACCCAGGTCCCGCACATACGGAATCAACTGGTCCGCCAGCTCGCGGTAGGTCAGGTAGCTGTTGCCGTGCTCGGCGTTGCGGCGCCAAGAACCCGGGTGGACTTCGTACACCGAAACCGGGCCGCCATAGTGGTTCGGAGAGGCATCGCGCGCCTCGATCCAGTCACTGTCCCGCCACGGATAGCGATTGCCGCCGGTGGTGATGGACGCGGTTTCCGGCGGGTGCTGCATGGCGAAGGCGTAGGGGTCGGCCTTTAGCGGCACCAGGCTGCCGTCCGCGGCCTTGATCTCATACTTGTAGGTGACGCCCTCGCCGATGCCCGGCACGAATATTTCCCAGATACCCGAGGCCGGGTGCTTGCGCATCGCATGGCGGCGGCCGTCCCAACCGTTGAATTCTCCCACGACCGAAACGCGGCGGGCGGCCGGCGCCCACACCACGAACAGCATGCCCGCCACCCCGTCGACTTCGTGGGCGTGGGCGCCCATCCACTGGTAGGCATGCTCCTGGGTGCCTTCGCCAAACAAATACAGGTCATCGTCGCTGAGCTGCTGGGGGAACCGGTAGGGGTCCTCCAACTCGACGCTGTGGTCGCCGAATTGCACCCGCAGGCGGTAGCTGAAGGGGTTGCGTCGCCGGCCCAGCTTGCCTTCGAAAAGCCCGGCGGGATGAACCGCAGCGAGTGACGCGACCGCTTTATCGCCGCCGTTGGCGATAACCTGCACGCCGCTGGCGCCCGGCAGCAATGCTCGGACAATTAATCCGCTGCCCTCGGGGTGGCGGTGCATCCCCAACACAGCGAAGACATCCGTATAGTCCGCGTCTATCAGGGCTTCAACCTGCTCGCTGTTGAGCAGCGATAGCGATTGCTCCGTCATTGCATTCTTTCCCGTCGAATAGAGGCCATCAGTTCACCAACCTGGGAATTGCCAAATAGTGATTGTGCGTCCAGGGCCAGCTTGCGCCGCCAGTTGGGATACTCCCGGTAGGTGCCGGGAATGTTCACCGGATGCCGCAGCAATTGCAGGTCGTCGAGCGCGCATAGCAGTATTTTCGAGCGACTGCGGGCATTTCCCGCCAGAATGGCGCCGCACAGCGCCAGGTCAAACGGCTTCTCACAACTGCTGTCGTCCGCGGCCCAGCCCTCCGGCAATAACTGCAACGACTGCAACCACGCCAGCAAACGGCCTTTATCCTCTCGGCGTTGCCGGCGCAACGACGGCAGATCGCGCTCGGCATCGAGCAATCCGATTTCACATCTTAATTGCAGGTCAGTGGCATTCCACCACCCGGCCAGCGTTGGCACATCGTGGTTGGTCACCATCAATAACGCGTCCGGCTGGTGATCCCGGGGCTGCTTGAACTGCCGGTCGTGGCATCGCTCAAAATAAAACAGCCGGTTGCCGTAAACCGACGTCTCCGCCATGCGCTGCCGCACTTCATCGGGCACCACACCCATGTCCTCCCCCACGACCAGGCATTGATTGCGGTGGCTCTCCAACCGCAGAATCGCCAGCAAGTCCTCAAACGGATAATAGACATAGGCGCC
Source organism: Porticoccaceae bacterium (assembly GCA_028280905.1). Lineage (GTDB taxonomy): Bacteria > Pseudomonadota > Gammaproteobacteria > Pseudomonadales > Porticoccaceae > JANQKW01. The sequence continues at coordinate 7,613 of JANQKW010000086.1, forward strand.
GCCGCTCACATTCGGCAGGCACCACCAGAGGCGCAGCAGGCCCATAACGTGATCGATTCGCAGTGCGCCATAGGGGCCCATATTGGCGCGCAGTAAATCAATAAAGTGCCGGTAATTGCTTCGCCGTAAGGCCACCGGGTCCAGTGCCGGAAGGTTCCAATTCTGGCCCTGCTCGGCAAACGGATCCGGCGGCGCGCCAATGGTGGCCTGGCGGCAAAACAGCCCGGGGTTGCCTTCCACTTCCGCGCCCCCCTGCACGGCACCCACCGCCAAGTCGCCCATTAAGCCGATGGCCATCCCGCTGGCCAGAGCCAATTGCTGGCACTGCCTCAACTGCTGGTCCGCCAGCCATTGCAGGTATTGGTGGAAACGCGGTTCTGTCGCACAGTCCACTGGCAAGTTAGCGCAACCGGCTTCAAATTGGGCGAACACCCGCAGCGGCTCGCCCTTTTGTTCGACAAAGGCATTAAACTGAGCGGCCCTTTCCGTGCCGGCACCCAAATGGTGTTGCACGAAATGCCGGAACATGGCCGCGAAGGCGCGGTATTTAAGGGCGGCGACGGCGTCATAGTCCACCAGTTCCAATTCCCGCAGCCCGGCCAATTCGTCCCGAGTGGCGTCAGTGTCAAACTGCGGGCTCGCAGCCTCGCTCTCCACGAAATCCGGGACTTGCTGCGGGTCGATATACAGCGGGTTGAGAAACCGCCGATCGGAAGGACTGTAGGGGCTGGCAAAATCCGCCCCCGACATATAAGGCGCGTGCAGCGGATTCAAGGCGATCAAGTCCACGCCCGCCGCCGCGCTAAGTTCGATAAGTTCACGCAAGTCGGAAAAATCGCCTATGCCCCAATTG
>JANQKW010000120.1 GCA_028280905.1 Porticoccaceae bacterium
TGCGCCGCGGCCACCGCATCCAGCGCATCGCGAATATGCAGGCCGGGAATGGAGCGGGCGGAACCCTTTAATTCGCCGGGGGCCGCCTCGGCAAACGCAATCACCGGGCGGTGTAACTTGTCTTTTACCCTGGAGGCAAGCAGTCCCACCACGCCCTGGTGCCAGCCGGATTCGTAGAGGCAAAGCCCCCAGGGTAGCTCATCCGACGCCTCAAACTGGCGCTGCTCGAGCAGCATCTCCGCCTCCCGCAGCATCCCCACCTCGATATTCTTGCGATCGCGATTTAATTCATCCAGCTGCGCGGCATATTCGCGGGCCAGATAGCTGTCTTCCGCCAACAGGCATTGAATGCCGATGCTGATATCGTCCAAACGCCCGGCGGCATTTAACCGCGGCCCCAGCACAAAACCTAAATCCGCCGCCCCCAGGCTGCCGGCGGTTTTTCCGGCGATATCCAGCAGCGCCTGGATGCCAGGCCTGGTCTGGCCGGCGCGGATACGCTGCAGCCCCTGGTAAACCAATATCCGGTTTACCAGATCCAGCGGCACCACATCCGCAACCGTGCCCAGCGCCACCAAGTCCAGCCAACAGGCCAGGTTGGGTTCGGGGAGACCCTGTTGGCTGAACCAGCCGGACTGCCGAAGCCGAGCCCGCAAGGCGCTCATCAAATAGAACAATACGCCGACACCGGCGAGATGCTTGCTCGGGAAATCACAACCCCGCTGGTTGGGGTTGACGATGGCGTCGGCCTCAGGCAGCCGATCGCCGGGCAAATGGTGGTCGGTTATCAACACCTTAATGCCCCGCGCTTTTGCCGCGGCAACACCTGCACCGCTCGAGATGCCGTTATCGACGGTAATAATAAGGTCGGGCGACAGGGCATCGGCCTGTTCGACAATCTCGGGGGTTAGCCCGTAGCCGAACTCAAAGCGGTTGGGCACCAGGTAGTCGATCTGCTGCAGGCCCATTGCCCTTAGGCAAAGCACCGCCAGTGCGGAACTGGTCGCGCCGTCGGCATCAAAATCGCCGATCACCAGCACTCGCTGCTGCAGTTGCAACGCCTGTTCCAGCAACAGCAACGCCGCGTCCAGCCCCTTGAAACTGTCGGGCCCGGGCAACCCGCCCAACCCCTTGTCGGTCTGCGCATCGCAGCTGATGCCCCTGGCCAGGTATATCCGTTGCAGTAGCGCGGGAATGGCTTCCGAAAAGCGGCCCTGCGAGGCGTCGTAGGAATAGCAACGTATTTCCATCGGATTATTCCTGAGGCGCTTCCGGGGGCCGCAATTCCCCGGGGCGGGTAAAGCGAATTAAGTTAGCCAAACCCGGGGCGAGCTGCGACCAGTCGTCGAGGCTACATTGCAACTCCGCCAACCCACAGGTGGGAATATTGTCGATAGCGGTTGCCGCCAGCAGATTGACAAGATCTGTGACCGCCGGGTTGTGGCCGACCACCGCCGCCCGCTGCCAGCGGTTATCCAGGGTTTGCAGCCAGTCCAGCAGCTGCTGCCAGTCAAACGTATACAGAGGCTCCGTGAGTTCCGGGCCGACGAGCTGCCGGCCGTATTGCTTAGCTATGATCTCCGCGGTCTGACTGGCTCTGGTAGCGGGGCTGCTATAAATGCACTCGATGCCGGCGCCCTGCGCCTTCAAGTACCGCCCGATTAATTTCGCATCTGTGCGGCCGCGCTTTTTTAGCGGCCGCTGTCGATCCGCCAACCCGGGATCCGCCCAGCTGGATTTGGCATGCCTGATTAAAAATAACGTCTTCAACCCGCGGCCTGATTATTCCGTGAAGCCGCGAACCTATTTTGGTATGCTACGCGGCCGTTTATTACAGTACTCCATCTACATAATATCGATGGAGTACTAACTGTATTACCACTGATGAATACTGCAACACTTTATGGCATAAAAAACTGCGACACGGTAAAAAAGGCCCGCCGCTGGCTGGAGTCGCGCAATATCGACTACCGGTTTCACGACTTCCGCGCCGATGGACTGGAAGTCGGTTTGGTGGACCAGTGGCTTGCGCAGACAAGCTGGGAAACCCTGCTTAACAAGCGCGGCACCACTTGGCGCAAACTTCCCGTGCACACCCAGGATTCGGTGAACGGCACCACTATCGTGTCGCTGCTGGTGGAACAACCCACCTTGATTAAGCGCCCGGTGCTAACCCTCGGCGATACAATTTTGGTAGGCTTTAACGACACAAAGTACTCAGCATTATTCAAGGAGCATCAATGACCGCACTCTACAGCTACGGCTTGGGTATAGGCACGCAAAATAGCCAGGGCGACTGGCTGGACGTTTATTTCCCGCAACCGGTACTGGGCGCCGGTCAACAACTGGCGGATGTGTTTAGCGCCTGCCTGGACTGGCAGCAAGGCAATCAAGGGGTAAGCCTCACGGCCGAATCCCTGGCGCGGCTGGCCGATGCGCTGCAACAGGCGGGAGAACGGCAGCAAGCCGACCTGGCGCGGAAGCTTGCCGGGGGATCGCGCCCGGCGGTGGCGGCCGTGCTGGCAACGGACGCGGCGCCGGCATCCGTTCCGGAAGCCTATTTGAAATTGCATTTGATTTCCCACCGCCTGGTAAAACCCCACGGCACCAACCTGGATGGCATCTTCGGCATACTGCCCAATGTCGCCTGGACCAGCGACGGCGCCATCGATATCGCGGAATTGGGCGAACGGCAACTGCAGGCCCGATTGGCAGGCAGGACCCTCTCGGTGGACTGCGTGGATAAATTCCCGAAGATGACCGATTATGTGGTTCCCACAGGCGTGCGCATCGCCGACACGGCCAGAGTGCGGCTGGGCGCCTACATAGGCGAAGGCACCACCATTATGCACGAGGGTTTTGCGAACTTTAATGCCGGCGCCGAGGGACCCAACATGATTGAGGGCCGCATTTCAGCGGGCGTGATGATAGGCGCCGGCACCGACCTGGGCGGCGGCAGCTCCACGATGGGAACCCTGTCCGGCGGCGGCGATATGGTGATCTCGGTCGGCAGCGAATGCCTGATTGGGGCCAATGCCGGCACCGGGATTCCGCTGGGCGACCGCTGCACAATTGAGTCGGGGCTTTACATAACCGCCGGAACCAAAGTGGTGATGCTGGACGATAACGGTCAACAGGCCGGCACCGCAAAAGCCAGGGAACTGTCGGGGAAATCCGATCTATTGTTTCGTCGCAACTCCACTACGGGGGTGGTGGAATGTCTGACCAATAAATCGGCTATCGAGCTGAACGATACCTTGCACGCCCACAATTGACAGCCCGTTGACTATGCCATTGCAACTATCGCCAACACTGCAACTCGCCTGTGAGCTGATTGAGCGACCTTCGGTGACGCCGGCTGACCGGGGCTGCCAGGCGCTGATGATCGAGCGGCTGCAAGCCTGCGGTTTCCGGGTTCAGCGGTTGCCGTTTGGGGATGTGGAAAACTTCTGGGCGGTGCGGGGCGACGAGAGCCCGATACTCTGCTTTGCCGGTCATACGGATGTGGTTCCTAGCGGACCGGAGCAGCAGTGGCGCCATCCGCCGTTTACGCCGGTGGTGGAGAATGACGTGCTGTACGGCCGCGGCGCGGCGGACATGAAAGGCTCGCTGGCCGCGATGGTAACCGCCGTGGAAGCCTTTGTCGCAAAGCACCCGGATCACAACGGGCAAATCGCCTTTTTGATTACCAGTGATGAAGAGGGTATTGCCGTCGACGGCACGGTGAAAGTGGTGGCCTGGTTGCGGCAACAGGGTATTGCGCCGGACTGGTGCCTGGTGGGCGAACCTTCCAGCTCAGCGGCGGTTGGCGACGTGGTAAAAATCGGC
>JANQKW010000129.1 GCA_028280905.1 Porticoccaceae bacterium
TTGTTGAGGCAGAACCCCGACGCTATCGATCAATTCCACCAGTGGCGCGGCGCTGCCATCCAGAATGGGCACTTCGTCGCCATCCATTTCGACCACGGCATTGTCCACGCCGCAGGTGTATAAAGCCGCAAGAAGATGTTCGGTGGTGCGAAATTGCCTGCCTTGCTGGTCGGCGAGGCAGGTGCAGGCCGGATACTCCCGAATATGTTGCCAGGTGCCGCTGATCTCCGCGCCTGCGGCAGGCGCGTCGATTCGGCGGAAAACAATCCCGGTATTGGCGGGAGCGGGGATTAATTGAACACGATTTGCAGCGCCGTTATGCAAACCTTTCCCAGAAAAGCGGACCGCCTGTTTTAAACTGTGTTGCCGGTCGTCTGTTCGATTGGGTTCAGCCATAGGTTTCTATCGATATTGCTTGTGTTAGACTGCTGCGCGTTCAGTATAGGGTTTTTCAGGAAGATTAGTTAGGAATCAGGTTGGAACATAATAATCAAGTGGTCCTTTTTCTGCAGGGGCCGATTACGCCTTTTTTCAAGCTGATGGCGGGCCGGCTGGAAAGTGAAGGGGTCAAATGCCTGCGGATCAACCTTTGCTTTGGGGATTGGCTATTCTGGCGCCGCAATGGCGCGACCAACTATCGCGGCCGCAAGGCCGATTGGCCGGCGTTTATCGAGCAATTTATGGGCGACCACGGCGTCACCCATGTGGTGTTGCTGGGCGAGCAGCGTTTTTATCACCGCAAGGCTATCGAGGCGGCCAAACGCCGGGGTGCGGAGGTCATCGCCACGGATTTTGGCTATTTGCGGCCGGACTGGATTACCTTTGAGCGCAACGGCATGTCGGCCGACTCGGAATTTCCCAGGGACCCGGATGTGATTAGGCAGTTGGCTACCGCTGCCGGAGGCTTTGAACAGCGACGGAAATTTGCGGACTCCTTTTTCAAACAGGCGGTGTGGGATATGTCCTACCATTTGTTGTCATCGCTGTTCAGGGTGCTTTACCCCTACTATGATTCCCATCAGGTTTATCACCCCGTGATGGTTTATATCGGCACGGGTATCCGCATTGCCCTGCGAAAGCTCTGGCGGGAGCGGCAGGCGGATGCGCTAATTGAACGACTGAAACACGAAGGCGAGGAGTACTTTGTATTCCCGCTGCAAATGCAGAATGACTTCCAGATCAGGGCCTATTCGCGCTTTAACGGTATTGAGGAGGCATTGGATGAAGTGGTTGCGTCTTTTGCCGCGGTAGCCGGGAAGCATCAGAAACTGGTGGTTAAAGTGCACCCACTGGATCCCGGAATGATTAGCTGGCGCCGCCGATGTCGCAGGATTGCGCAAAAGCATGGTGTGATTGATCGGGTCCACTATATAGACGGTGGTTCGTTGGCCGCTCTGCTGAGGGGTTCTGAGGGAGTGATTACCATTAACAGCACGGTGGGTATCTGGTCGCTGCTGGAAGGCAAGCCAACTCACACACTGGGGGAGTCGGTATACAATGTGCCGGGGCTGGTGCATCTCGATTCGCTGGATAGCTTTTGGAGAGATCCCCCAATACCCGATATTAGGCTCAGGGATGACTTTATGCAGGCCATGGCCGGTAGTGTTCAAATCCGCGGCGTCTACTACAACCAACCGGGCCTGGCTAATGCGGTTGAGGAAGCGGCACAGCGGCTGTTGACCAATAGTATTAATAAGCCGGTTAGTGAATAAGTGGTAACCTTAGTCGGGCTTTTGGGTTGGTGCCACTATTCCGCGGCCATCTGGGAACAGTGTTCGAGACTCGCTGTAAATACGTCCGTGTAAGCTCCGCACCGGCTTCCCTGCCGGTGAGGGTCTCAAACACTGTTCCCAGACGCCCGCTTACTTCGGTGCTAACTGAGTTGCAGTAATCACGGCAGTTAGTGAAAGGAAAACTTCTGTAAGTAGTAATGCGTGAAGCCGAAGGTGGGAGGGCTATTCGAATCAATCAGGGCGCGTTTAACAAGGGCGAAAAGCCCAGGGTAGTCGCGAGGACTGTTTGAGCACCAGCGAGTTCCGCAGCGCTGGGCTTTTCGTCTTTGTTGCGACCGATTCGAATAGCCCTCGCGCCTTCGGCTGGGTCGATGGCACCGATCTATAAAAGGGAGCGCTGTTGGCACAGTGCTGCCTGCGAGACCTAGTCACGACCTATCACTGAAAATGTCTGATCAACTCCAAAACATCACATCTTTCATATCCCGTACCCCCCGAAACCGCTTGACTCACGGGCTGGGCGTCATTAGAATTCGCCTCCCTGTCCGGCCCCTAGCTGGGGTGCCGGGCTTTGTTTTGTATGTTGTTTTATATACAGGTGCCTTTTTCGTTAAAGGCCGAATAACTTTCTGGAGTATTATTGAATGGCAACGATCAACCAGTTGGTTCGTAAGCCTAGAAAACGCAAGATTGCCAAAAGTGACGTACCCGCACTGCAGGCTTGCCCGCAGCGCCGCGGGGTTTGTACCCGTGTTTATACAACCACCCCGAAAAAGCCAAATTCGGCGCTGCGCAAGGTTTGCCGTGTCCGTTTAACCAATGGCTATGAAGTCACTTCATATATTGGGGGAGAGGGCCATAACCTGCAGGAGCACAGTGTAGTGCTGATTCGCGGGGGACGTGTCAAGGATCTGCCGGGGGTGCGTTATCACACCGTCCGTGGCAGCCTGGATACCGCAGGCGTCGATGGCCGCAAGCAGCGCCGCTCAAAGTACGGTGCCAAGCGGCCCAAATAGCTTTATATAAAGCTGGCGTTTTCGGCGGAGCCGAGTAAGGCCGGGCGAAAAAACAGAGTCCCGGATTAACCTGAAGAGTGAGTAAGAGTAACAGTTATGCCAAGAAGAAGAGTTGTCGCCAAGCGTGAAATTCTGCCTGACCCCAAGTTCGGTAATGTCACGCTAGCAAAATTTATGAACCACGTGATGGTCAGTGGTAAAAAGTCAGTGGCCGAACGCATCGTCTACGGTGCGCTGGATGTGGTTGAAAGTCGCTCCAAAGAAGACCCGGTTGCGGTTTTCGAAACGGCATTGGAAAACATCTCGCCGGTTGTGGAAGTCAAGTCACGCCGCGTGGGTGGCGCCACTTATCAAGTGCCCGTGGAAGTGCGGCCCTCGCGCCGTCTGGCGCTGGCCATGCGATGGTTGGTGGAATATGCCCGCGCCCGCGGCGAGAAATCCATGCCTCAGCGGCTCGCCGGGGAAATCCTGGACGCCCACCAGAACAAGGGCGGCGCCGTTAAGAAGCGCGAAGATGTGCACCGTATGGCCGAGGCCAACAAGGCGTTCTCTCACTACCGTTTCTAGTTTCGAAAGGCTTGCAAATCGCGAAAAGGCGGCTAGTATTAGCTGCCTTTTTGTAGTTTAGACACTCTGGTTTTTAACGAACCGGTTTTAAACAAACTCTGGAAAAACATCGTGGCGCGAAAGACTCCAATTGATCGTTATCGAAACATCGGTATTGTTGCGCACGTGGACGCGGGTAAAACCACCACCACCGAACGCATACTCTTCTATACCGGCCTGTCGCACAAGATCGGCGAAGTGCACGACGGCGCCGCGACCATGGACTGGATGGAGCAGGAGCAGGAGCGCGGCATCACCATTACCTCAGCGGCCACTACCTGCTTCTGGCAAGGCATGCAGCAGCAGTTCGACCAGCACCGCATTAATATCATCGATACGCCGGGGCACGTGGATTTCACCATTGAAGTTGAGCGTTCGCTGCGGGTGCTCGATGGCGCGGTGGTGGTGCTTTGCGGTGCTTCCGGCGTACAGCCGCAAACCGAGACGGTTTGGCGGCAGGCCAACAAATACGAAGTGCCACGCATGGTGTTTGTCAACAAGATGGACCGCGCCGGCGCTGACTTTAAAATGGTTATTGATCAGCTTAAAGAGCGTTTGGGGGCCAATCCCGTGCCTTTGCAGATGACAATTGGCGCGGAGGATGAATTCCGGGGTGTTGTCGACCTGATCAAGATGAAGGCGATTATCTGGAACGAGGACGACCAGGGCATGACGTTCCAGTATGAAGATGTCCCGGAACATCTGCTCGCCGAGTGTGAGTCGCTGCGTGAACAACTGGTTGAATGCGCCGCCGAGGCCAGCGAACAGTTGATGGACACGTACCTTGAAGGTGGCGAGCTGGGCGAAGAAGAGATAAAAGAAGGCATCCGCATCCGCACACTGGCCAGCGAAATTGTACCTGTGATGGGCGGTTCCGCTTTTAAAAACAAAGGCGTACAGGCAGTGCTGGACGGGGTGATTGAATATCTGCCGGCGCCCACAGAGGTGAAAGCCATCGAGGGCACGCTTGATGATGGTGAGACAGTTGAATCGCGTACCGCCGACGACAATGCGCCTTTCTCCGCGCTGGCATTCAAAATAGCCACTGACCCCTTTGTCGGAACTCTGACGTTTTTCCGGGTGTACTCGGGAACGCTGAATTCCGGTGACACCCTCTACAACCCGGTGAAGGGGAAAAAAGAGCGCATTGGCCGAATGGTGCAGATGCACTCCAACAACCGCGACGAAATTAAAGAAGTACTGGCCGGCGATATTGCGGCCGGGATCGGCCTGAAAGATGTCACTACCGGCGACACCTTGTGTGATCAGAACAGTATCATAACGCTGGAGCGGATGGAATTTCCGGAGCCGGTTATCTCGGTCGCCGTGGAGCCCAGGTCAAAAGCCGACCAGGAGAAGATGGCCATTGCGCTGGGCAAACTGGCCCAGGAGGACCCCTCTTTCCGGGTAAGGACCGATGAGGAGACGGGACAGACCATTATTTCCGGGATGGGCGAGCTGCACCTGGATATCCTGGTCGATCGCATGCGCCGCGAGTTCAATGTTGAGGCTAATATCGGCAAGCCCCAGGTGGCTTACCGCGAGGCGATTAAAAACACCTGTGAAATTGAAGGCAAATTCGTCCGTCAGTCCGGTGGGCGCGGTCAGTATGGCCACGTCTGGGTGAAATTCGAGCCGCCGGCGGATGCCTCCGATGAAGGCTTGGAGTTTGTTAACGAAATCGTCGGCGGGGTAGTGCCCAAGGAGTATATTCCGGCCGTGGCCAAGGGCATTGAGGAGCAGATGCAGAATGGTGTGTTAGCCGGCTACCCGCTGTTGGGTCTGAAAGCAACCCTGTACGACGGTTCCTACCATGACGTGGATTCATCCGAAATGGCTTTCAAAATTGCCGGTTCCATGGCGACCAGGCAGCTTACCCAACAGGGCGGCGCTGTGCTGATGGAGCCTGTTATGCAGGTGGAAGTGGTGACCCCGGAGGAAAATATGGGTGATGTGGTCGGTGACTTAAACCGTCGCCGTGGCCTGATCCAGGGGATGAGTGATAGCGCGGCGGGAAAAGTCGTCGATGCTGAGGTTCCGCTGGCGGAAATGTTCGGCTATGCTACCGACCTTCGCTCGGCAACCCAGGGTCGCGCGACCTTCACCATGGAGTTTAACCGATATGCTGAGGCTCCTGCGAGCATCGCTGAGGAAGTGATCGCCAAAAATATGGGGTAGTCTGACAGCAAGATAGCTGTGGTTACCAAGCGGCACAGGGCAGATAAGGTTTTTTTGTACAACAGACAAGAGATTAGGGTAGAGGAATAATCTAATGGCTAAAGAAAAGTTTGAACGCAACAAGCCGCATGTAAATGTAGGCACGATCGGTCACGTAGACCATGGCAAGACGACGCTGACGGCGGCGTTGACGCGGGTTTGT
>JANQKW010000134.1 GCA_028280905.1 Porticoccaceae bacterium
GGCGATATGTGGGGCATCCCCCAGGAAGAATTCAGCGAGGACCGTTGGGTGCCGGTATTTAATATCGCCGACGGTGTTCTGTTGGGACCGGACGATAGCTACGTGATCAAGGCGCGAGAAATAGAACAAACCATGTCGCCGGCGGATGGGGAATGCAGCGGTTTGACTATCAGCGATCCGGCGGTAGAGGTACCCACGGAAGTGACGGGCTCGGCGGATATTGGCGATATGCCTGTTGTAGACGAAGCGCCCTCGGTGATTGCCGGCGAATTGCAGGTTGCGGAAGACTAGAAAAATAAAAAGGGAGTTGTAAGGTGGCGGCGGGCTTTTTGCGGTAGCCCGCCGCCGCTTTAAGGTCAGGGTAATTATTGGTTACGTTGTGGTCATGTAGCTTTTATATTTGTGAAGGTATAACTGGAATTAGGCTTATGAAAATTGAGCACGAAATCAAACGAATTTGCGCTAGGGTCATTCTTGAATTCGAAGTTATAACCAAGACTTTGTGTCGCTCCTGGATCAATTACTATTCTGAACATGTTCGAACGCTTGGATTGACGCTCGCCAGATCCGCTAATCATTATCGCATACTCTTTGAAAATTGAGACCTCTCTTTCTTCCTCTGTTATGTTCTTGACTTCCAGTGAGATGCTAACGTTATTGCCTTTCACGCTAAGTGATCTGACACGTACCTGAAAATTCTGATCACTGACGCAGGTATTTGATGTTGAGCAATTGTTTCTATCTTCGCTAAATAAACTACTTTCGCGGTGTTTATTAGCGGCCTTTTCGTTAAGAATAAGATTATAATCTGCCTGGATAGCCTTCAATCTTGACTCTAATTCTCGATTTTTGTTTTCTAATATTCGAATGTCGGCATACGCATTCTGTATGGTCTGTCCTATAGATTCTGCGCCTACGTTTCTAGTTGAACCGTTAACAAGCACATTAAAACTCATAGTTTGTCTTCCAATATATCCTCCGACTATGGCGCCTATTACGGCGGCAGCTATGGCAAAAACACCAGATAACAACGTATTTTTCATCGAATTTCTCCCTGATGTATAGGTAATCGGCAAGAAATTTCTACACCCCCACTATTTAGTGGTGCTCTTCACTCAGGTTTATTTTTTATTACCGGCAGTGTTGGGGCGTTCTTTTTCAATTCCGTCATCATTTTTTGAATTAGTTCATCTAATCCGCCGGGAAATCCGATTCCATGTCTTTCTTCGTCTGCAAGATAAACAATAGCATTTGAGTTTTCCTCTGGTATAAGCGCATTGTATTTGCCCTTCCATAGTAGAAGATGGGCGTGAAGCTCAATAAGCTTATTTGCAAGCAAACGCTTTGTTGAATCTTTGGCTGAAATATAGGTAGTCCTGAAAAGCGTATCATTTTCAAGCCAATTTATTATCTCCTGGTTTATCGGCATCATCAGGTGAATACTCCAGGCTCTTATATTTTTATGTTGGGCAATTTGATCTTCCGTAAATTTTGGATACAGTTTCGCAAGTATTTCATTAATACTCATTCCATCCAGAATTTTATCCCCGTGCTGTTTCATTAAAGGTAGAACTAATTTTTGCGCCATTTTATTCTGCGTAATAAAAATAATTCTTGATGTGGTCAAAAGCGTTGACAGTTCAATAATGGAGGCAAGGCGATCCATGTGAAGTTCTCGAATTTTCTGCCTTCTATCTTTTACGTTATCTAAAGTCTTCAACCAGTAAGGTATTAACGCACCAACAAGCAACGCAACGAGCCCTTGACCCACCCAAGTAGGCATTTCGTCCATGTCTATCTAACCCCCCAGAATAATTTTGCTTCACATTTCAATATCGCGCGATTTTGATATTCGACTTGAAGATAAACGTGTCCAGCTAAGGCTTTGCCTAAAATACTGCGCGGCTACAGTAGGGATAGTTTGTCTGGCGCCAGCTCAAAACGCCCTTTGTTCTTTTAACTGTTGCGCTGGAGGCTTACTGACCCGAATCGATAACAGGCATCACTATCGGTGTGGGAAACTTAACGCCGCATCCAGCGCCCACGGCTCTGCAATCAAGTCCGCTAATACTTTTGCAACAACAGTTCTTTCCTATTTTCTCATCACCGCAGGCTGTGGCCGTCGGCTCCGGCGACGGATCAACGTTCGGTTGCGGGCCAGTATCGGAATCACTGCATGAAACAATCAGCAAACAGGTGACTAAAAGAAATCCTTTGATGAGATGTGAGAACCACTCCTGAATTATTCTTGCCATTTCTACGTTCATAACATCCTCCCTTAGCTTTCTAGCTATTGTCATTCAGCCGAAATTCGCATGAACAAGGACTATTTCCTGGTCCGGTAAGTTTAGACCAGATTATTCGGAAGTGTTAGAAATGATTAACGGGTAACTTAAGGAGTTGCGCTAGTCAGGCGGTTGCGCAAAGCCGCTTCGCGGTTCCTTTTATATGCGCAGCCATTTATATACGCAGCGATGGCACTGGCGTTAGATATAGTGTATAAGGGTAACGGTTTTGAACGCTCGGTCAATAACAACGTTAGGGGAACAACAATGAAATCCGCATTATTATTTGCGCTAAGAATCACCAACGGCCTGCTGATAGTGATATGGGGCATGGTGAAGGTTGCCTCGCCAGAGGCCGCAATCGGCATTTCCGACAAGTATTACAGTGGCGCGCTTAGCATGGCGCAGTTGCAGGCCCCGCTTGGAATAGCGCAAGTCTGCCTCGGCCTGCTGTTGATCGCCGGCCTGTTTCGTTCGGTGGTATATCCCGTTCAAGCCGTTGTGTTGGTGCTTGGCGCCTTGGCCATTTGGCCCTACCTGCTGGATCCGCTGGCCCTGTATATCGTCAGCGAGGAAAACCGCCAGATGTTGTTCTTTCCCTCAAGCACGGTGGCTGTGGCCTCACTGATGACGCTGGCTTTTAAGGACGAGGATACCATTCACCTGGATAAGCTGTTGTTTAATCGTTGAGTCGGGCGAACCCGGGTGCGAACTTGTGTTCGGACGGCGATCCCATTGCGCGCCCGGTCGCTAGCCGATTCGCATCCTTCCCATAAAATCGGCTTTTCCCAGTACGACGCCTTTATGGCGCAGTATGTCGTAGGCCGTAGTTGTGTGAAAGAAAAAATTGGGCAGCGAAAATGTCTGTATAAAATTTTCCGTGGTAAACGGAATTTCAAAATCGCCCGACTTGAATTTCATGGGTCTGCCGGCCAACTCATTAATTGCATCCGGCGAAAAGGCTTCAAGCGCTTCAACCGTGTCTTTCAGCCGTTGCTGTAAGTCCCCATAGGTGGCATCGGGCACCCGCACCGGCGGGTTGAACTCCCCCCGTTGAATGCCCTGGATGGCACCGAGCGAATGGTGGGCTACGGAGATTATTTGGGAGCGAAGCGGTAACATGCTCTCGTGTAGCCGCGCGTCGAGCAGCTCGTTCGGGTCGAGACTGTTTTCGTTACAGAAGTCCTGGCCTTTTTGCAGAACCTTGCCCGCCGCATTCAGCATCTGAAGGTAGCTGGGTACGCATATATCGTAAAGTGAAAAGTTCATGATTTTCCTCGCGCTGGTGCCTATGCGACTTATTCCCTGTGACGGGAGTCGTTTTTATGTATTCGAACCATATACTTCAACCCCTTACAGTGTAAAGGCCGTTTTAACAAAAGCTCCGTTGAACAAGGCTTTTTGACTAATTTTTGACGCCCGTTTAATTTGCCTACTGTTGCGGCCGTTTCCGCGTTCAGCCAAGTGTCGCTGATATGACAGACCTTTTGCCGTGAACCGACAACAATTACGCTTTAGGCAGTAAAAATTGAATAGGGAGGAGACGTTGAACGATATCAAGTCCAGGTTTATAGGGGAATATGATTTGGTCAGCATGGAGACCTTGACCAGGAATGGCGAATGGGTGGATAGGAACTATATTGGCCGCTTAAGCTATGATGTGCACGGCAATATGACGGGGTTGGGCATGCCACGGGACTTGCCGCAACGACCCGCGGACCAATCCGGAAAGATCCGGGGCTTTGCTTACTGGGGCAAGGTGCGGTTTGACCCTGCCAACGATTGCGTTATCCACCGTGTACAGGGTTCGCCCACTCACCCCCACTGGGTGGGCGACGATCAGCACCGCTATTTTGAATTCACCGGGGACGGGGGTTTAAAACTGACAATGAGAAATGCGCAAGGCCAGGATGTGGGCATACTGACCTGGCGAAGGCTTTAGCATTATTAAAACCCCGCGGAAAAGCATTTGCGCCGGGTGTTTTCAATCAGCTGTTGGCGTGTCGTCTGGCGGACCTTATGGCCCGCCAAAGGGTAAACGCCGCGGCGCAGGCAAATAGTGTGGCAACCCCGAAATAGCTTTTAACCGCGGAAACAAGCTGTGGAAAGACTTCCCTGGTGATTAATGCATCGCCCATCAGTAGGTTCAAAAAAAGTGAGATAACCGCAATGCTGATCAGCGAGCCCAATATCCGGGTAGAGTTGATGGATGCCGACGCCGCGCCGCGGTTGCGTTCGTCGACCGACGACATCATGAAACTGATCAGCGGCGTTTCCACCATACCGGCGCTAATACCCAACAATACTATCGCTGTGACCAGCTGCCACAGGGAGCTATCACGGGTTAACAGCGAACCTATCAGCAAGCCGGCAATACCCAGCGCCACCCCTGTGTAGCACAACTGAACGCTGGAAAAGCGCTTTAATAACCGCCCGGTAGTGGGCGCCATTATTGCCGTACTAACGGCTTGCGCCATCAACACGAAACCGGCGGTTTGCGCACTCAGCGCCTGTATATATTGCAGATACAGAGTTAGCACGAAGGGAATGGAAAAAAGACCCGCATTGAACAGTGTCAGTACCAGGCACAGGTAACCGAATGAGCGGTTTTGGGTAAACAGCTCGATGTCCACCAGCGGGTTGGCGGCGCGGCGTTGAATGGAAACAAAAATCGCCAGCGTTGCGACACCGGCGAAGATGCCGACAACAGCAAGGGGCGAGGTGATATTCAGCAGGCTGAGGGCGAGGATTAACACGCCCAGCGCGTAGTCAAGGCTGCCGATATAGTCAAAGGATTTATCGTCGTCCCTGCTGGTTTGCGGTAAAAAATAGGCGGCTGCCACGGACACTGCCAACAAAAATGGTATCGGGATATAGAAGACTGACCGCCAACCCAGGTTTTCAATTACCACACCGCCAAACAGGGGGCCTCCAGTGACGCCCAAGTAGGCGATGCCCACATAGATGCCGGTGACCTGGCCGCGCATATGCTCGGGAACCAAGTCGGATATCAAGGTCAGGCTGGTGGCAAATACCAGCGCGTTGCCAATGCCCTGGATAGATCGCGACAAGACCAGGGTCTCGCCGTTTTTCGCGACGGCGCCCACAAGCGACGCCAACACCACGAATAGCAACCCGGCGATAAAGATGTGTTTGCGGCCGAAGATGCTGCCCAGCTTGCCCACCGGGAATTGGGTCATCGAACTTGCGAGCACCATAGCCAACGGCAGCCAACTGATCAGGCGCGTATCTATCGCCAGTTCCCTGGACATGGCCGGAATACCCAGCGTGGACGCATTTATCAGCATCGGAACGAAAAATGATCCAATACAGATAACTGCTATCTGCAGATTGACCGAAGATCTCGGGTCTGTGTCCATTGCCTGCCTTCAGGGGTTTATTCGGGGACGGGGGAAATACGAATAGCGGCGTTGCCCGGCACGTTGCCAAGAACAAGGAGACTTGACCCCAGGTTATTAGCGGGCAGCAAAGTAAATGACCAGCAAGTGTTTGTCAAGAATTGGGGGTTGTTGTCGGTATACGCCGAACGTTGCTACTCTGCCTGCCCCTTTTCTGGATGCGGGATCAAATGCGGCATGGCGTGGTGGGGCCGCTATTATTCGCGTATGCAACGGGAGGCCAACAGTCTCAAGCGTGGCGAATAGAGTTATTCAGCAACCAAACTCCGCCAATATTTCGCTGTCTAATTAAGTGGACATCGCGACCCAGTGGTAAAGAAAAGGAGGCAGGTAGTAGTCTGTAGTCCTTGCAGAGTAGTCTCTGGGTAGCGGTGTCTTTCGGCGCGAGGCCTGAGGCCCGCATTCAATTACCCCGCCGGGAGCGATCAGCCCTGGTGAAGGAGGTTATCATGTATAGACATTCATTTTTCCATTGGTGTGCCGGTAATAGCGAGCCGGCTGTTTTATGGGCGTGTTGTGGACCGGAATGGCGTTCGACCGAGGGCCGACGTCAAACCGCGTATGCGCAAACTTACGGTGATTTCAGCCGACGCTGGGGGCCGTTGTTCGGCGTCCGCCGACCGCTGCGCGTGATGTCCTACAAGCTGGATCTGGATGAGGCGCAGATCCGAGAGCTTGCCGATATTCTGAATCGCCTGAAAAACGCGCGAGCGCAAGCATCGCTGGACTGGGATGGATCGATCAGCGAGATCGCTGACGCATTCGATGCTGAGGACTTTGAATCCAACCGGGTTGAAGCGGCGCTCAATCTACGTGTTGAAAGCGTCAAGCGGCTTGGCGACGAGATACTAAAGGAGTTGCAGAGGACCTTCCGCATGCTCGAGCCCGACCAGCGCAAGCTGCTTGCGTATCTGCTGAGGTCGGGTGCGTTGACCATCTGAGAATGCTGTTTGTTCCAGCCAGGGGGGCCGCCGGTGGGCGGTCCTCCGTTTTCTGTATGCGGAATTAGATGTATTGAGCCAAACTTTTAGGTTGGTGCCATTATCCCGTCCCGCCAGAGGAGGTTTGTCCGGGACTCACAGCGAGTCTCAAACACTGTTGCCAGATGACCGCGGCAGTGCGGCACCAAACCAAGATCGCTTATGTAGAGCGACTACACCTCGCTCTTTCTGCCTTGCTGGTCGAAAAAGTGGCCCGTTGCAGGGACGTTTCCATTAGTGTTAACATGGCCCTAGTAGGTTAACAATGGCGTTTTCCCAAAGTGCGTTGGTTCCGTTAACTGCTTTAACATAAAATCCGCCACATCGGCACGGGAGATTTTTCCCGCGGTCACCCCCGCCAGATCATCAATAACCCGGTATTTTCCCGTTCTCGGTCGGTTGGTGAGAAAACCGGGGCGCACTATCAGCCAGTTGCTTCGGCTTTCCTTGATCAGGGATTCCTGGCGGTCCTTGTCTTTGTATATTTCGCTCAACAGCAGCGGATTTGCTAAGCGGTCGTACAGGAAGCCGCCGTGCCCCTTGCTGTCACCCGCACCTATGCCGGTAATCACGATAAGTTTTTGCTCGGTATTATCCCCTATCGCGGCGAGCACTTTCCTTATGCCTTCAGAAAACACTGTTACCGTTTTTCGGGTAGGGGGTGTGCCTATACATACGCAAATACCATCCTGACCGGCCACCGCATCGGCGACACCGGATGCATTCAGGATGTCGCCCTTGAGGATATGTAAGTTGTCGTGAGTGATTTGCAGTTTGTCCGGGTTTCTCACCAGGGCGGTAACCAGATGCCCTTCTTGCAAGGCAAGTTCCAGTAGCTGTTTACCTATACCTCTAGAGGCTCCGATAATTGCGATTTTCATGGCGTCACTTTTTGCAATAGCTCAATAGATATAGCTATAGCAAAAACTGTGATTTTGACAAGCGGCGGGGATTAGGGACGCTTGTTTTTGGCGTTGAATTTGATCCGTCGGCCAGGTTAATTATCGGACTGTAACTGCTTAATCTGGTAGCCTCTGGCTTTAAATGCAGCGAGCAGCCCGTGCTCACCCACCAGGTGGGCGGCGCCAACCAAAACATACTCTACCTCTGCGGTCTCTAACATGGCTTCCAGTTTCGGCAACCAGTCGCTATTTCGGGTTACCAGCAGCGACTTGTGAACGCCGGGAAATTTCTTCAGTTCCGGGATCACCAGTTTTTCCAGCGCGTTCACGTCACCGCCGCGCCAGGCCTTTTTCATCGCCTGCATGACCTGCCCAAGCCGGCCGATATCGTCAAGCGTGTATTGGATGAGTGCATCTTCATTGCCCTGACCCATCTCGGTTACAATTTGTATCTGCTGGTCCAGCGACTCCAACGCGTCCAGCTGCCGCTGGTCGGCAACCGACTTAGTATTGTAGAATTCATCTACACCGGCGCCGACAAGCCCGAGCTTTTGCAACTCGATCATTGTCAGTGTCATCGACGCCATACCCGCCTTCATCGGGAAAATTGCCTGTGTGGGAATGCCGTTAGCCTGGCAATAATCGATGAGTTGCTGCCGCGTAGTTTCCGATAGGTAATCCAACAGTGAACTGCCGTCACTGTACGTCACCTGACTTAACAGCTTCTGTTGGAATTGCCGGTCATTCATCGCCGATATATCGGTTTCGAACACGGTGATGGAAGAATTGTCGTAGGCGTAGTCGTAAACGGCGGGAAGCGGGTAATCGTCGCTGGTAAGGATATGTATGGTGCCGCCGAGGTAGAGTTTGTTTTCGCCCTTTGTTATTTCCCATACGGATGACTCGGCAATCGCGAAGGGGCTCAGTAACAGCAAAAGGCTGGCCAGCGTCCCGGGCATTGGGGCTACCGGCTTAAACGCTTTCGAGAGTGTTTTTAACATCCGGGTAATCATGCAAACTCCTGTCAATGTCTGTGGCAACGGGTTTGTTGTGTGCTGCTTTCCAACCCGGCAATAAAGATTTCCGGGTTAATAAGACTACACGAATTCCGCGGACAGGGTAAAACCCTGTTTGGGGAAATGCACATGCAGGGTGCCCAACTCATCCGTTTCCCTGGCCAGTATCCACCGCGTATCCGTACTGCCGACGAGTGTGCCGGAAACGGCATCCTTCGCATAGTCGCTCGGCTGGATTTTTACCTGCTTACCCATGTTTTCGTCATCAATGTTTTTCGCCGGCAGGGTTCTTGGCGCATGCTCCTGCGCCTCGGCAAACGCCGCTTGCGGGCTTAACTCGCTGCGGCTGCCACAACCGAATGCGGCCATGCGTTGGTACCAGTCTCGCAGGCGCGGCAGGTCGGGGGATATGGGTTTGCCACCTATCCGGTCGCGCATCCACACAGCGTGGTAGGCTGAAAAATCGGCAACATTGGGATTGGCTCCAAACAGGAAGTCTTTTTGTTCAAGACGTTGTTCCATATCGGCCAGGTGCTTGTCCACCAGCAGTTGCGCTTCGCGTTGGGACAGCATGGTAACTGACGCCTGCTTGGCCACACCCACCCTGTCCTTGATAAATTTGATCGCCTGCCAGGGTGAATAGTTTCGCAACAGCGAACCAATGGATTCTAACGCCGTGGCGCTGTTCAAGACGGCAAAGAAAAACTCCAACTCTACGTAATCAACAAATTGGCTGACGATTTTATCGCAATTTTCCTTGGCCAGTTCCGGCTTGGCCGCCAGTTGGGCGATCTCCGCGCTGATAATGCGGGTGTCGCAAAAAATATCCGCCCCCATTTGGGCAACCGGGATTCTCCGGTAGCCGCCGGCCAACGGGTCGACGTTCGGCCGGGGCGGCATCGCGGGTGAAATCACCGACTGCCAGGACAGGTTGCAATAGCCCAGCATCAGGCGGATTTTTTCCGAGAAGGGCGATAGCTCGTAGTGGTGCAGAATCATTATTTTTTCCGTTTTTTTCTAGCGTTCACTGTCACGATTGAAAAAAAGGCGCTGAACCCATCAGCGCCTTTTGCCGTTGCTAGTGTTCTACTTTATAACCGCTCGATAATAACGGCGGGCGCCATTCCGCCGGCGGCGCACATGGTCACCAACCCGCGTTTAAGGTCGCGGCGCTCCAGTTCATCCAACACTGTGTTGATTAATATGGAACCGGTGGCGCCAATCGGATGGCCAAGCGCAATGGCGCCGCCATTGACATTGACCTTGCCGCGGTCCAGGTTCAGGTCGCGGATAAACTTCTCGGCGACCACCGCAAAGGCTTCATTGATTTCCCACAGGTCGATATCGTCAACGGTGAGCCCGGCCTTTTGCAGAACTTTCTTGGCGGCGGGGACCGGCGCATTCAACATCAGAGTGGGTGAATCACCCATGTTGGCGCTGGCTACCAGTTTCGCGCGGGGTTTCCAGCCCTGCTTTTCGGCGTATTCCGGCGAGGTGAGCAACAGCGCCACGGCGCCGTCCACGACGCCGGATGAGTTGCCGGCGTGGTGAATATGGTTGATTTCCAGGTCCGGGTAAACCTTGCTAATTAGGTCGCGGTAGGTCAGGCCTTCTTCATTTAAGGGATGATCCGCCATTACACCAAATACCGGCTCCAAGGTTGAAAGGGTTTCCACGGTAGTGCCGGAGCGTGGGAATTCATCCTTGTCCAATGCCAGGGAGCCCTCGTCGTGGTAAACCGGTACCAGGCTTTTATTAAAGTGACCATTCTCGAGGGCGTGAGCCGCTTTTGCTTGACTGTCCGCGGCCAACTCGTCCGCCGCCTGGCGGTCTATGCCCTCAAGGGTGGCAATGGCGTCGGCGCACACGCCTTGATGGGGCTGGGGGTGCATATCCCGAAGGTGCAGGTTGCCGTTGTCCAACAGGGGGTCCGGGTTTTGGCCAAAGCGACCGTAACTGGACATCATCTCGCAGCCACCGGCAACGACCACATCCTCCTGTCCGGACATAACCGAGTGAGCGGCGATATTAAAGGCGGTAATGCCGGAGCCGCAAAAGCGGTCCAGCGTAACAGCGCTGGAACGAACATCGTAACCGGCATCCAGCGCCGACATGCGCCCCAGGTCGCCTCCGCTCTGACCGCGCTGGAAATTGCAGCCCCAGATAATATCATCCACTTCAGCGGTATTGAGGTCATTGCGCTCCGCCAGCGCCTTCAGCACCGTGGCGCCCAGCCGCTGGGGGTGAATTTCGCTCAAGGCGCCTTTGCCATACTTGCCGATCCCACGCGGAGTGCGGCAAGCGTCAATAATCCATGCTTCTGTCATATCTTACCTCTGAACATTGCTGTTGATTAACCGCTCAGCAGCATAATGGCTAAAGCCGACAAACGCCAGCGCCCCGATCATCAATGCTACCAGGGGAGGACATCACCATTGCTGTGCCAGAAGGTACCACTGTTGTCGATATTTAGCTCCTCAATGCGTTGCGCCATGCGCTCGGCAGACACTTCGGGGTTGATGTCGCCGCCGCCCCCGGTCATGTCGGTTTGTACATAACCGGGATGCAGAATCGCAACGGCTATGCCCTGAGCGCGCAGGTCAATCGCTAGGGATTTACCCGCCGCATTGAGCGCGGTTTTCGACATGCGGTAGCCATAGGTGCCGCCGCTGGTGTTATCGGCAATGGAACCCATACGGCTGGTTATCAACGCGACTTTACCGCCTTCCGCGAGTTGTGAGATGAGCGCCTCGGTAACGCGCAATGGCCCCAGGGCATTCACGTTAAACAGGTTGATGACGCTGTCGTAGTCGATGGAGCCCAGTTCCTGCCGGCCTCCGGCGCCGGCGTTGTTGATCAGTATATCGATGCCCGTGCCGCGCAGTGTTTCAGCAAGTTTTGCAACGTCCGCCGGATTGCCGACATCGATGGCGTCGACAACCTTCACGCCGAGGTCTGACAAGGCCCCGTTGCCTTGCCTGCATACGGCAAAGACGTTGTCGCCGGCTTGTTGGTAATGTTTGGCCAGCGCTAGGCCGATGCCCCGGTTAGCGCCGGTGATAACAATGTTGCGATTCATCAGAATGTCCCTTGTTGTGATTTAGCTCAGAATGTGTAAGCAAGCCGGGAGGTGTTTCACCCGTTGCTGCACGTCCTCTATATTGTCGTACCAACCGATGATTTTGACCAGGCGCTTATCCGAGATCCGATCAATTCACCCAAATGGCAGTAATTGTTGCGGGTTGGGCATTTCCCGCGCTATGCTCTTCCGCCCGCAGTGACAAGTCGACTAGCTATCACCCATCCGGCTGAAATTCATTGGAACAAGGACTAACGGCATGAAAGACGAAACCCTGGCAATTCACCACGGCTACCAAACTGACCCCACCACGCACGCGGTTGCGACGCCCATTTACCAAACCGTCGCCTACGAGTTTGATAACGCACAGCACGGCGCGGATCTATTCAATTTGGAAGTATTGGGTAACATTTACACAAGAATTATGAACCCCACCAATGACGTACTGGAGCAACGCATGGCGGCGCTGGAGGATGGGGTAGCCGCGCTGGCGGTCAGTTCCGGTAGCGCCGCAATCAACTACGCCGTTCTGACCATTGCGGAGGCGGGCGACAATATTGTTTCTACCCCGCAACTCTACGGCGGTACCTATACGCTGTTTGCGCATATGCTGCCGAAACTGGGCATCGAGGTCCGCTTCGCCCAGGACGATAGCGCCGAAAGCCTGGCCGCGCTGATTGATGACAAAACCAAGGCGGTCTTCTGCGAGAGCATTGGCAACCCCGCCGGAAATATCGTCGACTTGGAGGCGATTGCCAACGCCGCTCACGCCAGGGGGGTGCCGGTAATCGTAGACAACACGGTGGCCACACCTGTGCTCTGCAAACCCATCCGTTACGGCGCTGACATAGTGGTGCATTCGCTGACCAAATATATCGGCGGCCACGGGACCTCGCTGGGCGGGGTTATTGTGGACTCGGGAAGATTTCCCTGGACGGAGCACAAGGGGCGCTTTCCGGTGTTGAGCCAGCCGGAACCGGCGTATCACGGCGTAGTGTATACGGAAGCCTTTGGCGAAGCGGCCTATATCGGCCGCGCCCGCACAGTTCCGCTGCGCAATACCGGCTCGGCGCTATCGCCGATGAATGCCTTTCAATTAATGCAGGGCCTGGAAACGCTCGCATTGCGAATGGAACGCCACACAGAGAATGCACAGAAAGTGGCCGACTATTTGAATAATCATACCGACGTCGCCTGGATCAGCTACGGCGGACTTGAATCTTCGCCCTATTATCCGCTGGCCGCAAAGTATATGGACGGGAAACCAGCCGGCATTTTGTCGTTTGGCCTGAAGGGCGGTTTTGACGCCGGCGTGACCTTCTATGACGCCCTGCAATTATTCAAGCGGCTGGTCAATATTGGCGATGCCAAATCCCTGGCTTGCCACCCGGCGTCCACTACGCACCGGCAGCTAACCGAGCAGGAACAGCGGGAAGCGGGTGTTACCCCGGAAATGATTCGGCTATCGGTGGGCATTGAACATATTGATGACATTCTGGCGGACTTGGAGCAGGCGCTGGCTGGCGCGGGGTGACGGTTTGGTGAGTTATTGTTCTGCGCGCAGTTTTTCCCGGACGTTCATCAGTATTTTGCCATAGGTATTGCGACCTCGCCGGTCCCGTCCGCATCCCCAGTAGTAATCGTAAAGGCTGTTGTCAACCAGCTTGCGGTTACCGGTGGCCAGCAACTGCTGGGCAACTTCCGGATGGGTGCGGCACTTGGTGTAAACACCTCGTGTCATGATCACGGCTTTCACCTTGGTCCAGTCGCCGCGCATCTTCTTAAATCGTTTACGGCCGAGTTTGCGGGCAATTTTGGGGTGAGGCGCGTTGCGGATTTTTTCGCGGTGATCCGGATCTTCAAATTTCATCGCCTGGTAATAGTGTTCGACGGACGCCCAGTGAAGACTCTCCAGGTCAAAACCGTGTTTTGAAAAGGTACTGAGGTTTTCAAGGGGGTCAGAACGCGACAGGTAAATCGCGTCTTCATCAACTTCCGGGAAGATGCCCATATGCGTTGCCTCCGAAAATAAGGTGCTAGCGGGAACAGCTCGCCCATTGTGGGCTTGTACTCCGGGGTACTGAAAAGATCAGACGGCGCCGACTACGTCCATAGAAACCTAGAGTATAGCCACGCTTTAGCCTGATTATCAAAGAACATAACAGCAGTAAGCACTTACTGACTTATTTCGATGATGGCACCGCAACGGCGCAAGCCAAGCGCCTTGCCGATCAGATATCCAGGTTGGTTACCGCCAACGCATTGGTTTCGATAAAATCCCGTCGCGGTTCTACCTGGTCGCCCATTAGGGTGGTGAACATCTGGTCGGCAGCTATGCCGTCTTCGATAGTGACTTTCATCATCCGCCGTGTTTCCGGATTCATAGTGGTTTCCCACAACTGCTCCGGGTTCATTTCGCCCAATCCTTTGTAGCGCTGAATGGCGTAGCCGCGACGGGATTCGTTCATCAACCATTCCAGTGCTTCATCGAAACTGCCGACCTCACTGGATTTCTCGCCCCGCTGTACGTAAGCACCCTCTTCTATAAGACCCTGAAGCCGTTCACCCAACGCCCGGATGGCGCGGTATTCGCCAGACATAAAGAAATCTCTATTGAACAAATAGTCATGGGGAATGCCGTGTGCCGTTACGATGATTTCCGGCAAATACAGATCTAATTCACGGTCCCGCTTGGCCAATACCTGATAGCGGTTACTGCCGGCGTTCTGCGAAAGCAGCCTCGTTTCAAGTTGTTCACACCAGTGTTCAACTGCCGTCTGGTCGGCCAGCATCTCGGTGGTCATCGCCGAGAGATAGACCATGGCGCGTAGCGCTTCTTCCGGAAAAACCCGTGACATACGCTCGATAATATCACCCACCTTGCGGTATTCCGTTACCAGGTCCTCAAGCGCTTCACCGCCGATTCCGGGCGCTTCGGGGTTGACAAACAATTGCGCATTCTCCAGCGCCGCCTGAGTCAAGAAGCCAGTTAAGCCGACATCGTCTTTTAGATATTGCTCTTGCTTGCCCTTGCTGATCTTATACAGCGGTGGCTGGGCAATATAGATATGACCGTTTTCCAACAGCTCGCGCATTTGCCGAAAAAAGAAAGTCAACAACAGGGTTCTGATGTGTGAGCCGTCCACATCGGCGTCTGTCATAATCAGTATCGTGTGGTAGCGCAGTTTGGCGGGGTCGAATTCCGACTGGCCAATGCCACAACCCAATGCGGTAATCAAGGTGCCGACTTCAGCACTGGACAACATCTTGTCGAAACGGGCTTTTTCCACATTAAGAATCTTACCCTTGAGCGGTAAAATAGCCTGTGTACGCCGGTCCCTGCCCTGTTTGGCTGAACCACCCGCGGAATCACCCTCTACCAGGTAAAGCTCGGAAAGCGCCGGGTCTTTTTCCTGACAATCCGCTAGTTTTCCGGGCAGGCCGGCGATATCCAGCGCGCCCTTGCGGCGTGTCATTTCACGGGCCTTTCGCGCCGCCTCTCTGGCCCTGGCCGCCTCTACCATTTTGGTGACAACATTCTTGGCTTCCTGGGGATTTTCCAGCAAGTAGTCGTTAAATTTCTCGCCCATCTCCTGTTCTACAGCGGATTTAACCTCCGAACTCACCAGCTTATCTTTGGTTTGCGAGGAAAATTTAGGATCGGGCACCTTGACGGAGATAATCGCGGTCAAGCCCTCTCTGGCGTCGTCGCCTGTGGTGGAGACCTTGTCTTTCTTGGCGATACCTTCCTTCTCGATATAGCTGTTTAGGCTGCGGGTGAGTGCCGCCCGGAAGCCGGCTAGGTGGGTGCCGCCATCGCGCTGGGGAATATTGTTGGTATAGCAAAAGATGTTTTCCTGGAAAGCGTCGTTCCATTGCAGCGCCACTTCCACACCAATACCGTCTTCGCGGTTGGTGGTTTCGAAGTGCATGGCACTGTTGATCGGATTTTTGTTCTGGTTCAGGTACTCCACAAACGCCTTTAGGCCGCCCTCATACTGATACTTTTCTTCCTTGCCGGTTTTTTCATCCTTGAGCACGATGCAAACCCCGGAGTTCAGGAACGACAGTTCCCGCAAGCGCTTAGCGAGCACATCAAAGTGAAAGTCAATATTGGTGAAGGTCTCCGCAGAGGGAACAAAGTGAACTTCGGTGCCGGTATCCTCGGTTTTGCCCATTATTTCCAAGGGTTTTAGGGGGACGCCATGCGCATAGTGTTGTTCGTAG
>JANQKW010000235.1 GCA_028280905.1 Porticoccaceae bacterium
CAAGACCAAATTCTTCCCGACTGGTTCGAGGGGCGACCGGTCTTCCATTTCTGCAGCAATACGCTCACCGACAACAACCTAGCCGGCGTCACCCGACGCGCCGTTGGTAGCGCGGTTGCGGCGGGCGCGACAGTGAGTTTCGACGTTAACCTGCGAGCCAATTTATGGCCGGGCAATCGCGTCGATCGGGAGCGTGTCAATAATTTTGTTTTCAGCGCCCATGTCCTTAAATTTGCCAGTGAAGAATTGGCGTATCTCGCCGATGGTGATGAAAAGGGTTATCTGGACGCTTGCCTGGAAAAAGGCGCGCAGTTGATTCTAGTAACCGATGGCCCCAAAGCGGTTCGTTATATTGCCGCCAGCGGTGAAGACAGTGTCGACTCGCCAAAAGTCACGGCGGTGGATACCACCGCGGCCGGTGACGCCTTCAGCGGCGGGATGCTTTACGGCATCAGTCGCGCCTCCGATACAACCGCCATTACCGGCAGTCCGGATCACTTGCGCGCGCTGGTCAACTTCGCCGTGCAATGCAGTTCCCTAACGGTCACCAGGCCCGGGGCGTTTCCCGCGCTGCCAACGTTTGAAGAAGTCGAATCTCACTGGAAAGACATGCCATGAACTACCGCGACAGTCAGTTTTTACGCAGTCACATCAAAAGCATCCTTGATTTTTATCACCCGACGATTGTCGATGAGTCCGGGGGCTTTTTTCAGAACTTTATGGACGACGGAACGGTTTTTGACGGAGAAGCCCGCCACCTGGTCAGCAGCACCAGAATGGTGTTCAACTATTGCAAGGCCTATCAATTATTTGGCGACGAGGAATACCTGCGCCGGGCCGAGCACGGGTTGGCCTATATTCGCCGAGCCCACTGGGACGATGAGCGCAAGGGCTACAACTGGACCCTGAAATCCCATCGCGCCGATGACCAGACCAACCACTGCTATGGTTTGGCATTCGTGGTATTGGCGTTTGCCACGGCGCTGGAAACGGGCATTGCCGATGCGATAGACGACCTGGAAAACGCCTATCAACTGATGGAACAACACTTCTGGTTGGAGGACAGCGGCCTGTACGCCGATGAGGCCACCAGCGATTGGTCTGTGGTGTCGGATTACCGCGGACAGAACGCCAATATGCACAGCTGCGAGGCAATGCTGGCGGCATTTGAAGCCACCAAGGACGAGAAGTATTTAGAACGCGCCTACCAGCTGGCCAAAAAATTTGCGTTGGAAATGGCCGATAAAGCCGATGGCCTCGTTTGGGAACACTACACAAAAGCTCTGGAGGTGGATTGGGAATACAACAAGGATGATCCCAAAAACCTCTATCGCCCCTGGGGCTTTCAACCCGGCCACCAAACCGAATGGACCAAACTGCTGCTGATCCTGCACCGCCATCGACCGGAACAGTGGATGGTGGATCGCGCTAAATCGTTTTTCGACCGGGCGCTGTTAACCAGTTGGGATAGGTCGCTGGGCGGCATCTTTTACGGGTTTACGCCGCAGGGCAATATCTGCGACGACGACAAGTATTTTTGGGTGCAAGCGGAAACCTTCGCCGCGGCGGCGCGCCTGGCGTTGGTGACCGGCGACGAGCAGTACTGGCAGTGGTACGACCGGATTTGGGAATACGCCGACAGGTTCATGATCGATCACGAATACGGTGCCTGGTACCGGGTGCTGGACCGACAAAATGAAAAGCTCTCCGAGCAAAAGTCCACCGCCGGAGGCAAGTGTGATTACCATACACTCGGCGCCTGTTGGGATGTGCTGCGGGCGTTGCGCGATGAATAGGACTAGATTTGCAGTTGGGTGGTTGACCATGGCGCTGCTGGCTGTGTCTTGGGGCTGTACCCCGCGACAAACACCGGAGGAGATTGCTGTTCCGGAAAAAGCGGCCGCGCCGGAGAGTTCGGTATTAGACCAGGTGGATCTGTTTATCGGTACGGCGGGCGATCACGGCCAGTTGCACCCAGCCGCAACGGTTCCCTACGGCATGATTCAACTGGGGCCGGAGACTACCGGCAATAGCCATTCCGGCTATGATTATCGCGCTGCCGAGTTATTGGGTTTTACCCACAATCGCACCTCCGGCGTGGGTTGCCGCGGATCTGGCGGTAATCTTTTGGTGCGCGCGGATTACGACCGGTCGATGCAAGGGCCTGCCGCGCTTCACAAGGAGTCAGAGCAAGCCAGCCCCGGATACTATCGGGTGGATTATGGCGCCGATCGTATCCGCGCGGAAATGACCGCGACCGCGGCGAGCGGTTGGCAGCGCTACCGATTTCCCCGGCAGGGCAGTGTTTGGCTTACTGTTGATTTGTCCCACGCCCACCATCGGTTTTATGCGGGCCAATACACCCTAGCGGAAAACGGCGCGATATCGGGTTTTATCAGCGCCGCCACGGTTTGCGATGAAGGGCGCTACAAAGCTTACTTCAGCTTGAGCACCAGCCGAACGCCCGTGGAGATAGTTGAGGAAAGTGACCTGCGCGTCAGTCTGCGTTACCAGGTTGAGGCCAATGACACCCTGGTTGTGCAGGCGGCCTTTTCCTCCGTGGATACGCAGAGCGCGGAGGCCAGGCGCGCAGCCGATAATCAGCTTGGAGACTTCGACCACATCAGGCGTTTGGCCAGACAAAACTGGCAGCAGAAGCTGGGCAGGTTTTCGGTCGAGGGCGACCCCGAAAAACGCCAATTGTTTTACAGCCATCTGTACCGGGTGTTCCTGTCGCCGCATCTGCTCGCGGAGCCAGGCGAGTTTTATCGGGGTTCGGACGGCAAACGCTATCAAGCCGGCGCGCGCCCGCAGTATTTCGGCTGGTCGCTGTGGGATACTTTCCGAACCAAATTCCCGCTGTTGACCATTGCCGACAGCAGGGTGATGGAGGACATCACCCACTCCCTGGCGGATCTTTACCGTCAGGGTAAACCGCTGTGGGCGACAAACACTGAACCCTATTTGACCGTCAGAACGGAGCATGCGGGCATTCTATTGCTGGATGCCTGGCGCAAGGGCATCCGGGGGTTTGACGCGCGAGAGCTGTTGCCGCTGTTGGCCGACGAAGCCGATAACATGCCCCGCCAATCGCCGGACCAGGTGCTCGAAGCCGCCTATGATGACTGGGCGGTGGGTACCTTCGCGGAGTTGCTCGGTGATACTGAAACCGCGGACGAGTACCTTGCCCGGGCCGCCGGGTATCGCGGTTTGTGGAATGAGAAATTTCGCGTGATGGGCGCCAACGCGGATATTATGCACGGCGACGGCCTGTACGAGGGAACCCTGTGGCAATACCGTTGGGCGGTACCGTTTGATACCGCTTGGCTAATTGCACAGCTGGGCGGCAACGACGGGTTCAGCGATGAATTGCAGACGTTCTTTGACGAGCAGCTGTTTAATATGGGCAACCAGCCGGATATCCAAGCGCCCTTTATGTTTAACTTTGCCGGGCATCCATGGCGCACCCAGCGGCAGGTCCACAACCTGTTAAACGAACCCACCGTCCACTGGTACGGTACCCACGAGAAGAAACAGTCCCCCTACCGCGGCAAGGCGTTCAGAGCCGAGCCGGAAGCGTTTATTCCGGAAATGGACGACGACGACGGCACCATGACCGCCTGGTATGTTTTCGCCGCCATGGGCATTTACCCGGCGGCGCCCGGCGTGCCGGTTTACACGCTGCATACACCGGCGTTTCAGCGCCTGTCCGTTGAACTCGATAATGGCAAAACCTTTGAAGTCACTACCACGGAGCCGGGCAAACCCTATATCCGGTCCGCGCAACTCAACGGCGAACCGCTTAACCGGGCCTGGCTGACTCATGATGAAATCATGCAGGGAGCAACGCTGTTGATAGTGACGGCGGAAGAGCCAAACCCGCAGTGGGGCAGCGACGATATTTTCACCACGGCAATCGATGCGGGCGATAAAAATTAACCGCAATACAGGGCGTTGGTTTTTTTATTTGCCGCGCTGACGACTTTTACCGGATTACCTATGCCAGAACCTGACAGCTTAGATTTAATTACCCTGGGGCGAGCCAGCGTTGACCTCTACGGCCAGCAGATCGGCGGCCGCCTGGAAGACATGGGGTCGTTCGCAAAATACGTTGGCGGTTGCCCGGCCAATATCGCGGTCGGCACCGCTCGGCTGGGCTTGCGCTCAGCGCTGTTGACCCGGGTGGGCGACGATCACTTCGGGCGCTTTATCACCGAACAACTGCAACGCGAGGGCGTTTGCACGGACGGTATTGTCAAAGACCCGGCCCGCCTTACAGCGCTGGCTATTTTGGGAATACGCGATCAGGACAGTTTTCCGTTGCTCTTCTACCGTGAAAACTGCGCGGATATGGCGCTCTGTGAAGCGGATATCCGCGAAGAATTTATCCAATCGGCCAAAGCGCTGTTAATTACCGGCACCCATCTGTCCGCTCCCGGCGTGGCTGCCGCCAGCAAGAAAGCCATTCTCCTGGCCAAAGCGGCGGGCAGAAAAGTGATTCTCGACGGCGACTACCGCCCGGTGCTCTGGGGTTTGACCACCCCGGATCTGGGCGAGGAGCGATTTGTCGAAAATCAGGCGGTTACCGAGCAACTACAAGCAGTGCTGCCGGATTGTGACTTGATTGTCGGCACCGAGGAAGAGCTGCATATTCTCGGCGGCAGCACCCAGACATTGCAGGCCATCCGCAAGGTGCGTGAGCTATCAGCCGCAACCATTGTTTGCAAGCTGGGTGAGAAGGGCTGCGTGGTATTCGACGGAGATATTCCCCAGTCGCTTACCGGGGGCATCGGCCACGGCGGATTTCCGATCGAAGTATTTAACGTGCTGGGCGCGGGGGATGCGTTTATGAGCGGCTTTCTGCGCGGCTGGTTGAGGGACCTTCCTCTAGTGGAATGCTGCCGGCTGGCCAACGCCGCCGGCGCCCTGGTGGTTTCCCGGCACGGCTGCGCGCCCGCCATTCCGTCTTGGCAAGAGATGCAATATTTTCTGGAGCAAGGCTCGCCATTTAACGCGCTGCGGCAGGATCATAAACTCGAGCATATTCACTGGGCCACTAATCGCAGCCGGGAGTACGACAACATCAAAGTGCTGGCCATCGATCACCGCAGCCAGTTTGAGGCGTTGGTGGAAAGCGTTTGCCAGGATACACAGCTGGGACTGCAGCGTGTTCCCGCGTTTAAGCGGCTGGCGTTTGACGCCATGTCGGAACTGGCGCAGGGCGACCCCGAGTACGGATTTTTAGTCGATGGTCGATTTGGCACGCCGTGCCTGGAGCAAGCGGCGGACCATGATTATTGGCTCGGCCGGCCGATCGAGCTGCCGGGATCGATGCCGCTGGAATTTGAGGGTGCCAATGACGTGGCGACGGAACTCAACGAATGGCCGCTAAACCAGGTGGTGAAATGCCTGTGTTTTTATCACCCGGATGACGATGCGGAAGTAAAGGCGCGGCAAGAGCGTCAGATACT
Organism: Porticoccaceae bacterium; assembly: GCA_028280905.1. Classification (GTDB taxonomy): domain Bacteria; phylum Pseudomonadota; class Gammaproteobacteria; order Pseudomonadales; family Porticoccaceae; genus JANQKW01. Next base: position 5,472 of record JANQKW010000235.1, read on the forward strand.
AAGGTTGTTCGACGCCTGCCGAAAAACTCGCCACGAACTGCTGCTGGAAATCATCTGTTCCAAAAATGGCGCGGTTGACGAGGGTACCGTAGCCGGCGTTATCGAGCGAATCTATGATCTGGGCGTCTACCCTGATTGGTGGAAACTGGAACCGCAGCGCAATGCCAACGCCTGGGCGTCAATCCAGCGAACCGTGCAGCAGCGCGACCCTTATTGCCGAGGCATAGTACTGCTCGGTTTGTCGGCTCCCAGCGAAGAACTGATCGCCGGTTTTCAGTTGGCGGCTGATTTTCCGCTGATAAAAGGCTTTGCCGTCGGCCGCACCATCTTTGCCGATCCGGCGCGCCGCTGGCTGGCCGGTGAAATAGACGATGCGACGGCCAAGGCGATGCTAAAGGAGAACTTTCAGGCGTTAGTCGCAGCTTGGGACGCGGCCAGAGCAGGTTAGCGGCCGCGGAGCAATCGAGGAGTAGCTATGAAAACAGTGCGTTTGACCATGTCCCAGGCGATAACCAGGTATCTCTGCAACCAGGTTGTCGACATCGAGGGACAGGAACTTCCTTTCTTTGCCGGCGTATGGGCGATCTTTGGCCACGGCAATGTGGCGGGCCTGGGCGAGGCGCTCTACCAGGTACGGGAACAGCTGCCCACCTACCGGGCGCACAACGAGCAGGGGATGGCTCACGCTGCTATTGCCTATGCCAAGACCCAGGCGCGGCGGCGCGCCATGATATGCACCACGTCCATCGGGCCGGGCGCCACCAATATGGTAACCGCCGCCGCCCTGGCGCACGTCAACCTGACCGTGACCGAATTTCTCATCCTGCAGGCGCTTGCGCAGCGGCCGGGTCATGTGAAGAACCGCGACCAGCTGATGGACGCCGCCGACAGCCTGGCGGGTCAGGGCATCGATGCGCGGGTAGTTAACCTGCAT
>JANQKW010000242.1 GCA_028280905.1 Porticoccaceae bacterium
ATATGACTGCTGACTTGTTTGGTCCAATAGAATTGGTTGCCAAGAAGCTAATTATGCTTACTTCACTTGAAAATTAACGCGGGTCCATATATGACCCCAATTAATTCAATTAATTTCGAAATCGGCTTGAAATCCGAATTTTGGGGCGGTAGGGCCAGGTTAAATGTAGCGGTATTCAATACTGATTATGAAGATATGCAACTGGATTTTACCGATCCGAACATCATCACGTTGGTTGAAACCCTGAATGCCGACAAAACTGCTGAAGTAGACGGGGCAGAAGTTGATCTTACAGTTTCACCAGTGGTCGGCCTTGTAGTCGGACTCAGCTATACCTACTTGGACGGCGATATGCCATTGCAACCCAATCCGTTGGGCGGTCCGTTACGCAAGTTTTTTGTCCCATTGGCTCCCCAGCATGCCGGGGCAATGACACTGGATTACCGTTTTAAACCTTGGCATTTAGGTACCTTGATGGCGCATATCGATATGACCTCAACAGACCACTACTACTATTTACCGTTCGGTGAACAGCGTACAGACGCCTACACTCTATTCAATGCGCGGTTGACGCTAGTTGACATTAAGCTTGGTCAAAACGCAGGAACTCTAAAGGCGTCGATTTGGGGGAAAAATTTAACCGACGAAGAATATATTGTTGATGCATTCCCTGTCGGTAACCCGCCTGTTTCTGTGGGTCAAGCTTTTGGTGATCCTAGGACATTGGGAGTGGATGTTACTTATAACTTCTAAATTTGATCTAAAAAATCGGATATATAAATAAATTTATCATGTCAGTTGTAAGTAGATAAAAAGGAATTTGTAAAGAAAGCTTAGCTTTAAGCTCGATTACAGAAAATCTTTACATGTTTTGTAGGGCGTCTCTTACACTAAAAAGTCAATTTTGACGCTCGGAGTGCTAGGCCGATGATTTAATGGTCGTTTAACTAGCAGTTTTTTATTTCTATGCTATACAAATATTTCTGCTTTGCATTTTTGGGAGCAAAAAGTAAATACGCAGATTATTCTCTAGAGGTCTCTTAATCTAGATGAGGGATTTGGTTATTAGGTAAAAATTAACTGACGCAAGGTTTTCATGGAATTCCATAGGAGGAAAGGAAGAAATGTCTTATCCATTCAGAAATTTGGTTTTCGAGGGGGGAGGCGTTAAAGGTATAGCGTATGTAGGTGCTATGCGGGTGTTAGAAAAGGAAGGAGTGCTAAATAATATCACCAGGGTCGGTGGAACATCGGCAGGCGCGATAAACGCAGTTCTATACGCATCGGGTTATAGTAATAAGGAAACTTTAAGCATTCTAGAAGGGCTCGATTTTAATGATTTCAAGGATGACAGTTGGGGTGTTCTTAGGGATATGAACCGATTAAAAGAAGAATATGGTTGGTATCGAGGAGACTTTTTTAGAGAATGGATTGGAGACCTTCTCAAGAAAAAAACAGGCAGTTCTAATATTACTTTCAAGGCGTTATATGAACATACGGGAATTGAGTTGTATGTTTATGCATCAAATATATCAACTAACTTTGGAGAAGTATACTCCCCAGAGCATACACCAAGACTTAGAGTAGTAGATGCTGTAAGACGCTCTATGTCTATTCCTTTGTTTTTTAGAGCTGTGCGTGATGATAGGGAAGACGTCTTTGTCGATGGAGGCGTTATAAATAATTACCCTGTAAAACTATTCGATCGCGAGAAATACCTGTCTGATTCAAAATTGAAAAGAATTCCAAAGTACTACGAAGAAGAAAACAACTTTTTAGTACCAAAGTCCCCTAATAGTAGTCCTTACGTATATAACAAAGAAACACTTGGGTTTAGGCTAGATTCAGGTAAAGAGATTGGAATTTTCCGGGACGGACAAGAGCTTAAAAGTAACGATATAGATCATTTTCTGGACTACACCATGCAGTTGGTGAAAACACTTTTGTCTGTGCAAGATAGTCAACATCTCCACAGTGATGACTGGCACAGAACTGTGTATATCAACACTCTTGGTGTCAGCGCAACTGATTTTGGTCTAAGTGATAAAAAGAAAAGACTTTTGGTTGGATCTGGACGGAAGGCAGCAGAAAACTATTTGAAGTGGTGGTCAGATATTAATAACGATTTAGCTATAAACCACCCAGCCTCGAAAGAATAGAATAACTAGTATGAAAAGGGAGGAGGCTACTGGACAAATTACAACCTGTTTAGGAAATACTAAAGGCAAGTATCCAAGTTCTGAATGCGATTAAATGGGTTGAGATAATATTTTTCTTGGGAGAGATTACATAAGAAGTCTCGCTTGACCCCACTTTTACAGAGCCGAGCGCCGAACAGGTCTTTATCAAGGAGAAGGTTCATGATGTTTGTCGAAAATATCATTAGGCGTAGTTTGTTGGCTCCGTTACAGAGTATGCTGTTTCTCCTCATCAGCTGCTCCCCGGTAGAAGCAAGGGAATTCCAAGGCGAGCCCTCCATTGTCCAAGTTCCCATCATCATCAACCTAGACTTAGTACAAGAACAATTCAATCAAGCGTTGCCCCAGATCTTAGAAACTATAGATATGCGGGGGCATAAATGCGTGGAAGCAGAGTACCTAAAGACAAAAGGAATACCCAAATGCAAAATGCGCGGGATAAAGATTTATTGCAAGGATACTTGGTTAAAAACCAAGGTGACGCCCGACATTAAATGCGATCTCAGTGGCTGGGTAAAACGCAATGGGCCAGCTTCCATAACCGGCTCGGGATCATCCATCACAGTGTCCGTGCCAGTCCAAGCGAGAGTTACAGCTAGGGGTCGAGGAGATATAGGTAAAAACGTCCGAGAGACTGCTGAAGCCGCGTTGGTCGTCACCGCTACGGCGACACCTTCCATAGACTCCAACTGGAACCCTACGTTCACTGTAAATTCAAGCTTTAGTTGGTCTAAACGGCCCGAGCTAAAGATATTTGATTTTATCCCAGTAACATTTGGCAGCAAGATGGAACCCAGGATACGAGGACTCCTAGATGAGATGGAGAAGTCAGTTCCAGACTTGCTCGCGAACGCAAATGTCAAAGGTTATGTCAAAGAAGCCTGGGAGCAACTCCATAAACCGATAGTTATCGACGAGGAAAATGAAGTATCCGTAGTTATTGATCCGTCCCACATTGCTTTCAAAGGAATGGAAACTAACGAAAGAAAGACATACGCAACGTTCGCTATCGGCAGTAATCCAACCATCTATGTCGGGGAAGATCCGAAAGAAATCTCTATGAAGCCACTCCCGTCTCTAAGCCTACTGCAAGATCATACGTCAGATATCCGGCTCACGATTCCAATTGTAGCAGCCTATAACAAACTCGCAGAGAGAGGTGAAGCAGCTTTAGGTGTCATTAGCCCTATTGAGCTTTCCCAATATGGCCAATCGGGTGAACTAACGATCGACAATCTAGGGATTAGCGCAGTAGGCACGCAGCTTCACATAGAGGTCGACTTTAGTCTAGACAACAATGAGGGCTTGTTGGACCTTGTCGATTTCTTCGGCCTTCTTGATGTAGAGGGTCGCGCCTCCTTCACGGTTGGAATTGAAAACGACACCTCTACTCGTGTACTTAGGCTGTCAAGTATAGAGTTTGATTTGGTAACCAATAACTCTCTTGCGGATGCTCTTGTCGAACTTGCCATGTTGCAACCAATTCGCGAGTTAATTCGCACGTCTATTTCTTACGAGTATGCAGATGACTTGGAACGCGTTAAAGCAATCATTGGCAAAGAGCTTAACAAAAGGATTACATCCGATGTATCTGTTCGCGGTAGCGTGGCTGACTTTTCGATAGGTCAGATGACGGTTCATCAAGACAGTCTTTCAGTCCCGATTCAGCTAATTGGTGTCGCGAACGTGCTCGTTGGAGATCAAGATGAGTGATTTACAAGACAAAGAACCAGAGCCTAGGAAGAAGCTGCCAAGCGAACAGGACGGTTTTCCCAATGATGCCGCTCTTACAGCCTTGATTCGTCAGGTCGCGGAGCAGGTCGCCGATGAGAGAGAAGAAGCTGCACGACAGCCGTTCTGGAAACGCACACCGTTCATGGCTGCGGCCGTCGGAGTGATGTTATTTTTGGGCGCGCGACTCGGTGTCGACAATTTCGCAAATTCTCCTCACATAGCCAATCTGTTACACGATGCCTTGGGAACTGAATTAGCATTAACGCATAATATTGCTTTGCCAGAGAACAGACTTAAAAAAGCAATAGGTCGCGAGGTAGATAATCACCTTGCGTCTCAATCGGTGTTGCTTACGGATCTTATAGCGGAGGTTGTACGAAACAAGCCATTTATGGCTTTCCATGGACGTCATGTATTCGGCCCCGAAGACTTTGAGCATGAAGTACTCAAGCTTGACACGTGCCCGGCGGCGTCGAACACTAATTTCGTTGTTGACTATGAAGAATCGTCTGAATGCAAGGTTATACGCGTCACAGAGTATAATGATTTTTTTGACATGCCCTTTTTTGCCAAGCCTCAGGACTCAATAACAATTCTACTAGCGTTGGAGAATAAAAGAATCGACTTTCGAACCTTTGATATCAAGAGAACACGAATACCGAACCTTCATAAAGAGAAGATAATGGTTTCAATCGATGGAGAGCCTGTTCAACTAAAAAAGCTCAAGGGTATCCTCCATGTTCCTTCATTGTCTTCAGTAGAGAATACAGATTTCATGTTGTTCGCTGCACATGTTTCTCCGGACATCTCAACGTCAAAAGTAGGAGATGCAATGTTGGGCGTCTCGCCACGACTGAGATTGCTAGAGATACTAGCTTCTGATACGCACCCCAGGGACCATTTCACGGGCGCAGCAATAATCGTTTTAGTGAATCCTGATTAGGAAACCCCAGTTCACACAAGGTCGCCAAAGCATGCAGCCATAACTCGATTATCTTAGGAGTCGGTTCTATATTGAATTTGGCTAGTGCCATTTACAACGCTCCACAGGTCTTGCCACGAAATAATAAATAAGTGAGAAATCAGGTCTAATCAAGCTGAACACAAGTGAACAATAAGTGGGAGCTAGCTCAAATGCATAAGTAAATCTCAACAGCGATATAAGGGGACTACAACAGTTCAACAACAAAACTATAAGGGTTACAACCAGTCCGTGTTCTGTAACAAACCAGCTGTGCTTCAGTAGAAAGCCAGTGTGCAGGCAGTTGAACCCAGTACATGAGACAAGCAAGTGATAACGAGAGGTTTAGCCGTACCTATTTCGTTAAGGATTTAAAATAGCTATGATAAACGGCCAAAGGGCGCGCGCTGCTTTCGGTAATTGTGAAAATTAAGCAGCCGAAATTGGACTTAATATGGACTTAAGTTGTTTTAGGAGAAAATCTGGAAAGGCCAAAAACGGCCTAACGTATTGAAAATATGGTAGCTACGGGTGGACTTGAACCACCGACCCCAGCATTATGAATGCTGTGCTCTAACCGGCTGAGCTACGTAGCCACATGACTGCCTATGGAGGGGTGCGAATTTTCTACATTCCCCGGATTGTTGTCAAGCCCCGATATAACGGCTGCGTTTACTGGCGGTCATCTTGGCGGTGTCCACGATAATAAAGCCGGTTATGCCGTCTCCGATGCCTGAGCCATTGTGGAACGCCAGGAATTCTACGCCGCCTTCCTCGCAAGCTTCCGTGTATTGCTTGAACAGGGTTGGAATGCTCATGCCCATTTTGGCGATCCGTTTTTTGAGTTCCACGAATTCCTGTTTGTAGTTTTTACCCGGAAACAGGTTGTTAAGTTCCCGTTTGCGGTCGGCACTTATCTGATAGGGGTTTTTCGCGTTGATCAGTTCCCCGGAAGGCGGGAAATGGGTGCTGTAGAAATGCACCAACAGTTCGCGCGCTTCAACGGGGTAGGTGGCGGGAATTGTAACCGGCCCGAACAGGTAACGGATCTGTGGGTTTTGCTTGAGGTATGCCCCCAACGCGTACCAAAGGTAATCCAGACTCCGTCTGCCCCAGTATTTGGGTTGCACGAAGCTCCTGCCCAATTCCAGGCCCTGTTTTCGGTAGTTCAGGAAGTTGGACTCCAGGCGGAACAATCTGGATGAGTACAAGTAGTCGACCGAGTCAGTTTCGCCGCTGACGCCCTCGTGTAGGCGATAGCCACCCACCATTTCCGAGTGTTGATCGTCCCACAGGATCAGTTGATGATAGTGCTGGTCAAAACTGTCCAGGTCGCGACTTTTACCGGTTCCTTCTGAACCGGCCCGGAAGGACATTTCCCTAAGCCTGCCGAGTTCACGGATTACACTGCAGTCATCTCGGTATCGGCACAGGTAGACTCCCATATTGTCGGGCGTAGTGCCCAGGAAAGAACAAGCGCGAATATCCTGCCTGAGTTGTTGCCTGTCTTCAGGTGCGGCTATGGGTTGATCGGTTCTAAATACACCGGGTTTTTTCTCTCCCACCAGATAGGTGTGGTATTTGAAACGCTGACTGATTTGGTCAGCGGTGAGCTGTTCTGCAGCATAAGAACTGTAGGAAACCGGGTCGCCCACGGTGAATTCGATGCAATTATCACGGTGTTTGAACAGCTCCCTTACCAGCCACAGTGTCGACATCAGCGGTGCGAGCATTGAGATGACATAGAAAAAAAGCGAGTTTCTGCCGGAGACATGGATCGGCAGGATCGGTGTTCGGTTGGCTTGCGCCAGTCGCAAGAAGCCGGATTTCCAGTTGCCGTCTTCAATGCCGCGTTTGCCGAACCGGGATACCTTGCCGGACGGGAATACGATCAGCGGGGAGCCGTTGCGCAGATGCAATTTGGCCTCCTCCAGTTGCTTGCGTTTTGAGCTGCCCCAGACCTTTACCGGCACCATCACCGGCGCCAGCGGCTCAAGCTGGCTTAACATTTCGTTGGCGAGGATTTTTACGTCCGGCCTGATTTTCGCCACCATGCTGATCAGCGCCAGGCCATCGAGCGATCCGATCGGGTGGTTGGCGACAATCACAACGGCACCGTAATCGGGAATTTTCTGCAGGTACTGGTCCGCCACCCGATAGCTAAAGCCGACATAGTCAATCACCTTGTCGGCAAATGCCACGCCTTCGACTGCGGGATATTGCCGCTGAAAAGCCTGGAACTCGTCTTCCCTGACCGCCCACTGCAAGGCCTTGATCAGCAGTTGAGACAGTTTTGGCCAGCGCTGCACCAGCTCGGGTTTGCTTTCGTTTATCAGTTTGTCGACGCTAATCAACTAAATTACCTTGACCGATCAAAAAACTATACATTGAAGCGGAAATGGATCACATCGCCGTCTTGAACGATATAGTCTTTGCCTTCCAGGCGCCACTTGCCTGCGTCCTTGGCACCCTGTTCGCCGTTGTTCTCCACAAAATCACTATAGCTTACGATTTCAGCGCGGATAAACCCTTTTTCAAAATCCGTGTGAATCTTGCCGGCGGCCTGCGGCGCTGTCGCGCCTATCGGGATGGTCCATGCCCGCACTTCCTTAACACCCGCGGTGAAGTAGGTATGTAGCCCTAGCAAGCTGTAACCGGCCCTGATAACCCGGTTGAGCCCGGGTTCGCCCATGCCCAGGTCGTCGAGGAATTCCTGGCGCTCGTCGTCATCCAGCTCCGCGATTTCAGCCTCCAGTTTATTGCAAATGGGCACCACAACAGCGCCTTCCACATCGGCTATCTCGTTCACCTGTTGCAGATAGGGGTTGTTGTCAAACCCGTCTTCATCGACGTTGGCGATATACATGGTGGGTTTGATCGTCAACAGGTTAAGCGGTTTGAGGATATTGAGCTGATCCTTGGATAACCCGAAAGAGCGCAGTGGTTTAGCCTGGTCCAGGTGGGGTTGAATTTTCTCCAGCACGCCTTTCAGCGCGATGGCTTCCTTGTCCTGGCCCTTGGCGGCTTTGGTCGCCCGGTGCAGGGCTTTTTCTGCGGTTTCCAGGTCGGCCAATGCCAGTTCGGTGTTGATCACTTCGATATCCGCGGCCGGGTTAATGGCACCTTCGACATGCACCACGTTTTCGTCATCGAAACACCGCACGACATGCGCAATGGCGTCTGTTTCACGGATATTGGCCAGGAATTGGTTGCCCAGGCCTTCGCCCTTGGACGCGCCCGCGACCAACCCGGCGATGTCCACGAACTCCATGGTGGTGGGAACCACGCGTCCCGGTTTGACGATTTCCGCCAGCTTGTCCTGCCGCGGGTCGGGAATCGGCACGATACCCGTATTGGGTTCGATGGTGCAGAAAGGGAAGTTTTCGGCGCCGATTCCCGCTTTGGTCAACGCGTTAAACAGCGTAGATTTGCCCACATTGGGCAGGCCGACGATACCGCAATTAAATCCCATAATGAAATTATCTCCTGGTGGCCCGGTTTACTGGGGCTGGGTGTGCAGGGCTTTCATTGCCGCGTTCCATTCCCCGGCGGCCAAATAATCAATTATCGGCAGGGTGTTTTCAATGCTCTGGTCAATCAGGCGTTGTTCTGCTTCGGGCGCTTTTTTTAACACAAAGCCGGTTACTTGACTGGCTTGCCCGGGGTGGCCAATGCCGATGCGCAGGCGGGCAAAATTACGACTGTTGCCCAGCGATTGGATAATGTCCCGCAAGCCATTGTGACCGCCGTGCCCCCCGCCCAGCTTGAGCTTGGCGACGCCCGGGTCGATATCCAGTTCATCGTGGACCACCAGTATGGCTTGCGGCGGAATATTGTAGAAACCGGCTAAGGCGCCGACCGATTTTCCGCTCAGGTTCATAAAGGTGGAAGGCACAAGCAGCCGGATTTTTCGGCCGTTGATAACGAGCGTGCCGGTAGCGCCAAAAAATTTGGCCTCTTCCTTGAGGGTTACACCGCTTAGCCGGGCGAGAGCAGCCACAAACTGGGCGCCGGCGTTGTGGCGGGTTGCCTCGTATTTGGCGCCGGGATTTCCCAGCCCCACAATAAGTTGAACGGGAGTCTCCACAATGGGCCTCGCAGCTTAACGGCTAACAGCCTGGTTGGGCAGGCGGCGGGGTGAAGGTGCTTCCCCTCCCTATAGGAAAGCGCCTTACCGACAGGCGACGATTATTCTTCGTCGCTGTCCGCCTGTTGTTCTTCCTGATCGGCAGCCGGTGTTTCCTCGGCGGCAGCCTCTTCGGCTGGCTCTTCTTCAACAACCGCTTTGGGTTTGTTTGCCGTGGCAACGGGAAGATTGTGCTCATCACCGTGGAGCAGTTCGACGCTTTCAACGCCGTCCGGCAATTTGATGTCGGAAATATGCAGAACCTGGCCGATTTCCAAATCGGTTAAATCAACGTCGATATACTCGGGCAAATCCGCCGGCAGGCACTGGATCTCAAGGTCGGTCATGCTGTGGGAAATCACGCCGCCCTGCTGTTTGACGCCCACACAGATGTCCTCGTTGATAAAGTGCAGCGGCACTCTGGTCTGCAGTTTCTGCGTTTTGCTCACTCGCAAAAAGTCGACGTGCAGAATTTTTGCCTTGGCGGGGTGGCGCTGAACATCTTTCAGGATCACATCCTGGGAAGCGCTGCCCTCGAGGTTGATGGTAACAATGCGGGAATAGAAGGCCTCATTGTCCAGCGCGTGGGCGAGTTCGTTCTCGGCCAGGCTGATGTTCTGTGGCTTCTTTTTGCCGCCATATATAATGGCGGGTATTTCTTTGGCCAGTCTTCGCAGGCGGCGGCTCGCACCTTTCCCCACGTCTTCCCGGGCCTTGGCATTTAATACAAAATCGTCAGACATTGCCTTGACTCCTTTATGTTGAGATTCGTTGCAGACCGCGACCAGAGCTGCAGCGAGCGTTATTTAAATGAAACAATAGGGTTGTTTCGGTTATCCGACGCGATGTTTAAACACCAAACATCGCGCTGATGGATTCTTCGTTGCTTACCCGCCGAACGGCTTCGGCAAGCATGTGTCCCAGGCTGAGCGAGCGGATGCGCTCGCATTGCCGTGCGGCTTCGTTTAACGGGATGCTGTTGGTGACAACTAGCGCATCCAACTGGGAATTTTTAATATTATCAATGGCATTACCGGACAGCACCGGGTGTGTGCAGTAGGAGACAACGCGATTTGCGCCATGTTCCTTCAAGGCGTCGGCCGCTTTGCACAGGGTGCCGGCGGTGTCCACGATGTCGTCCACCAGCAGGCAGCAGCGCCCGTCCACGTCACCGATGATATTCATCACCTGTGCCTGGTTGGCTTCCGGGCGGCGCTTGTCGATAATCGCCAGATCGGTGCCCAGTTCCTTAGCAATGGCGCGCGCCCGAACAACGCCGCCGATATCGGGGGAGACCACCAGCAGGTCTTGATAATTCTGTTTGAGTATATCGTTGAGCAGCACCGGCGAGCCATACACATTGTCCACGGCGCAATCAAAAAAGCCCTGGATCTGCTCGGCGTGTAAATCGACGGTCAACACTCGGTCGACACCGGCTTTGGTAATAATGTCGGCAATTACTTTGGCGCTGATCGGCACCCGCGCCGATCGCACCCGTCGATCCTGGCGAGCGTAGCCAAAATAGGGGATAACGGCGGTAATTCTGCCCGCGGATGCTCTGCGCAGGGCGTCCACCATAAACACCAGTTCCATCAGGTTTCTGTTGGTGGGGGCGCAGGTGGGTTGCACCACAAACACGTCGCGACCACGGACGTTTTCGTGGATCTCGATACTGATCTCGCCGTCGGAAAACTCGGAAACCACCGCCTTGCCGATGCTCACGCCTAGTGAACGCGCCATTTCCGCTGCCAGCTCCGGGTTGGCGTTACCGGAGAATACCATCAAATCTGCCATGGCCGTTACCGCTCTACTGCGAGTCAGTTATATGGCTGGGGTGGGAGGACTCGAACCTCCGAATGACGGGATCAAAACCCGTTGCCTTAGCCACTTGGCGACACCCCAGTAGTCTATTAAAGTCAATGCGTTGACGACAGCTGGTGATGCGCGGGAGATTGATTGACTCCTCTGGCTATGAATCCGCTCAGATGGTCCGGCATGCACGCAAGTGCTTCTTCCGCACACTTTTTTGTGCTGAACCGGGCGAACACACATGCACCTGATCCCGTCATTTGAGCGGGGGCGAAGTTGTCCAGCCATAAGCGGGCCTGGAGCACCTTCGGAAACAGTGTTTCCACTAGGTTCTGGCAGTCGTTTCGGCCACCCCGTTCAAGAAAGGCGCGTATTTTGATCGGATGTGTGTCCCTTGTCAAATCGGGATGCGCAAATATTTCCGCCGTCGAAACCCGGCAGGGCGGCATAATCACCAGGTACCAGTTTTCAGGCAACTCGACGGGAGTCAATTGCTCGCCGATACCCTCTCCCCATGCGGTTTGCCCGAACACGAAAACAGGCACGTCGGCACCCAGTCGAGCGCCCAGCGCGGCCAGTTGGTCAAGGTCCAGCCGCGATTGCCACAAGCGATTGAGCGCCAGCAGGGTGGTTGCCGCATTGCTGCTTCCGCCGCCCAGCCCGCCACCCATCGGCAGCCGCTTGTCCAGGGTAATCATGGCGCCTCGCCGGGTGCCGCAGGCTTGCTGCAGCAGGCGGGCCGCCCGCACAATCAGATTGTCCGGGGCCGGCACATCGGGAAGCTCCGGCGCTAGGAGGATTTCCGGCGAATCGGTTAGCTGAAAGCTGAGCGTGTCGCCGTAGTCCAGTAATTGAAACAGGGTTTGTAAAAGGTGATAGCCGTCCTCGCGGCGGCCGGTAATGTGCAGGAACAGATTGAGCTTGGCCGGCGCAAGCAGCGTCAAGTTATCCATGGGGACTACTGCCAATCTTTGATGACTAGGGTAAATTGCAGTTCGCCACTGGCTTCGGACATCCTGCTGCCGGAAATTCTGCCCGGCAGCACCAGGTTTCTGGATTGCCGGTAGTCCGAGAATTTCAGCGACCAACCGGATTGCTGAAGTTCCTTCAATAACCCCTGCTCGTTAAACAACTGCGACACGACGCTGGCTTCCGGGGAGGGTATGCCCTTAATCCAATAAAGCAGCTCGTCCACCGGCCAGGCCCAACCAAACAGGTGCGCGGTGAGCTCCGACGCGGAATCCGCTGCATAGTGGGTGACCCCGGATTGCTGCAGCTCGGCGTGCCTTTCATCACCGGAAATCCGCGTGGTCTTGAAGCCGAACGGCCCGCTTAACAGCAGCTCGAAGGACTGCCGGTCTTGCTGCCATTGCAGCAGCGCGCTGCCGGACTGCTGCTGGCTTTGGTACCCCAGTTTGCCCTCCAGGCGCCAGCGCTTCAGCGCCAGCAATTGTTGTTGGTGTTTGGCGACATCGACGATGGCCGTTGGGTCCGGGGACGGCTTGTTTAACGCCGCGCAGCTTGTCAGCAACAGCAGCGCCGCCAGGCAAGCGATAAGGCGATTAATCAATAGCTTTTAATCTCTTTATGGTGTCCAGAATAATTTCGTTTTTCGGGTTCTTGGACAAGGCTTCATTCCAAATCCGCTCCGCCTCCTCCCTGGAACCGGTTACCCAAAGCACTTCTCCCAGGTGCGCGGCAACTTCCGGGTCCGGCAGGCTGGCGAAGGCTTTGCGCAGTTGCACAAGCGCTGCTTCGTGCTCCCCCATTCGGTACAGCACCCAACCCAGGCTGTCTAGGGTGGCCGGGTCTTCCGGGTTCAGCTCCAGGGCTCTGCGGATCAGTTGCAGCGCCTCTTCGTAGCGGGTGGAGTGCAGCGTTAATGTATATCCCAGGGCGTTTAACGCCATTGCGTTGTTTTCATCGAGGGCGAGAATAGCCCGCAGATCTCGCTCGGACTGTGCGAATTCATCAAGCTTTTCACCCACTACGGATCGCGAATAGAGCAGTGAGATGTTGTCGGGAAACCGGTCCAGCGCGTTGCTGAGAAGCTGGTAGGCATCTTGGCTTTTTCGCAATTCAACCAGCAGTTCCGACTCCACTTGGTAGAGGGTTGCGGCCTGCTGTGGTTGTTCGGTTCTGAGCTTGCTCAGGTACAGTCGCGCGGTTTCTAACTGGTTGTGCTTAGCCAGTAAATGGCTGACCCGGGCGGCGGCGGGAATGAAATTGGCGCCGGAACGGACTTTTCGATAGTGCAGCAATGCCTCTTCCAGCGCGCCCTCGTCCTCGGCCATCATGCCGAGTTGGAAGTGCGCCCGCAGCGCGGCGTTGCGGTTATTGAGCAGTTGCTGGTAGAGGGCCTTGGCTTCTGAATCTAGCCCGAGTTCCCGATTTACCGAAGCCAGCGTCAATTTGAGGTCGGCGTCTTTGGGAAAGTCATTTGACAACTGCTCCAGCGATGCTTTGGCTTCAGCCAGGTCGTCAACTGCGACAAATCGAACATGCTGGATGCGCAGCCTTTTGCTGTCGGGTCGCGCGCTAATGGCCTGCTCCAACAACGCCAAGGCGTCAGGCTTTTTGCCCTGTTGGTGAAGTAATTGCGCTGCCAACAGGTTGGCGGTTTCCGATTCCGCATTTAACCGCAGGGACTGATTTACGGCTTCCAGCGCCTGTTCGGGCAAGCCCTGCTGCCGCAGCAACATGGCTCTGCTTAGGAATATTTCAGATTTCTCCGGGTACTGTGTTTCCAGCGATGGATATTGGTCCAGCAGCGTCTGCCGGTCTTTTTTGTTTTTGCTATTGGCCAGCACGGTCAGGGTGAGCAATGGTTCGGCATTGTCGTGTTCCAGGCAGTAGATGGCGTGCGGCAACGCCTCCATCAAAAGCCCATTGCGCGCCAGTCCCAGCGCCAGGGTATGGCGGGCCTCCAGCTTTTCCGGTTCCATTTCCACCCACAGCGCCGCCATCTGCAGTTGCTCTTCGCCGGCGTTTACGTAGGTGGCGATGCGCAGCGCGCGCTCTATAATAATCGGATCGCGGGATGCTCGCGCCTGTTGGACGTAGTTGGTAAGCGCTAGCTCGATATCGCCGCGCATGCCCGCTAATTCCGCTACCAACAGCTGATAAAGCGCCTCCTTGGAAAAGGGCTTGACTGGCACTTCGGCTTCGATTTCTTCCGGCTCCGGCTCGCTGGTTACCGGTTCGGGAATAACGCTCTGCTGCGTGGCCGTATAGGTTTGGCAGCCACTTAACAACAGAAATAGCGCCAAAAATGCTGGAAATGACCTGATTGACATAGAATTACTCGATTGAACACCCTCATTCTAATACGACAAACACCCAATCTGAAACATTACGCTTGTCATAAGCCTTACAGAATCGGACAATTTACAGCCTTTATCTATCCCAAACGAAATGACAGTTTTTGCCTTCGGAATCAACCATCGCACCGCGCCTCTCGATCTGAGGGAGAAGGCCGCGATAGCCCCTGAACGGATGGTTGACGCCCTGCAAGCGCTGGTAGCCGAGGCGGAAATGGGCGAGGCGGCCATCCTGTCTACCTGCAATCGCACCGAAATTTACGGCACGGGTGGGGATGTTGCGCGCACCTTGGCCTGGTTAGCTGATTTCGCGGGCATCAATGCGAGTGAGCTTGAAGCGAGCCGTTATTACTTTGAACGGGAGGAATCCGTGCGTCATATGATGAAGGTTGCCTGCGGGCTGGATTCGATGATTATCGGGGAGCCGCAAATACTCGGCCAGTTAAAATCCGCCTATGCGGTAGCGCGCGAAGCCGGCACGGTGGATACCCAGCTAAATCAAGCGTTTCAACAGTCTTTCGCCGTTGCAAAACGGGTGCGCACTGAAACGGCGATAGGCCAGAATCCGGTGTCGGTGGCCTATGCGGCGGTCAGTCTTTCGCAGCAGATCTTTGCCAATATGCGCGATGTTTCCGCCCTGCTGATAGGCGCCGGAGAGACAGTTGAATTAGTGGCGCGCCATTTGAAAGATAAGCGCGTCGGCAGAGTTATTATCGCCAATCGAACCCTGAGTCACGCCGGGCAACTGGCGGAGAATTTCGGTGCGGAGCCCATCCTGCTATCGGAAATTGGCGATTACCTGGCGTATGCCGATATGGTGATTTCCTCAACCGCCAGCCAGCTGCCGGTATTGGGCAAGGGCGCCGTGGAGTCGGCGTTGCGCAAACGCAAGCACAAACCCATGTTTATGGTGGACATAGCGGTTCCGCGGGACATCGAGCCCCAAGTGGGCGACCTGGACGACGTTTATCTGTATACCGTTGATGATTTAAAAGAGGTTATCCAGGAAAACCTGCGCAGCCGCGAAGACGCTGCGGCTAAGGCGTCGGAGATTATTGAACAGGGTGTGACGTCCTGGCTGCGCCAGTTCAACGCCTTGGATGCCGTAGACACGATTCGCGCGTATCGGGAAACCGCGGAAGACTTGCGCGACGAGGAATTGTCGCGGGCGTTGCGGGCGCTGGAGAAAGGTGAAGCACCGGAACAGGTGGTGCGGCAGATGGCCCGGACCTTGACCAACAAGCTACTGCATACGCCAACCAAGCGGCTAAAAGAGGCGGGCGAGGCCGGCAAGCAAGAGCACATTGAGTGGGCGAACAAGTTGTTTGGCCTCAATCAAGCGGATGAAACTGGTAACGAAAACGAATGAAACAGTCGATTATCGAAAAACTCGAAAATTTGTCGGGGCGCTATGAGGAAGTTGGCGTGTTGCTCGGGGAGCCTGATGTGATCGGCGACCAGCCTCGTTTTCGAGAGCTTTCCAAGGAGTACGCTGAACTTGAGCCGGTAATCAGGAATTTTGTGCGCTATCGTCAGGTATTGGACGATATACAGGAAGCCCGGCAGTTGTTAAAGGACGCGGATGAGGAGATGCGTGAGATGGCTCAGGAGGAGCTGAAAGAAGGCTTGCAGCAGCAGGAGGATCTTGAAGGGGAGTTGCAGAAGTTGCTGCTGCCCAGGGATCCAAACGATGACAAGAACGTTTTTCTGGAAATACGCGCCGGTACCGGCGGCGATGAAGCGGCCATCTTCTCCGGCGACCTGTTCCGCATGTACAGTCGCTATGCGGAAAGCCGCCGCTGGCGCGTGGAGGTCATTAGCCAGCGGGAAGGAGACCACGGCGGTTTTAAGGAAATTATCGTGCGCGTGGAAGGCGCCGGCGCCTATTCCCGCCTCAAGTTCGAATCCGGTGCGCACCGGGTGCAGCGGGTCCCGGAAACCGAATCCCAGGGCAGGGTGCACACCTCCGCTTGCACCGTGGCGATATTGCCTGAAGTGGATGACGTTGAAGCCGAGGATATCAACAGCGCCGATTTGCGTATCGATACGTTTCGCGCCTCCGGCGCGGGTGGTCAGCATGTCAATAAAACTGATTCGGCAATACGCATTACCCACCTGCCCAGCGGTATTGTGGTGGAGTGCCAGGATGAGCGTTCGCAACATAAAAACCGCGCCAAGGCCATGGCCTTGTTGCAGGCCAGGTTGTTGTCGGGCGCGCAACAGCAACAGGCCCAGGAGCAGTCTGAACTGCGGCGCAGCCTGGTGGGCAGTGGCGATCGCTCGGAGCGCATCCGCACCTACAATTTTCCCCAGGGCCGGGTTACCGACCACCGCATCAACCTGACACTCTATAAACTGGATGAATTTATGGCGGGTGGGCTGGATCAGGTGGTACAGCCGCTGATCAACGAGTACCAGGCCGAACAGTTGGCAGCCATGTCTGAACAATGACCACCATTGCGGAATTGCTGGCTTGCAGCCGTCAATTAGAACAGTTGAGCGAGACACCGCGCCTCGATGCGGAAATATTGTTAGGCCATGTGCTAAATGCCGACAGGAGCTACCTCTACACTTGGCCTGAACG
>JANQKW010000247.1 GCA_028280905.1 Porticoccaceae bacterium
AATTTCACCGCAGTACCAGAGATTGCCGTCCACATCCTGGGCATACCAATCGTCCGTGTCTTCGATGACTTCCCCGTCCTCTTCCACCAGGTCGTTGACAACCAGACAGGTAATGCCCTTGATCAGCTTGGTTTGGTCGGTAACCGTTACCGTGATGGTCTCGGTAACCAGCTCGCCCTCGTCATCCTCGAAGGTACCTTCGTAGACCCAGCGATTGCCCTGCACCAGCGGAAAAAACGGGTGCGGGGTTACCGTCACGCCGATTTGCAGCGGGTCGACAAAATTGGCTGCGACTTCAGGACCGAAGTCTGGCGCATGGGGCTCGTCGTCGAGCGCGTCACAAACGTCGAGCCTGGCGTCGAGCACATCGTCACACTCTTCCAGGGTCTCTTCTCGCTCATCACCGGCGTCCGCGAGGCAGTCTTCCAACCCCGCTTCGTCTCCATCCAGGCATTTGGCTTTCTCCTCAAAAAAGTCATCGTTGGCATCAAATTGACAAGCAAAGCGCAGTAGCTGAGCACTACTGCTACAGCCTGTCTCCAAATCCGTGGCAGCGGCGCCTACAGATACGGATAGCAAGGCTGTCAGGCATGCCCATTGCAGTGGCGTTTTCTTCCGGGTGGGATACATTGTTGGAACTCCTTATTCTATGGCTGAGTAGCCCGTTAGAGATGTGAGTGAAAAAAAATCTGTCGCTTAAATTGATTAATGCGCGAGTTCTTCGAGCACCTGTTCCGCCGCCTCCCTAACCGGCTCGCTTTCATCCGTGAGCGCCTGCTGCAAATAGAGCCTGGCGATTTCCCCGCCAACTTCGCCCAGTGCATAAACGGCTTCTTCCCGAATACTGGCCTGGGGATCCAGCAATGCGGTTGCGATGGCGTGTACAGATTCGGTACCGCCGATATCCGCGAGCGCTTCAAGCGCCGCCTCTCGCAGGTTCTCGGTCCCGTCCAGAAGCACCGCCCTGAGCGGCGCAATAGCCGCAGTCAGGCTGCTGTCCGCCAACACAGCAATCGCCTGCTCCTGATCGTCAAGCTCATTGCCGTTCAGAGCGGCCTGCAGCAGCGGAAAGTCCACGGACAGATTATTCTCTTTATCCTCTGCGGTTTCTCTTAAACTGCTCCGACTGAGTGGAAACAACCACAGCGCCCTGGGGGAATCGTGCAGCTGCTGGTCTAACGCGGCTTCAGCGTACTGCAGGGCAAAACTTCTATCGCGCAATATCCGCCGCAGCCCCTGCCAAAGGGGCAACGCATAAAATTCCACGGTAATCTCACCCTCGAGCTTGCCGGGCTGCCTGATGATGAAGTTGCCCTGCCGGGCAATTGTCGCCAGTAGATTGTTTAGCGGGTAATCCTGCACCTTTACAGACAGGTAGCCATCGACCACCTGCACGTAAGGATAATCCCGATAGGTATCCGGCACCCGGGAAGATTGCGCCTGGCAAATCGACAATATATTCACTATGCAGATCAGCAGGCACCCGATTAAGGATTGCTGTGACATGAATACAGGCCCTGTCGAATAAACCTGACGCCACGCCCGCGTTACTGCTTTAACGCGGGAGAGCGGCGCCAGTACTACCGCACTTTCCAGTCCGTTATTCCTCTACCTCAAAACAGCTTTCTATCGCTGTCTGGTTGAAGCTTTTCTCCCTGGCCAGCACCTCGTATTTAAAGGTATCGCCCTGGGCGAGAAATTCCGGCGGAATCATCATTGACCTGACATCGGGCGGAAGAATCGCGCTAAACACCGAAGCAAATTCTTCTCCGTCCACTTCCACCTCGATTTCCACCACCACTTCGTAATTGTGGATGGATACAGGAACGGGTGGTTGCACGCCGGCGCCTCCACCATCGGCGTCAGGATGCGACATGGTCACCTCGTCCCACGCGATGGTTACCGGAGCACTGACCTCGGTTATATCGAACAGCGGTTCCTCTTCATCACACTGCTCCGCCATCGGCTCTCCGTTTACCGTTGCCCCAGGAGGCGCTGGCATGACATGGGTTAATTCCGTTTCACTCTCCAGTTCCTCTCCATCGAGGGTAACGCCCTCGATCTCGTAGATACCAGCGGGAAATCTGCGGAAAAACCTGCGGGGCGGCAGCTCGTCAAAGGTCGGTTCGGCGCTTTCGAAAAATAGTTCGGTAAGGCCCTGTCGACGCAACCGGCTTTTTACCCTTATGTCCAACATTTCCCGCTCATTTGGCGATTCTATCTCGAGTTTTTTCCAGGCATCTCCATCAATAAGCGCGTGAATACCCAGGTCGCCGTCGGTATTGTTAAGCTCAAAAAAGAGATGCGCTTCATCAAAGGGTATTTCCTCATCGTCATCGTCGTCCGACCAGGCAATCGAGTGACAGGTACCCAGGGCCACGCTCAGTACGAGCAGGTTTGCTGTTAAGTTTTTGCACGGCTTTCTATAAAACATGGATTTCTCTCCTTGTGAAGTTGGCTTTGCTGTTTAGGATTGACAGGGCTTTAGAGGTGGCGACGGCCTAAAATCTGTCGAGTGGCTGGGTAAAAATCTTTTTTTTGTATTGTGCGACAGATTTTTTGGGATCAAGTACTCTAATGTTTATTGGAACAGCCGTTGTTAAGACAAGATTGGAGGACGGGATTTACGTTAGCTGGTAGATTGGTGCCACTATCCCGTCCCGCCAGGGGAGGTTTATCCGTGACCGGCCGTTAAGTTTGCAAAATTGCCGGCGCTGCGTAACTCGCTGTCGCTCAGACACGTCCTCGCGACTACCCCGTCAATTTTGCAAACTTAAAGCACGGCCTGATTGGTCCCGGATAAACCTCCCCTGTCGGGACTCA
>JANQKW010000262.1 GCA_028280905.1 Porticoccaceae bacterium
CTATTGCGGGAAAACTGACCCCGCAAAAACTCCATCTGGTCGCCGAGAATGCGCCTCGAATTGATCAACGCCAAATATTCGGCGTTGTTTGGCGCGTAGGGGAGCGCGATCAGCTCGAGGTTGGTCTCTTCCAGCAGGCTGTTGGCTTTGTGCTGATTGCAGCGTCTGCAGGCAGCCACCACATTTTCCCATTTATCGGTGCCGCCCCTGGAAGTCGGCACAATATGATCCCTGGTCAGTTCGGCAGCGGCGAAGGATCGACCACAGTAAAGGCAAAGGTGGCCATCCCTGGCAAACAGCGCCGGGTTGTTAAGCGGGTAGTCGGAGCGCGGCCGGGCGAGTTGGTCCCCTCCGCAGGCTATGATGCTCGGCAATTCCACGACGGATCGCAGGCCGGTCGCCCTGCAGTGGCCGCCCCGCACTTTTTGCACGACATCACCCAGCGTCCAGGAAACCAGTTCCCTGGCATAAAGGCAAACCGCTGCTTGCCAGTCCAACCACTCAATTGGCTGCCCGGCAAGGTTTAGCCTCAGTATTTTAGCCTGCATAACGCAAACTCCCGCTTCAAGTGCTTGAATTTAGACCCCTCAGAAGGAACAAGGGTCCATAGCGACAAAAGCCCTGTGGCGGGCTCGCAACAGGGCTTGGGATTCGGGGGAAAACTTATCGCTTCGGACCAGGCTGTGCCGAAGGTTCGCCAGGTAGCAATATACTGCCAAGGCAATGCGCTGCGATTGAAAGCGGCTTCTCCATTCAGTGTTATCAGGCCCCAATCATTAAATAAGCCAATCACTGTGTCAAGGATTGTATGGCTGGAAAAACAAAGCCTTGCCACATTTACATGTGACAAGGCCTAAGGCAGTATAGGAAAGTTGCTGTCCAACCCTGGAATAAGGAACCAAAACATCCATGTATTCCCTGGTAACCACGTCCATGTGCAGCCGCATCCTTGCAACTTCATTTTGTGACATCGTATAGATTATTGGTATCAGCAAATCTCGGTTTTTTTTGTAGGACATTTCCTACAAAATAGCCGGGATTACCGCCGGCGGGTTTGAAGAACCCTAATTTATCCCAGAATAAGGAGAAGATATTCATGGCAGGCAAGCAGAAATCACCCGATTTTGAAAGCAACCTGGCGCAACTCGAGAAGCTGGTTGCGGAAATGGAAAAGGGTGAGCTTTCACTGGATAAGTCCTTAAAGGCCTTCGAACAGGGAATTGCCATTGCACGCGCTTGCCAGCAAGCACTGTCGGAAGCGGAACAGAAGGTTGAAATTCTTACCCGCGACTCCAGGCAAGACGATAACCAACGGGAATCGGGAACCGAATAGTGGAAGCATCCAGCTTTGCCGAGTTTGTCAGCGTTTCCCGCCAGCGTATCGAAGCCGTTCTGGATCACTGTTTGGCGGAACCCAAAACCCCGGACTCAAATCTGCTAAGCGCCATGCGCTATTCAGCGCTGAATGGCGGGAAGCGCGTCAGGCCCCTGCTGTGCTACGCCGCTGCGCACGCCATCGCGGAGATCGACCAAAATACCGACAAAATAGCGGCGGCCGTGGAGCTGTGCCACGCTTATTCGTTGATTCACGACGATCTGCCCGCGATGGACGACGACGATTTGCGGCGCGGCAAACCCACCTGCCATATCGCATTTGACGAGGCGACCGCCATCCTCGCGGGCGACGCGTTGCAAGCATTGGCGTTTCAGCAACTGGCCAAGGTCTCCGCAACCCGCCGGGATACCATTGCGAGGTTGCTCAGCAGCTTCGCAACCGCGGCCGGCATGCCGGGCATGGTGGGGGGACAGGCATTTGATATCGGGTCCGTCAACCGTCAGTTGACCGAAGCGCAGCTGGAAAGCATGCACCGCCGCAAAACCGGGGCTCTGATTAACGCCAGCATACTGATGGGCGCCTTGGCAACCGAGCGCGCCGACGATGCGCAACTGACGGCGTTGACGGCCTTCGGCAGTGCGCTGGGCCTGGCATTTCAGGTGCAGGATGACATCCTCGACGTAGAGAGCGATACTCAGACCCTCGGCAAACGCCAGGGATCGGATGACAAGCACCATAAACCCACCTATATATCTGTGCTCGGCCTTGAATCAGCGCGCGCTAAGGCCGCCCAGTTACATAGGCAAGCTATTGATGCACTTGCAAAATTTGATCATCGGGCGGACTATTTGAGGCAAATCGCCGACTACATTGTCAAACGGGATCGTTAACGGCCTGGGGCTATGCACTCTTGGCGCCATTTAGTGTAATATCCCGCAGATATTTCGGAAACGCATCCATGGCGCAAACTTTTAACAATATCCCGGCCAATCGGCCAAGGACCCCGCTGCTCGACACTATTAACAATCCCGCAGAGCTGCGAGCGTTGGAGGAATCCCAGCTGGGGCAGTTGGCGGATGAGCTGCGTTCTTATCTTTTATACAGCGTCGGCAAGAGTGGCGGCCATTTCGGCGCGGGGCTGGGTGTAATCGAACTGACCATCGCCCTGCACTATGTGTTCACCACACCTGAAGACCGCCTGGTGTGGGATGTGGGCCACCAGACCTATCCCCACAAAATCCTCACCGGCCGTCGCGAAGCGCTGCTTAAAGTGCGTCAGGCGGATGGCCCGTCGGGCTTTCCGAAGCGCTCCGAGAGCGAATATGACACCTTCGGTGTCGGCCATTCGAGCACCTCCATCAGTGCAGCGCTTGGCATGGCGTTGGGTGCGAGGCTGCAAGGCGAACAGCGTAAGGCCGTAGCGGTGATAGGGGACGGCGCAATGACCGCCGGCATGGCGTTTGAGGCCATCAACCACGCCGCCCATACCGATGCGGACCTGCTGGTGGTGCTCAATGACAATAATATGTCGATTTCCCGCAACGTGGGGGGATTGGCCACCTATTTTTCCAAAATATGGTCAAGCCGCTTCTACAACTCGATTCGCGAAGGCGGTAAGAAAGTTCTGAGATCAGTGCCCTCCGCCGCCTCTTTCGTGCGTAAGACGGAAGAGCACCTGAAAGCCATGGTGGCCCCCGGTATTGTTTTTGAGGAATTGGGGTTTAATTACATAGGGCCGATAGATGGCCACAACTTGCCGCTATTGGTGCAAACGCTGCGCAACCTCAAGGAGTTGAACGGCCCAATCCTGCTGCACACGCTGACCTGCAAAGGCAAGGGTTTCGAGCCGGCCGAAGCCGACCCGGTGGGTTACCACGCACTCAACAAAATCGAACCCAAGGCAAAACCACATATCGCCGTTTCAGAGGTCTCAAATAAGCCAGCCCCACGGAAGCTGAAATACCAGCAAATATTCGGCCAGTGGATCTGCGATATGGCCGCCGAGGACGAGCGGTTGGTAGGTATTACCCCGGCCATGTGCGAAGGCTCGGGAATGGTGGAGTTCAGCCAAAAATTTCCCAGCCGGTTCCACGATGTCGCAATTGCCGAGCAGCACTCAGTTACACTGGCCGCCGGCCTCGCCTGCGAGGGCGTCAAGCCGGTTGTCGCTATCTATTCTACATTTCTGCAGCGCGCCTACGACCAGCTTATCCACGATGTCGCGCTGCAAAATCTCGACGTACTGTTCTGCCTCGACCGCTCCGGACTGGTCGGCGAGGATGGCGCCACCCATGCCGGCAGCTTCGACCTAAGCTACCTGCGCTGTATTCCCAACATGCTGGTGATGGCCCCTTCGGATGAAAATGAAACGCGGCAGATGCTCTACACCGGCTACATGCACTCAGGACCCGCGGCAGTGCGCTACCCCAGGGGCACAGGCGCGGGTGTCGCCGCCAATACAGAAATGACCGCGTTGACCATTGGCAAGGGCATTGTCCGGCGACGGGGTAAATCGGTCGCCCTATTGAATTTTGGCACCTTGTTGCCGGCCGCGCTTGAGGCAGCCGACGCCTTTGACGCGACAGTCGCCGATATGCGCTTTGTCAAACCAGTGGATTCAGAACTGGTGGCGAAGTTGGCCACCAGCCACGAGCTGCTGGTTACACTGGAAGAAAATACCACCCAGGGCGGTGCGGGAAGCGCGGTGAGCGAATCGCTCGCGAACATGGACCTGCAGACACCGGTTCTGCATCTGGGGCTTCCCGACAACTACCTGGAACACGCCTCTCATGCAGAGCAACTCAAACAGGCCGGACTCGACAGCCAAGGCATCGCGAGAAGCATAGAATCCCGGCTGCTGCGATTGCGGAAAGCGCGCGTCAAGGTGTTGGCGCGCTGAACCCTACTCCCGCCTAAAAGGCGGCAAGGCATTTAACAGCGCCGCGCCGTAGCGCTTGGTTAGCAGGCGTCGGTCGAGCACGGTTA
Organism: Porticoccaceae bacterium; assembly: GCA_028280905.1. Taxonomy (GTDB): domain Bacteria; phylum Pseudomonadota; class Gammaproteobacteria; order Pseudomonadales; family Porticoccaceae; genus JANQKW01. The sequence continues at coordinate 4,322 of JANQKW010000262.1, forward strand.
TTTTGCCGCTGTCCTGCTCGGTGCGCAGCAGGCGGCCGCAGGCCTGATTGAGCTTTAATGAAGCCTCCGGCAATGCCAACTGCATAAACGGGTTGCCCCCGGATTTTTCCAGCCAGTCCGACAGGGTCGCCGTCACCGGATCATCCGGTACCGAGAAAGGCAGTTTGGCGATAATCACATGGGTGCAGTAGTCGCCCGGCAAATCGATTCCTTCCGCAAAACTGGCCAGGCCGAAAATGACGCTGCCCCGGCCGGCGTCTACGGCCTCTTTGTGCTTGGATAACAGCTGAATCAGGGGCAGGTCGTTCTGCACCAACAGTTGTCCCGAAATAGCATTCTCGACACCCGCAACGACATCTTGCATTTGCCGTTTTGAGGAAAACAACACCAGCGTGCCCCGGTCCGAATCCAACATCCCGGGCAGCTTATCAATCAGCGCCCGGGTGTGTTCGAGCGGATCACTGCCGTCCGCGCCGATATCCGGCACCGACAATACGGCGGCCTGGGGATAATTAAAAACGCCGGATACCGCGTGACACGCGACGTTTTCCGGCAAACCGACGCGCTTGATAAAGTCGTCAAACCGGTTGAGCATGCGCAGGGTTGCCGAGGTCAGAACGGCACCGGCGCAGCAGTCAAACAGCCGCTCCCGTAAAATATGCCCACCGTAGGTTGGCGACGCAAATAGCTGTAGATCGCTATCGCCGATCGCCGACTCGTCAAAGGTCAGCCATCTGGCCATCTGCGGCCCGGTTTCCGACACCGGCTGTGAGAAATAGTCCCAGAGCTCTAGTGCCGATTCCGCGCGATTCTGCCAGGTTCCAACCAACTGCAGTGCGTTTTCCAGGTCGACCAGCGGCGTGGCGGGGTGCGCGACCGACAGCGAATTTTGCAGCGTGTCCGTCACTGCTTGCAGGCGTGTCACCAACAAGCCAAATGCCGCCGCGATATCCGATGCCTGTCGGCGCAGTCCAACGCCGATATCTCCATTGACAAAACGATGCCTGGTTTTCGAGCCCTGGTCGCTCTCCTCTAACTGCGCCATAAGCAGAGGCTGCACCAGCGATACCGCGTCAATCACCTTGGCCACCGGATCGACAAGCCTGTCTAGATGCCGCATCAGCTCAGCTTCCGCCGCTGACTGCTGGGTTATCGTCTGCAATTGACGCTCCAGCTTTCGCAACCAGTTGAGGGTGCCCGCCATTCTGGCATTGGCGGTGAAATGGTTAATCGCCTTATCCGGCAGACGATGGGCCTCGTCCACTACATAAATGCTCTTATCCGGTGCCGGCAGTATGACGCCTCCGCCAACGGCGAGATCGGCCATTAACAAATCGTGGTTGACCACCAGGCAATCGGCGTCTTCCAACTGATCCCTGGCGTTGAAAAAACAGCATTCGCGAATAAAGCGGCAGCGTCTGCCCACACACTGGCGCCGATCGATTGTCAACGGCTGCCAGTCCGCGTCGGATATAATCGCCTCCCAGTGATCCCTGTCTCCGTCCCAGTCACCTTTTTCCAGCGATGTGGCCATGGACTGATAGGTTTTGATCACGCGTTTATCCGGATTAAAGGTTAGCTCATCCTCAAACAGGAATTCACCACCCTGCTTGGCGTCGATCGTTGCCAGGCACTGGTCCAGCCGCAACGGACACAGGTACCTTCCTCTGCCCTTGGCCATAAGAAAACTGTAGTTCCAACCGGTGCTGGCAATGAGCGCCGGAATATCCTTGTTAAGCAGTTGTTCCTGAAGGGCTATGGTGCCGGTGGCAATAACCACTTGCTTGCCCAGATGCTCGGCTAGGGGCAGCGCCGCCAGCAAGTAAGCAATGGTTTTGCCGGTTCCGGTACCGGCCTCGACAACGCAGATGCCGGAACTGGTCGAGCCGGGCTCAGGCGGATTGACGCCACTTTCTTCAATCGCCGATAGGGCGTTTGCAATAACCGCGATCATCTGTCGCTGGCCAAGCCTCGGCTTGAGCCCGCCCTGTGCCAAGAACTGGCGGTAACCGTCCTGGATTTGCTGTTTTATTGCGTCGGGGAGTTTGGACAATCGGCTGAGCCCACAGTTATTGGCCGCTCAGGTCGCGCTTTTGTTTCACCGGGTTAGCGTACATCCCCAAGACGATATCTCGATGCTGCGCAGGCAATGACGTTATACGTTCGGTAAATAGCCGGGTAATCGATGGCCAGTCCCGGTCTGTCAACTGGTCGCGGCAGGCTGTGGAACACTCGTCTTTACCGTAAACCTCCTCGTAGGCCAGCACATTGGTCGGGTGGATCTGGTAGTTGGAAATAATCTCGCGGTCTATTCTTAGCGCCAGTTCGTCGGCGTTTTCAGTACCCTGTGTAACCGGCCGACCAAAGGCGACATGCACGCGGCCTTTGTAACCCACAATGCCCTTATAAATGCTGGCAAGGTCCTCGTGTTCGAGTTTTTCATACCCGCCTTCCTCGATATGGGCATAGAGTTCCCTTGCTTTGTCGCCATCGCAGGGATCCAGTTCATAGGAGATCGCCACCGGGATAACATTCAGCTGCCCCATGCCTTCGGCAAATGTCAACGGCTTTTCCGCGCTGAGCCCAATCATTTTCAGCACAGCGGTTTCCGTCTTATCCATGCCATCCTTTGCCCGGCCTTCCCGCTGCGCGATCCACACGGACTGGCCGTCGACGCTAATGGAATGGCGAATGTAGCGGGACAATTGCTTTAAGGCGTCCAGCTTTTCCCGGCGCCCCTCCACCGAGCGCTTAACCACAAAACTCTTGTTAACACGCATCAGGTCTGAGGTGTAGGGTTTGGACAGCAAATTGTCACCGATGGCAATGCGCACCGTGTCAAAATTATTCCGGTGCAATACCAGGTTAACCAGCGCCGGGTCCATCGCGATATCGCGGTGGTTGCTGATAAACAGGTAGGATTTATCGCGTTCCAGCTGTTCGATTCCCGAACAGGTACAGCCATCCGACGCAGTCAGCAACAACTTCTCAAAATTTTCGCCGATCAGCATCTGGAAATCCCGGACGTTGCGAACTGACCGGAATTGACGTTTGACCCTATAGCGCACCACCCGGTCGAGCAACCAGGGCAGGAACCTATTTAACCGCGGAAACAGCATATCTGCGATTAGGCCGGTAAACTCCCGATTGTCGGTCAGGCGCTGCAGCACGCCCACGACTTCGCCGTCATGGTAGGGCCTGATATCGTCAAATTCACTTGTGGCCATTGGCGAGCGCTTTCGACTAACCCGATAACCGCGGGTTATGCCAGGGCACCTGTTCCACATATTTGTCTACCAGATGAACCACATCCAGAATCGCGGCAAACAGGGCCATTCTAACCAGCACGCCATTATCCGTTTGCCTGAAAATCGCCAAGTTGGGGTTGTCGTCCAGGTCGCTGTCGAGTTCCTTGGCGTCGCCCCTGGAATCCCGCGGCAATGGGTGCATGATAACCGTATTGGGTTCGCAGAATTGGGTGTACACCGCCTTGTTCAACCGGAAACGGCCGCGATAGAGATCCGCCTCCTGCTTGCTGGGAAAACGCTCTTCCTGGATGCGGGTTGAATAGACAATATCGACGTGGGCGATGCTCTCTTCCAGAATATCGGTCACCACCACCTGGATGCCCGACTCACGCATTTCTTCCACCAGCTCGTCCGGCATCGCCAACTCTTTTGGCGACACCAGGTGAACCGAGACCTCATTGAACAGCCGCAGCAGCTTGCACAGGGAGTGCACCGTGCGCCCGTATTTCAGGTCGCCGATCATAGCGATGCGCAATCCATCGACGCCCCTGCCGCGGCCCTGCAGCTCCTTTTCAATGGTGTACAAATCCAGCAGCGCCTGGCTGGGGTGCTCGTTGTTGCCGTCGCCGCCGTTGACTACCGGAACCCGGCTGGCGGCGGCAAATTCGGCCACCGAACCCGCTTCGGGATGCCGCATGCAAATGATATCGCTAAAGCCGGAAAGCACCCGCGCGGTATCGGGCAGCGACTCTCCCTTAACCAGCGAAGAATTCTCCAGCCCGGTAGTCTCCCGCACATCGCCACCCAGCAGGTTAAAGGCGCTGCCAAAACTGATCCGCGTCCTGGTGCTGGGCTCGAAGAACATGCTTCCCATAATGGCGCCTTCCAAAACCCGGGTAATCTTTTTGCGCTGGGCAAACGGCTCCATCTGATCAGCGATCCTGAACAGGTTCTCGATGTCGCCCCTTTCGAATTGGTTGATGGAAAGTATGCTAGACCCTTTTAAATTCACGGGCACCCTTATGCGTAATGATATCCGGCAGAATTCTAGCGGTTTTGGACACTTGTCTCCACATCCAATTTGCTGCCTAGTGCTTCGCCCCAGCGTTGCAGCTCATCCAGTATTTCCCGCTGCCGCAGTGTTAGCTGCTCCGAGTCCTGCTGCGCCGCCACCTCCCGCTGAAATTCATCGAGGGTTCGAAAACCGTCGGCGCCGTCCACCAGTTGGCGGCGGCAGTGCCCGCGCCAATCGTCCCGCTCCTCCGCACCCAGCGTGTCGCTGAAATTAACGGCCCGATAGAAGAACAGCAGTTGCTGGTAGCGAGTGTCGGAAAACGGCGGAGGCTCGGTGGCCAACAGCTGGCCCGAGGCGCGCCTTACCTGGGCGAGCAGCGGTTTGTCGCTGTTTGGTATAAACCCGGAGTACAGTTCTAACTCGGCGTTTGCGCTTTCCTCGAATTTCCTATCGGCAAATATTTTCGCCAGCTTGTCATTGAGATCGCTATGCCTGAGCTGCCGCCAATGGGTTTCGCATCTATCCACATCAATTGCCAGGCGCTTGGCGGCAGCCGCATCCAATAATTTTGGCGTCGCCACCACGGGACAACGATTCAAGTGCACAGCTTTCAGCATAATCCGCTGTTCGTTCTCCGGCAATTCGGCGGTCGGGGTAAACAACCGCTCCCTGATTTTCTCCGCGCTCCAGCTCAGCAGAGGTTCGGGGTTTCCCATTAAGTTAAAACAGAGAATCGCGTTGCTGTTGGTGGGGTGCGGGGCGAGCGGCACCATTAATCCCAGGTAACCATTCTCCCTGGGCAACCGCGACGAGACATGTAAGAAGGGTTTGCGGTTTCGGCAATCCAGTTGCGCCGCCACCCGCGCCTTTAAGCGGTTTTCAAAAACATAGCGGTACAGATCAGGCTGCGCCCGTTTAACCAGTTTGGTGACTTCTATGGTCGCCAACACATCAGCAAGCGCATCGTGGGCGTCTTCGTGGGACAGCCCGTTGGCCGCGGTCAAATCCTCGAGCCGGAAACTGGGCGAGCCGTCCTGGTAGTTTGGCCACTCGATACCCGACGGGCGCAGCGCGCGCGCCAGACGCATCATATCTATGGTGTCCCAGCGGGAATTACCGTTCTTCCACTCCCGCTCGTAGGGGTCATAGAAATTGCGGTACAGCAGATAGCGGCTGACTTCGTCGTCAAAGCGTATACTGTTGTAGCCCACTACACAGGTGTTGGGCTGCAAAAACTCAGCGGCAATTTGCGCCGCGAATTCGCGCTCAAGCAACCCCTTTTCCCGGGCCTGTTGCGGTGTTATCCCGGTCACCAGGCAGGCCTGCGGTGAGGGCAACCGGTCGACCGGCGGCCGGCAGTAGATCATCAACGGCTCGCCCACTAGGTCGAGCTGCGAGTCGGTTCGAATACCGGCAAACTGCGACGGCCGATCCCTGGCGGGGTCAATGCCGAAGGTTTCGTAATCGTGCCAATAGAGTGTCGCCATGCTAGTACTCCTTCAAGGTAATTGTGACGGATGCAGCCGCCCAACTGAAAACGGCGCCATCCCGGCGCCGTCCGCATTCATTACCTGCAAGCCCTGCGACTACTCAGGCGCTACTTCCGAATAACTCAATTCGCCGACGACCCTTCGGTTGCGCGCCCTGCCCTGTTCAGTGTCGTTGCTATCAATCGGCCTGGTTTCGCCATAGCCAACTGCCGCTATCCGCGATGCGGCAATACCGTAGGTCTGCACCAACTTGTCCTTGACCGCCTGCGCGCGGCGTCCGGAAAGATCCCTGTTGTAGTCGTCATCGCCCCTGGAATCCGTGTGACCTTCCAGAACCAGTTGAATATCGTCGTGCAGGCTCATGGCATTTGCCACGGCCTGCAGCTCATCACCGTAAATAGCCCGAACAACTGCCTTGTCGTATTCAAATTCCACGTTCAGGCGAATCGTGATGGTGCGGATTTCAGGCTCGGGCTCGGCTTCCGCGGCAACAATGGCCGATTTGGCGGGGCTCGCCTGCTGGACTTCAGAGGCCGCTTCCACCCTGGGAGCCGCTTGCGGCGCGGCCGCATCAAAGAAATAATTCAACGCCAGGCTTACCGCACTGTCGTTGGTGCCATCCTGACCGTCGCTAACTTTATGATAGAGCCGCAGGTCGCCGCGGAATTCCCAGTGTTCGGTCAGCATGTTCGACAACCCCAGGCCCACCTGCGCCTGGCGGGTCTCATCTTCATCGGGACGCAATTCAGCCAGGGTGTTATTATCCTGATCCAGATAGCTGATGCCCGCCAATACATAGGGGCGCCAACTGCCGTCGTCTTCGCCAAACATATAATAGAAATTCAGCTGCGCCTGATCCATCCCGTGGCCGTACAAATCGGTTCCCACGTTGGCTTCCACCGCCCAGTCGCTGTCGAAGGCATAGCCCAGGTTAATACCGCCCACCAGGCTGTTGTCGTGATTCTGAACAAAGCGCTTGGAGTCCTTGAAGTAACCGCTCAGAGAGGGTCCGACATAGATACCGTCTTCCGCAAAAGATACTGCGGGACTTGCCAACAAAGACAAGCCTGCAACCAATCCCGCAAATACAGGCAACAGCTTATTCATATCCTTTTATCCAAATTCCTTGTAATAGTCTTTGGGGTCTTTTGCTCCAGACACACAGTAAATAACAACCTTACCACTAATTCAAGCCGGGCGCGGCGCGCTATTAACCGCCGGACGTTGCACTCTGGGGTCGCAGCTGCTGCCTGATCTGCTGAATTTCCCGATTGGTTTGCCTGCGAAACGAATCGATGGCGTTAATGGCTTCTTCATTCCCCGCAACGCGTTTATTCATTTCTATCTGCCATTGCTTTAATGAACGCTCCATGGCGTCCAGCCGGCTGAGCGTGGCGTCCGATAGAGTCTCAACCTCTTCAAGTTCGGCGCGCACTGCCAGCGCCGCCTGACTGGCGCTGGCGACATTCCGCTCCGCCTTTTTCGCCTGGCTGCCAACCGATGCCAGTTGTTTCTTAAGCGATTCGCGTTCTTTGTTAGCCGTGTCTATCCCTTTCTTGTTGACGTTTCTCGCCGCCCACAATTTATCGATTTCTGAAAAGTGCTTTTTCAGTGTCTTGTCGTGATCCTGCAACTTCATTCCTATGGTTGCACCCGACTGGCTCAAGGATTCGTCAGTAGACGACAACCGGTACTGCAAGTCGTCAAACTGCCCCTGCAGAGCCGCCTGCCGCTGTTCCTGCTGATACACGAGCCAGCCTAGCCCACCAATTCCCAACAGCAAAATAACCACCAGCATTTTCCACAAGACACCGACCGAAGCAGACTGAGGTTCTCCGCTTTGCGGCGCTGCCGCGTATGTTGCTTTCGGCGATGCCGGTTTTGGGGTTTCTCTGTGCCCTATTCGCTCGTCTTTACCGGGAACAAAGGGCTCGGTCTTATTAAAATCCTTATCGCTCATGGCTCGCGTTGGTTATCCGATTGCTGCTAGGGATTACAAGGCGTTGATTATACACTCACCGGCTTGCGGACAGAAAAAAACCGACGAATATTTCGCCGGTTTTTCAAGTAATTGCCTGAAAAATACAACCATCAAATAAAATACAAGATTCCAAACAGGATCACGGTAAGACCAATGCTTGAGTGAATCACGCCCTTAACCGTCTCGATAGGCCCCAATTTGCCGAACAGGGCGTTGGCTTCGATCGCAGCGATTATGGCCAAGCAGATAATCACATCGGTGCCGCCTGCCGGGCTGCCATATCCGCTGCCCATTTGCGCCGCGTGGGGACCGGCCATCATGCCGTAGGCCATGGGTCCTGAAAACAGGGTGTTGGTTCTGGAGGCAAGCAGCGCCTTGGCGGCGTTCGCCGGGCCGTCCCCTTCCTTCATACCCAACGCAATCTGCTGTGCGGGCCAGATAACCAGCCAAACATTAAGGAACATCAAGGTGCCCATGGTGGCGCCCACTAGGATGGAATTATTGAACTGGTTGTTGTGAAACAATCCCACCAGTAGTACCACGCCGGTGATGAAGGTGAACATTGCACCCCAGCGAAACCACCAGAGCGCGCTTGGCGCCAGCTTGGCTTTGGCGTCCGCCAAGCCTTCCGGCGTAGCCTGTTTAAAGTAACCGCCTTGCACAAAGTTGAAATAATAGAGCATACCTATCCAGGCGATGCCAAACAGCAAATGCGCCCAACGAAATAAGAAATTGACAAACTCCATAACTTACACCCCACTTTGGTTTTCTTGGATCTGCCGAACTAACCCGGCGCTGGAGACCACAAAATAAGCCGGGCCCCCATAATACACATAAATTTTATACGGATAAAACCCCAGTAAAAACAGTTTCCTAGCAAGCTTCG
>JANQKW010000289.1 GCA_028280905.1 Porticoccaceae bacterium
GCGTCGGTGACCTGAACAAGGTGTTGGCGGGCATAGACGCCGCGCGAAAAGCCGGGTTCGAAAGAGTCAAGATTAATGCGGTTATCCTGAAAGGGTTTAACGAAGACCAGATTATTCCGCTGGTGGAGTTTGCATTGAACCGGCAGCTGGATATCAGCTTTATTGAGGAGATGCCGCTGGGAGAAATCACCGGCCGCAGCCGGCAGTTGAGCTTTGTTTCCAGCGCCGATCTCAGGGCCCATATTGAACAGGCGCACCCGCTGGTGCCGGCGGATATCCACCCGGCAAACGGCGGGCCCTCGCGCTACTGGAAAATACCCGGCTACGACAACCGCATCGGCTTTATCAGCCCCCACAGCGAAAATTTTTGCGGCGACTGCAACCGCGTCAGGGTAACCGCGGAAGGCAAGTTACTGCTGTGCCTGGGTCATGAAAATGCCGTGGATTTGCGCAAGATACTCCGCGAGCAGCCGGCTGGCGAATTGCGCACCGAACCCCTCAAACAAGCGATCTTGGACGGCGTGGTCAACAAGCCCGAACGCCATTATTTCACCCATAGCGACGATCCCCAACTGGTCCGGTTTATGAACATGACCGGGGGTTAAACGCCGCCTCAGGAAAACCCATATGAAACAAGCATTGAATATTGCGGTGCTTACCGTATCCGACACCCGCACCGAACAGGACGACACCTCCGGAGACTATCTCTGCGATGCGTTGACCGCCGCCGGCCATCAACTGGCGGAGCGCAAAATTGTGATTGACGACATCTACCAAATTCGCGCGATGGTCTCCAAATGGATTGCCGATGCGGATGTGCACTGTGTGCTCACCACCGGCGGCACCGGCTTCTCCGGCCGCGATTCCACCCCGGAAGCCGTCGCCCCGCTGCTGGACAAAACCGTCGATGGCTTCGGTGAAATCTTCCGCCAAATTTCCTATGAAGAAATAGGCACCTCCACCGTGCAGTCGCGCGCCATTGCCGGGCTGTCAAACCGGACATTGGTCGCCTGTATGCCGGGTTCCACCGGCGCCTGCCGCACCGCCTGGGAAGGTATTTTAGCGCAGCAACTGGACAGCGAATGGAACCCCTGCAATTTCGTCAAAACCCTGATGGGCGCACACGGACATGGCTAAATGGCTGACCGTTGAAGAGGCCTGGTCGCGCCTGCAACAAGCCGTTCCCACATCCCGCCCCGATATTGAAGCGATTCCCATCGCCGATGGGTTGAATCGTGTTCTGGCGGAAACCCCTTGCGCCAGGATCAATGTGCCGCCCGCCGATAACAGCGCGATGGACGGCTTTGCCCTCGCGGTTGCGGATCTGGCCGGGAGCGAGCCCACAACCCTGCCGATCAGCCAGCGGATACCGGCGGGGAGTGCGTCGCAACCCCTGGCGCCGGGCACCGCCGCCAGAATCTTTACCGGCAGCGAACTGCCGGCCGGCGCCGATACGGTTGTGATGCAGGAAAACTGTGACTACGACACAGAGCAGGTCACGGTTAACCAGCATCCGGAACCGGGCGAGAATGTCCGCCGCACCGGTGAAGACATCACCTTAGACAAAGCGATTTTTCAGCAGGGCCATAGACTACGGCCCCAGGATTTGGGCCTACTGGCCGCCGCCGGAATAGCCAGCGTTCGGGTGTACCGGCCCTTAAAAGTTTCGCTAATCGCCACCGGCGATGAGTTGGTGCCGCCGGGGCAACCACTGGCGCCGGGGCAGATATACGAGTCCAACGGGCCGATGATCGCGGCGTTGTTAACCACCATGGGTTGCGAGGTCACTATCTGGCGCGCCCCGGACGACCTGGAAACCACCAAAGCGCTGTTGCAACAGGCCGCCGAGGGGGACGCCGTGATTACCATTGGCGGTGTATCGGTGGGTGAGGAAGACCATGTTAAAAGCGCCCTCAATCAGCTGGGCGAAACAGACTTCTGGAAAATCGGCCTGAAACCCGGCAAGCCGTTTCTGTTCGGTGACATTAACGACAAACCGCTAATGGGATTGCCCGGCAACCCGGTATCCGCGTTTGTTACCCTCACACTATTCTGCAAGCCATTTTTAAGCGCACTTCAGGGCCAGCCCTTTGCCACCCCCAGGCACTGGTGGGTGAAGTCGGGCTTTGCCGTCAACCGGCCCAATACCCGGCAGCAGTACTTGCGGGCTGCTTTGGCGATTGACGAGCAAGGGGAAACCGTGGCCAACAAACTGAAAAGCCAAAGCTCAGCCGTGCAGACCTCGCTGTGCGAGGCGGATGTGCTGGCGGTTATTCCCGTTGAGGCCACTATAGAAAAAGGGCAGATGATCCGGGTGATTTCTTTGGTTGAGTTGGTGAATAGCTAAACAACTCTCCAGTTCTCGATTTGCTGCAGCGATTTCACTGGTATGACATATTGTCGCACTACATTAGCGGTAAGCCGTTTTAGGCCAAGGAAAATATAATCGTGTCGTTACGGGTATTTTTTTTCAGCTTTATTGCATTTGTTTTACTTGTATCTTGTACCAACAGCCACCTGAACTCCGGTCAGCAGGCCCAGGGCTCTGGTAACGAAATCAGAAACATCATAATGATGATCGGCGACGGTATGGGTCCGGGACAGTTGGGTTTACTGGAAGACTATGCCAGGCGCGCACCCAATTCCGTGTATAACGGCAAGCAAACCGCTATATCCAAGTTCGCCAGTGAGGGGGTTGTGGGACTTTCCGCAAACCACCCCCACGGCAGCCTGGTGGTGGATTCCGCCTGCTCGGCAACCCAGCTGGCCACCGGTGTGGCATCCGGCAGTGAGATGATCGGCCTGAACTGGCAGGGAAATTCCGTTGAAACCATCCTCGAAGATGCTCGCGCAATGGGCAAAGCAACCGGACTGGTATCGGATACGCGCCTGACCCACGCCACACCGGCGGCTTTTGCAGCCCACCAACCGCATCGTTCGATGGAAAATAAGATTGCCGCCGATATGCTATCGGCAAATGTGGATATCATGCTGTCGGGCGGGCTGCGTCATTGGATTCCCAAAACCGCCGACACGGACAAGGCAGTACAAAAACAACTGTCCGAATTAATTGCGGAGCCGTCAATCGAACTGGAATCGAAACGCGGGGACAACCGAAACCTGCTGTTGGAAGCCCGCGACAGGCATAACTACCAACTGGCTTTTAACCGGAAGCAGATGGATCGGGTTAATAAAGGCAAGCTGCTGGGTTTGTTTGCCGGTTCGGGAATGGCCGACGGCATTAGCTACAGCAACAGTAAAACAGCAGCCGACCGCACGCAGCCAAGCCTTAGGGAAATGACGATAACAGCGCTACAGCTACTGGAGCAGGACCAAGACGGATTTTTCCTGATGATCGAAGGCGGGCAAATTGATTGGGCAGCGCACAATAACGATGCCGGCACCATGCTGCACGAACTGCTTAAATTCGATGAAGCGGTAGCGGTGGTTTACGATTGGGTGAAGGATCGCAGTGATACACTCGTTGTGATAACCGCAGATCATGAAACCGGCAGTTTTGGTTTCAGCTACGGCCGACACAATCTCTATGAAGCCAGGAAACTGCCGGGCGAAGCATTTGCCGGACGCCAGTACCGTCCTAATTACAACTTTGGCCGGCTGGATATCCTGGACAAGCTTTATGCGCAGAAAAAATCTTTCGAGCATATCTGGCAAGAAGCGGCAATCAATGGCGGCGGTGAATTTCCAACCGCCGCCAGCCTTCAGTCCGCCATTAGCGCCAATACCGGTTTCGAGATAAGCCTTGAGCAGGCGCAGGAAATTCTGGAAAGAGAGCCGAATGCTTACTATGAAGCCGGCCACAGCACGCTGTCGGCAAAAACATTCCCAAAGGTTAACGACTTTAAACAATTCTATGTTTTTGGCGATCTCATCCACCTGGATTTGATAGCCCGAAAGCTGGCCAAGCACCAGAGCGTTGTTTGGGGCACCGGCACCCATACCCATACGCCGGTGCAGGTAATCGCATGGGGTCCGGCACCGGTTATCGAGGATTATTCGGGTTTTCTTCACCATACCGAAATCGGAAAACTGACCAAGCAGGCGTTATCCAATTAGCGGGCTGTCGTCTTTCAACGCCGGGGCAATTTAAGCGTGCTCGCAACCGGAGGCGTAGTGGTTCCGCGGCAGAGGGCCGCCACAACGGCTATATACGATTACAGCTGACCCACAAGCAAGCTGTGGCCGATTTTGTTTATGTCTCAAATATCCTGTCCAGGGATTACGAAACCCGAACGCTGCATAGGGTTAGCATCAGTCATATCGAAGACAGAAGGCTAAGTTTTAGCTAAGACTAAGCTTTTCCCGCTTGCGAATTATCAAGGTAGCGGCAATTGAAAATCACCACACCGACGACTACTGAAAAATCAACCGGAAGTGGTAACAGGAAGCGATGTTTATTCTGCCTATACTGCAATAGGTATTAGAAATTCCGGGATTTGTATACGTCGCTTTCCTGTAACTGTCTTAAGCTGTCTCTGTGACTTCTAACGGAGGCGATTTGAGATGACTACCAAGACAGTATTGATAACCGGATGCAGTTCAGGATTTGGCAAACTCGCGGCAACCACATTTCAGCAAAACGGCTGGAATGTGGTTGCAACCATTTGGAAAATATTCTGGTTACAAAACTTGATATGACAGACAATGCCAGCATCAAAAGCGCAGTGGAACAAGCCGTAGCTAACTTTGGCGGTATCGATGTGCTGGTCAACAACGCGGGCTATGGCGGTCATGCCAATCATGCGAAAACAGGGCGAAGGTACTATAGTCAATGTAACCTCGATGGCGGGAATGATGGCACTGCCATTTAACTCCAGCTATTCGGCGTCGAAGTTCGCGATGGAGGGCTGGTCTGAGGGCCTCGCTTATGCCACAACAGCAGTTTTTGGAAAAAATTTCCGAAATGCTGGTGCCGGTTTAAAGAAGAAAGAGTGCGGACACCCGGCATAATCCCGGGTGGCATCTCATCCGACCTACAGGTTATAGATCGAATAAATGGGCAAGGTAATGACTTCAAAATGGTTGATAGCCGTCTCGGTGATCATAGCTGCTTTGTCGGTGCTCTATGTGACGGGACGCAAATCGGTTCACACCGAGTTGGTTATTGCGGCGCCGCCGGAAGACGTTTGGTCCGTACTCATCGCTGCCAATGAGCACAGGGAGTGGAATCCGGTGTTGGTGCCCATTGAGGGCGAATTGCTGGAGGGAAGTCAGATCAAGTATGAATTCCGGCAGGAGGCGGGCGACGCCATCATTATGACCGCCACGGTAAAAAGGATAATAGAAAACAGTTTGCTGAATCAGGTGGGCGGAACACCAGGATTGCTATCCTTCGATCACAAATATATTTTAGAGGCGGTGGAAGGTGGAACCCGAGTAACCATCCATGAAGACTATCGGGGCATCGCGGTGCCTTTTTGGGATCCCGCCCCGGTGGAGTTGGCATACGAACGCTTAAACCTTGCACTTAAGCAGCGGGTTATCGCCTCGAAGACAACAGAATAGCTACTCGCTAAGATCACTATGAAGAAGTCATACCATGAAAGACATTGTCAGGGTCGAAACCATCAGCCAGGTCCATGAATCACTTAGGCTGGATGCTACTTTTTCACCCCGATTTGATTCGCAAATCCGATTTGGGCCGTAATATCGAAGCCTACTCCTTTTTAAAACGCCGAATAAGTCCGGTCGAAAATCAGCGCACTTGCGCCCACAGCCTGTATATATACTGGTAGACCTGCATTGCCAGGCCATCCCGGTATCTTCTGGATTGCGGGACGCCGCCCTCCGCAGCAATAACCGCCCAATCGAAATCGGCCAGGCCGTTGCCCGCATATTCCCAGTCCAGCAGCTTAAGCGCACCGTCGGATTCGATAATATTGGCGGGGACGATATCGTGATGGCAGAGCACGCGCTTATCGGCCTGCCCTTGAAAGCGCCTTAATTCTGGCAGCATTTTTTCCCGCAGCTGCCGCAATTCCTCGGGAACTGAATCGGCTGAACGCGATAAGGTTTGCCAATAGTGCTCGGCATGCCGGTAGTAATCGAACTCGGGAAGTTCAACGGACTGGGCGTGTATCTTATCCAACAAACGAAACAGCTTTGGTTGGTTGTCCGGGTTCTGAAAATCAGCGGTTGTCCAGTGTTTTCCTTCGAGATACTCGGTGACCAAAACGCCTTGTTCTTGGTTACAGTAGTACACATCGGGCGCAATACCGGCGGCGGAAACCTGCTGCAAAATAACCGCTTCGTGCGCGCGATTGATACCCAGCTCAACGCTGTTTGGGTTGTTAATGCGCACCACAACCTTCTGACCGCCGGCGTCACAAAGGAAACTGCGGTTGGTCTCACCGCCGTTCAACTCCCGCCGAAGCACCGGGAGCTGGGAAAGTGACAAGTTCCACTTTGGCCAGGTCCGCAATACCTGCTCAAGCATGCTGATAATCCAGGTTGGCTCGATACAGTTGCCGCCAGTGGATATAGCCGATGATGACAATTACGACATAGGCCGCGAACAATAGTGCGGTGGCGTATAGCATACGGTCGATGTAGAGAAAACAGGCGACACTGTCGATCACGATCCAGTACAGCCAGTTTTCCAGTACTTTTTTTGCCACCATATAGGTTGTTAAAACGCTGGCCCAGGTGGTAAAGGAATCCAGGTAGGGCCACGCGGCTTGGGTGTTGCGGTCCAGCAAATAGCCCGAAAACAGGGTCAGCGCGGTTATTCCCAGCGCCGCGAGCAGGTGGTTTTGCAGCGACCAGCGGCGAATTGACAATGCGGCATGCCGCTGCCGGTCGCCGCCGTAATTCCACTGGTGCCAGCCGTATACCGCCATCAGCATGTAGTACACATTCAGCGCGGAGTCCATCAGCAGGTTGACGTTCCAGAAGATAACGGTGTAAATAACAGTGCTGACAAAGGCGCACAACCAGCACCAGCTATTTTCCGCCATTGCCAACAACAGGTAGGCGATAGCTAACACTACCGCCAGCAGTTCCCAACGGGAACCGGCAATCTCGGCCAGGCTCTGGGCTAGCGTTTCCATGTTCTCGCGAAGGTTTTGTTCAATCCAAAGCCGTATAGCCGGGAATAAACTTGGTGACGAATACGGCTTTTCCGAATTCCTCGAAACTCCATTTTATAGAGTCTCTCACCGCCGACATCACGCGGTCGTATTCACCCTGGACAATAGTCGCCGTGGGAAACGTCTGCACTTTCAACTCGGGAAACTGGTGCAGAATATTGATATAGCGCTGGATGGGCTCAAGGAAGTCTTCGTTAAACGGGTACATGCTAATTTCAGCGGTGAGTTGCATAAGCTTTCTCCGAAGGCAAAAAAGGGGCTGAATGCTCAGCCCCGTGAGTGCGACTTAAAAGTTATAACTGCCGGATACACCCAGGACCCTGGGTTCGCCCAGCTGTGTGTAGGTTTCCGGGCTATAGCCATTGCCGGGATTGTTGCCGAACTCATTGCTGAAATAGAAGCCCCTAACGGCTACATCTTCATCGGTGAGGTTGCGGCCCCACAGCGACAGCTCCCATACACCTGTTTGATAACCGAGGCTTGCGTTTAGCAACTCGTAGCTCTGTGACGTTTCATCGTGGCTGTTGGAGAAAAAGAAACTGTCTTTCCCTTCTACCTCCAGCCGCATAAACAGGTTTTCAGACAACCTGAATTCGCCGCCCAACAGGAACTGGTAATTTGGCGCGTGGGCGACATCGCGGCCGTCCAGATTCACCGGCGCCAGAGGTGTGCCGGTAAAGTCATCGCGGGCGTCAACATGGGACGCCGCTAAAAATTCATCGAATTCCGCGTCAAGCAGTCCAACGCTGCCGTAGATATCGACGGCGTCGGCAGCGCGGTAGGCAAATTCGAGTTCAACGCCCAGCGAACTCGCCTGAGCGTTAGCCAGGTAATCATCGAACGAAAAGTCGGCCGGATTGAAAATCGACTGCTTGGCTTGCGCGTCCGAACGATCCTGGTAAAACACCACAAGCTGCGCCTGTAGGCTATTTGCCAACCAACTACCTTTCAAGCCGATTTCGTAATTCCAAAGGCTTTCCGTATCAAAGAAATAGGTGTCCGGCGTAATCTCGGGATTACCCAAGGCAGCGGAAATAATCTGGCCATTTACACCACCGGCTTTATAACCGCGTGACGCCAACACGTACAGCAGGGTGCCGTTGTCCAGTTGCCGTTGCAGCACCAGCCTGCCGCCCCAAAGATCTTCGCTTAAGTCGCGAGACACATCGGCGCTGTCGCTGTAGTCGGCGTCGCGGCGTTCAAAGCGCAAACCGCTTGTCAGCGACCAGCCACCGCCGAGCGCCGTTTCCAGCTGACCGTATACGGCATAGTTTTCCGTTTCAAAACTGTTTTGGAATTGACCGTCAAACGCCAGATCGGCGAAGCGCGTTCGGGTGAGTCTCTCCTCCTCCGAACGCAGGTAAGAACCCAGTATCCAGGCTGTGCTGCCGTTGAAAATTTCCTGCCCCGCTTTTGAAATCAAACGCAAATCGGCACTAATATTCTCCCGGTGGCGAATGAAATTATCCGCCGAGCTATAGGGAAACAAGCCGGCGTCGAATTCGTCCAGGTAGCTCCAGTCTTCATCGAAACCATATTCAGTGTCCGCGTCTATACCACTTAATTGTGCTTCGGCATCAAACGCCTCGTTGCCACTCCAGTCAATGGCAACCGCAGCGGCGAGGGACTCCTGCCTGTCGTGACCGGGCTGGTCGGACCCTGTGGTGCGGTTGTTGGTAAGCGAAAAATCGTCGTAGCCGTTGTCGGCATTTAGGTAAAAGCCGGTGATATCGACGACCAAATCATCACTGGCCCGAAAATACAGTTTGCCCCGCACAGCCTGTTCATCGATATTGTTGGTGGCATCCCGGTTCAAAAACACGTTGTCGGTGTAACCGTCGCTCTGTTGACTCTGCGCAGCCAAGCGATAGCCGACGCGCTCGGTAATGGGACCGCTGACAACGGCATTGACCACCCGGCTGTCATACTCCGCGACCTCCACGCCCAGTCTACCGGAGAAAACCTCCGTAGGATTGTTACCCTTTAGGTTGATTAGCCCGGCCAGGGCGTTTGCGCCGTAAAGGGTTCCCTGAGGCCCGCGCAGGATTTCCACCTGTTCGATATCCAGGGTGCTGGCCGACAACCCCAAGCCGGTAACGTCGATGCCATCGACAATCATACCCACCGACGGGTTGACCGGGTCGACAAACTGACTGCGCTCGCCGATACCCCGTATTAGGAAAAACCGCCCGCGCGACGCGCCGCTGGAAAAGTTCACATTGGGCGCGAGGTTAAGTAATTGCTCCAGGTGGTAAGCGCCGCGAGCATCTATCGCGGCCTGGTTAATCACTGTCACACTATTGGGCAGTTCGAGCAGTTTTGTGTCGCGAAAATCCGCGGTGACGACTATCTCTTCTATATTGTCGGCGACGTCGGCATGCGCGGCGCCGGCGGCAATCGCCGCGGTGAAAAACACGGGTTGAACAATTTTAATATTCAGATTAATCATGGGAGTCTCCAACAAAAATAGTAAATGGAGACCCGGAATAGACGAGAAGAAAAGGAATAAATCGGTTTCCTATCCCTACGCCGGTACTATCCGGATCAGGTTCAAAGGGTTCGTCACTGTGGACATCTCAGGCCGGTAGGGCCCCCCCTTAGGAATATCGCTCCACGCGATCTGCACATTGTAACGCCGCTGACAGAAAAGAGAAATATTTTATATGTATTGAGCCAAATTTTTTAAAGCATAGGTTGTGAAAAGGTTTTACATTAACTGACAGGCTCGTGCCAATAGCGGACGTTTTTAGGTCGGAGCCAGGTTCCCGTCCCGCCAGGGGAGGTTTATCCGTGACCGGCCGTTAAGTTTGCAAAATTGCCGGCGCT
>JANQKW010000369.1 GCA_028280905.1 Porticoccaceae bacterium
ACTGTTCCAAGTAGAGCCTGCAGACGCAGCGGACTCATCCTGCAGTACTCCGTAATCCAGAAGAACACTCCACAGGTAGTCGCTCGTTATGGTTCTAGCCCCGCGTCGCATTCGGCTGTACAGACAAGATATAAAGCTTGTCGCGCGGTGTCCAGCAGTGACTGGAGAACTGATAGGCTGTGGCACATAGGGTTCGTGTCACCCAACAAAACCACTGAGGCGACCAGCCTGAAAGTTCATCATAGATGAACACCAGCTAAACTCGACTGGCCTTTTTGATTGGTATATTTGGATATTTGGCTGTATTTGACCTATAGGGCTCGTGCAGACTCGACTATTCAACTCCTTCAGCTGCGCGTATTGGGGTGTCGCGGTAATTTTTTTCGCGCCCAAAACCCCACTCTTCGGCCTGGTGGCTACCGGGCAAAATACTCCGAAACTCGACCTGAATGAAGGAAATGGAACTCTTTGCCCGTAGCCTCATGACGTAAAATCCGGGGCTGGTAATTTAGAACAAAAAGATGGTGGAGATTTCTGTGGCTCGAAAGCTAACTTGGACGTTGATTGTTTGCGTGTCGCTCGGTGCAGTAGGAGTGTTTTCTTTTGGCTTTGGCGCGGTTCTCGGACAGTTTCGTCCAGAGCGGGCAGAGCCCTACAATCAGTGGGTGCTGAATGTGCTCCGCGTATTTATCAATTCACGTTGTGAAGTAGAAAATACTGCCAGCTGCGGGTTTAATGACACCACTGAGCGAATCAGGGTCTCCTGTAGTGATTACCGGAACGGCCCCGATACCGCGGTGTTGTTTGCGTTTGGGCAATCAAACAGCGCCAATTGGGGACAGGGCAAATACACCAGCAAGGGTAATGTCGGCAATTTCAATTATCATGATGGTCTTTGCTACAAGGCCCAGGATCCCCTGCTGGGCGCAGATGGTAATGAGGGTTCTGTATGGGGACGCGTGGGGGATAAACTGATCGAATCAGGCCATTACACTCAAGTGCTGATTGTGCCTTTTGGGATTGGTGGCACCGCACTGGCAGAGTGGATTCCTGGCGCCAGATTGCATCCCAGGGTCACGGCCGCCGCCAATGCCTTGCTCGAAACCGGGATAAAGCCAACCCACGTGGTGTGGCATCAGGGCGAAACAGAGGTACTTATCAACACCACAACTCAAGTTTACGAGCAGCAGTTTGCCCAATTACTAAATTCCATCCGTGAACTGGGCATCGACGCTCCGGTTTATCCAGCCGTGGCAACCGTGTGTAAAAACAAAGGCAGTGAACAGATACGATTCGCGCAACAGGAACTGGCCAAGAATCTTCCCGGCGTTTTACCCGGGCCCGATACAGACACGTTAATATCAATGTATCAGCGCCCGGATATGTGCCATTTTACCAGTGAAGGGCTGGAAGACCACGCACAGCTATGGGTGCAGGCGTTACTGGGTGACTCTACTCAGAAGTTGACCCTCAAGCTCACGCCGTAGGTGCGAGGTTCAGTAAAGCCTGCAATTAAAGCACCAGGCCAAACGATGGTACGCCAACCGCGCAGGAGGTTGCAGAGGCGCTGAATATTCCGCTCAGTTCCTTGAGCAAAAAGCTGCATAACTCCGGCACCAATTTTCAAAAGATTCTCGACGAGATTCTGATTCCATCTTAATTACTCTCTGATTCTGGAACTTGCGCCTTATCTGCCAATGCGATTCATAGGGCGACAAGTCGAATTAATATTATGAATTGTATAAATGTAGCGATTTGGACCTTAGATAAGTTAGTAGCCAGTGGTATAAATGTATCGGTAGGCACACCGTTGCCAAGGTAGAAAGTATAAATATAGATCAGTCGCTTGGGAGTTTGAGATGTGCAAAAAGAAATGCCAAGTTTTTTCGTCGCTAAAAACTGTTTGTCTTTCGGGTGTGCTGATGATGCCGGTGATTGGCGTCGCCGCCGATAGTCCGCCGGATGTGGAATGGCAGGTCGGCCCGAGAACAGTTCCAGTTCCAGCCGGGGCCAGCGCTATGATACAGAAAACTCTGGCTGAAGGCGGCCAGCCAAGCATTCAAGCGCGCCTGAGTGAAATACCCTCTTCTGATGAAGCTGCACGGGCATTAGTAGCGAAGCGAGATAAAAAAAACAGTGAGAAAGCCCAGGCGCTGGCCAAGCGCATGAATGTGAAAGTCGAAGAAGATACCATAAAGGGCGTTAAGGTGTTCTGGATGACTCCGGACGAAATTGCACCCGAATTCCAGAATAGTCTTTTTGTTCAAATACACGGCGGCGCCTATGTCGTTGGTGCGGGTATGGCGAGCACTCCTGGCGGCATAGTCGTTGCCAACACGGCAAAGATCAAGGCGATGTCTATTGACTACCGCATGCCACCGGATCATCCTTTCCCAGCAGCTGTGGACGATGTGGTGGCCGTGTATAAGCAGCTGCTGAAAAAATACTCGCACAAAAAAATAGCGATTGGTGGGGGCTCAGCTGGTGGTGGCTTGTCCTTGGCGAGTGTACACAAAATGAAAGCGCTGGGCTTGAAGACTCCGGCAGCGATAATTGCCGGCACTCCCTGGGCTGACCTGACCAAAACCAGTGATTCGCTCTACACCCTTGAGGGTATTGACCGGGCACTGGTGACCTATGATGGCCCCCTTGCCGCCGCGGCTCAAGCTTACGCCAATGGCCACGACATGAAAGACCCATTGATATCCCCCGTATATGGGGATTTCAGTGATTTTCCGCCTACTCATCTGGTAACTGGTACCCGCGATCTGTTTCTCAGTGATACTGCTCGCACACACCGGGCGCTGCGTAAGGCGGGCGCGATTGCGGACCTGACTGTGTTTGAAGGTATCTCTCACGGTGAACATCTGTCGATATTTGGTTCACCGGAATCGCAAGAGTATCTGGCAGAAGTGGCCGAATTTTTGAAGCGGTATCTCAACTAGCCCGTTAGATCGCGTCAAACGGCACGGGTACAAAGTGTAACCGAGCATGAAATGCCGCTTACTTTAGTTGGGCGCTTCTATACGCGTCTAACGATGGAATGGCTGCCGCGACAATGGTTGAAAAGATCACTAACAGCATTAAATATACATTGCTTTCTGACAGGATGTTGGTGCTGATATGTAGCCCAAAATTCGACGCCAATACATCACCCACAATGGCTAAGCTCAGGTAAAGCGTTGATGCGCCAAGCAGGAGGCTAAACACACTAATCAACAAAGCTTCCAACTCGATAAGTAAAAACAGAAACATCGGCGGCGCACCGATGACCCGCAGCAGTTGCACCTCGCGTTTGCGTTCTCGGATAGAAGCCAGCAACATGGCGCTTAGCCCCAGCAGGGCGGCGACCAAAATAAATACTGATATCAAGCGCAACGTATTCTCAAACATTGCCATCATTTGCCAAAGCTCCGAGAGGGCAACGCCGGGGAGGATGGCCATTAGAGGCTCATTGTTGTAATTATTAATTTCTCTTTGTACTCGGAACGTGGCTATTTTTGATGTTAAGCCCAGCATAAAGGCAGTAATCGTTTTCGGCTGAAGTTCCATATCGGCTAGCTGTTCAGCCGATACTGTGCCGCCGGGCATTTTAACTCCCTGTTGCCAGCCGACATGAATGGCTTCGATACCTTGAAGGCTGACATGCACGGTTTGGTCGACCGGTGTACCGGTTGGTGCAAGTATTCCCACTACCTGAAACGGTCTATCATCGTGTAGGCTAAAGCTGGTACTGGCGACGCCGTGAGCCAGAACCACCTTGTCGCCGAGGGTGTGCGCCAGCTGTTTAGCCACTTCAGATCCCAGCACGACGTCAAATACATTTTGAAAAGGTTTGCCGCCGGCAAACTGGAGCTTGCGTTTGTTGCCGTAGCTGAAGTGTCTGAAATAATCCTGGGTGGTGCCCATGACGCGGTAGCTCTGGTAGGAATCACCAAGCGCGATAGGCACTGCCCAGGCGATGTTTTTACCGGATGCAATGGTTTGGTATGAATCCCAGCTGATGTTGTTGGTTGGTGAACCCATACGGAAGACCGAGTAGAGCAGCAAATTGAGGCTGCCGGTTCTCGCGCCCACGATAAGATCGACGCCGGAAACAGTATTGCCAAAGCTGTCTTTGGCCTGGTGCCGGATATGCTCAACGCCCAGTAACACAAAGATACTCACGGTTAATGCCAACACCGTAAGCAACCCTGAGCCTTTACGATTAAGCAGGCTTTTATAGGCGAGACTGAGAAACATCAATGAATCTCGCAGGCTGCGTTGATATTGGACAGTGCTTCGATCCGCTTAAAGTATTGCGAAAGAGACATATCGTGGCTGACAAAAAGCAAGGTCATCTTGTGATCGGCCACCAACGGCATCAGCAGCGACATAAACTTGTCCCGATTCTGCTGATCCAGGGATGATGAAGGTTCGTCGGCGATTAGCAACTCAGGCTTGTTAATCATTGCTCTGGCAATGGCAACTCGCTGCTGCTGGCCAATACTGAGCCTGGTTGTTGGCTTGTGCCAGTCGGCAGGTGAAATATTCAGGATCGAAAGCAGTTCGCGTATTTCATCGTCTAACGCCTGCCGTCTTTTCCGCGCTGAAAAGTGGGCGGCCAGCTGAATGTTGTCGATAGCATCAAGATAGGGGATCAAATTAAATTGCTGAAACACATAGCCAATGTGATTAGCCCGAAACCGGTCACGCTGGCGGCTGCCCATTTGGTCTAGCCGCTCACCCAGTATTGATACTTCTCCGCCGCGTGCCTTGAGTATGCCGCTCAACAGGTTTAGCAGCGTTGATTTCCCTCCACCGGAAGGTCCGTGAACAAACACCTGCTCGCCCTCGGATACTGACCAATGACGAATGTTGAGCACTGTCTTGTCGGGTGCTTCCGAGTAGGCGAACTGCACGTTTTGCAAACTGATGGCCATCAAAACCACTCCGGTTAATTTTCGAGTGAAAGCATTGCCAATAGAAAAGGATACACTGTATCATTTTAAGGTAAGAGTTCAAATTTGGATCATGAGGAAATGTCGAAAACAACTGTTTCTTACAAGCTTGTCGGTGGGTTGCTGTCGGTTTTAACGTTAGCTATGCTGCTAACGGCAGTAGTGGCTGATGACAAAGATGACACAATTGCCGCCAGCGACCAAACCCAGATAAGTGGAGATATTTCATTCAAGACCGTTATATGGACAGACCTGATGCCGAAAGAGGACCTTGAGGCGCTATTAAATCCGCCCGAGTCGATAACCGAGCTGGAAGATGGCTCTGTTGAGGATCAAATCAGCAGCCAAATTCAGAATACGGTTGCCGCCGCCAGTGACGACCGATACCAACAGGCGCTGGTGTCCACCAAAGTGGTTGCAGCGTTAGACGGTGAAGCCATTCGTATCCCTGGTTTTGTCGTGCCGCTGGAATTCAACGACGACCAAACAATCACCCAGTTTTTTCTCGTACCCTATTTCGGCGCCTGCCTCCATATGCCGCCGCCACCGCCCAATCAGATTATATTTGTAGACTATCCAAAAGGATTTAAACTCGACGCGCTATATAGTCCACTCTGGATTTCCGGCGTGGTGAAAACCTCGCTCAAGGAAAACCATCTCGCTACAGCAGCTTATGTGATGGACATGCGGAAATTTGAACCCTATACGGATTAGCCGATCGGCCCTAAGCATCTATACACGCCAATAACTGCGCTTCCCATTCCTCGTTGATTTGTGTCGCGATAATTTCTATGCGACTTTCCGGGCAATCATCCAGCGCAATCTCGGTAAGGGCGTCGTTCGTTAGGTTATAACCAAAGATGCCTTGCTTGGTGATGAATACAGCCTTCATGCGTTCCACAGAAAGCCCGCTTAAAAAGCCAAATAACCCGCCTCGGTCAAATTGTTTGCCCGCGTCAAAACGCCAGCCGATACTCTCAAACCCCTCACCCTGGTTTACGGCCTTGATATAACCGCATTCGGGTATGGGCGCTTCACTCAGGTTAATCGGTTGAGCCTTGTCTTGATGTGCGTCGTGATGTTTATCGCAATGCTTATGGCGCGTAACGGTTGTCTTACCGATCAATAAAGCAGGCTCCAAAATACCTCGCGCCGTGAAAACCACTTCTGCGTTTGGCGCCCCGCTGTCCTTAATATGGTCCTTTACATAAGACTCAAGCCTGATTTTGTCACCAGGACCGTATAGGTCCTGTTTGTTACCCACAACAATATCAGCAATGGCGATTTGCTGGTTAAAAGTAGCGTGGTCTGTATAGCGTTTGTCGGCAAGTTTGCGGGCATCGACCAGGGTCAGAATTTTCTGAATGGACAATACGTCGCGGTAGTAATCTTCTGACAATACCTGTATTACCTCAATGGGGTGACCCAGACCGGTGGGTTCAATCAACAGGCGGTCGGGCTTGGCGCGGGAGAGTAATTGGTTCAACGCAATTTGCATCGGTAGGCCGGAGGCACAGCACATGCATCCCCCCGGGACTTCACGAATAAATACACCTTTTTCCTCACTTTGCTGGCCCTGGAATAAACTGCCATCCACGCCGATCTCACCAAATTCGTTAACCAATACCGCCCACTTTTCATCGGCAGGTTTATGTTCCAATAAATGCAATATCGCGGTGGTTTTCCCCACCCCTAAAAAACCGGTGATGATATTGGTGGGAACGGCCAGTGTCTTTTTATCGGTGCTGCTCATATAGGCGCTACCCATCTTATCGGCACTGCGCGTATAAAGAATGCCCCCAAAGGCTGGTTATGGAGCAGACCTTATAACGACAGCGCAGGCTCCGTATGACAAACTACACCTTGCTTTACCCGACATAACACCGCATCGCGGTCGCAATCAAAACGCATCGATTGCGGTAGCGCTAAAGGGTATTTCATTGGGATGCTATCTTGTGCAACTCAGGGTTTTGAAACTCATGATCGTGCAGTTCACTGCACTCGCAGCTATCCTGGTGTTGGCACAGTTGGTAATTCCAAATGTGGCCAAGGGCGAGAATGCATGCTCCTGCTGCTGTCAGTAATTTTTCCCATACCTCGCCAAGTGTTTCGTGACCTAAAAAGGCCGCCGTGCCCAGTATTAATAAGCCCATACTGCCAACTGTTAAAAGGCGGTAGCGTTTATGCTTTTTGCAGCCCATCGTCAGGGCATAGGCACTTATTGGCAGCACCGCGATCAGCATCCAAAGATGGAATGCTTCGCCTACCAGTGGTAAGGCAGCTACCGAGGGTAATAAAACCACTGCTACGGGCAAAACCAGACAATGGACTGTACACAGTAGAGAAAGACATATCGCAGTTTTATCAGTCATTGTTTGTAAGCTTTTCATATCTTGTTTTACTCTTTTTAATACTACGCTGCGCTACTAATACAGCTTTCACAAAGACAGTTCATTTCCAATTGTGGGCTGAGCAAATGGAAACCTGCTTCTTCTACACTGTGTTGTAACTTGTTTATTGCTGACTTGCTTATGCTGATTTCTTTCACCCGCTGGCATTGTCTGCATATTAGAAACTGCGGGATTTCATGGGCGTGATCGCAGGTGATGTGCGAGCAGGCGACATACTTATTAGCTAGGTTAAGTTTGTGCACCAGGTGTTCTTCCTGGAGAAAATTTAGAATTCGATACACAGACATGGCCGGAATAGTTTCGCCAAATGTATCTTTGCAATAATCCACAAGTTCGTAGGCTGATAAAGCTTTTTCTGATTGCAATAGCGCAGAAAGTACTTGCTTGCGCTTGTTGGTAAGACGGGAACCATGATCTTTACAGTGCTGTTCCGCGTGCGCAACGATATTTTGCACTTTGCTCATGGCATCGCCCTTAGATAAATCGTTTTTGATTTTGCTGTTAGTTCAGCAGAACCCTGATTGCTGTCTGTTACCCACACGGCTTTCAGTGTTTTAATACCAGGAAAATGCTCAAAAAAGTTCAAAGCAATGGCTGTCAGGCTAGAGTCCTGTTCGCACTGAAACTGGTAATTGGCTGAAATTTCGCTGTGCGTTTCATCAGCTGATTTGCCGTGATTTGGTTGATCATGGTGGTGTTCATGTGCGTTTTCTTCGTGCCCACTTTCTTCAGTGCCTAGCACGGCGGAAAGGTCAATCTCTAGCACTGTTATTTCACAACGCGTTCCGATAAACGAAAATAATTGTTCGGCCGATTCGAGAGTCACTCTGGCTTTATTAATACTGCGTCGCTGCTCAGAGGTTGACGCGCGGTGCTCAAACCCAACAATATTAGCTGCCGGAGACTCCAGATTGAGTTCAATACGGTCGGCTTCAAGCGCCAGGGTAATTTCTGCCAGTCCATGCAGATGAGCTTCTTGCCGATGATGCTCACGATGATCGGATGGCCCTGCATTAAGGTTTATAGATAGCATTGATGCAGCTATTGCTACCAAAATTGCCTTACCCATTGGTTTTTTCCCTAGAAATTAAAGCCGGTTAAGATACGTTGCATCATATCATATTCGGCGGGAAGCAGTCTTGCGCATAGATTGGCTCAGTCATAGGTAATCTCCGCAAGCCCTTTATTTATTGCTGGCGCTAAAAGGCGGCAGGACAAAACGGTGCCGAAACCACTTGTGTAATTCCATCACTGCCAACAGACTTAATGCCAGGACCAACAACTCCAACCAGTGCTCTGGAGAGACGGGTTGTACCCCCAATACATCTTTGAGCCAGGGTGTATACATGGCGCCGATATGAATCAGCTGGGCGGTAAGGGTGCCGAACAGGAGTATGGGATTACGCATTAGGTTATGACGAAACGCCGAACGGGTTTCGGAGCGGCAGTTAAAGACGTGGACATTTTCAAATAACACCATTAATAAAAGCGTACTGTTACGTGCTTCATCAATACCCACGCCCATATCGAGCAGCATCTTGAAAATGGTAAAGGCGACCACGCCCATCACCAGGGCAGAGACGATAACTCGCTCTATCATAATGCGATTGAACATGGGTTCTTGAGGGTCGCGGGGTCGGTGCGTGAGTTCGTCACCTTCACCGGGTTCAAAGGCAAGGGCGACATCCTGGATGCCGTTAGTGACCAGATTGAGCCACAGCAGTTGTACCGCTAGTAGAGGCAGTGGCAGTCCGGACAACAGGGCCAGGATAAAAAGCACGATTTCCGCGGCTCCGGTGGAGATCAGCAGGAAGGTCACCTTACGAACGTTGGAGTAGGCAACGCGGCCCTCTTCAATGCCGGCAACAATGGAGGCAAAGTTGTCGTCAGTAATCACCAACTCGGCGGTTTCCCGGGCTACATCCGTGCCCGACTTACCCATGGCTACGCCGACATGGGCCGCCCGTAGGGCCGGGGCGTCGTTGGCGCCGTCGCCGCTGACGGCAACGAAGTGACCGTTTCGCTGCAGCGACTCAACAATATCGAGTTTCTGTTGGGGTTCGACGCGGGCAAATACCCGGGCCCTCGCAGTAAGTTGATCTACAACATCGTTGCTGGTGGTCTGTTTCAGTTGTGGGCCAGTAACAATTTGTTGGTCGGAATCCGCCAGGGCGGCTTCACGGGAGATGCTAAGTGCGGTGAGTGGGTGGTCGCCGGTAACCATAGCCACTTTAACGCCGGCGTCCTGGCATGCGGCAACCGCTACTTTAGCTTCACTGCGCAGGGGGTCGATAATGCCGACCAGGCCGATGAGGGTTAGGCTGCTGAGCTGTTCTTCTCCAAACAAAAGGTCATTGGTATTTTCCTGGGGGCTTGATTCATTGCTCGCAACAGTTGTGGTGAGCGGGCCGCTGGCCAGAGCAATGACGCGATAGCCCTGGTTAGCCAGAGCAGTGGCTTGGGCTTCGAGTATGGCCGGGTCGATGGGGAGGTCGCCCTCATCTGTGGCCATCTGGCTGCATAGGGGTAGCAGCTTTTCTACGGCGCCTTTGACATAGGCGCAAGGGACGCCATCCAGGTTATTGAGACTGGCGGAGAACTGGCGTGAGGACTCGAAGGGGATAACATCCAACTCCGGCGTGGTAGTGAGAGATTCTGCCCGGGTAACACCGCGCTTGTGGGCCAATACCAAGAGGGCTACATCTACGGCATCGCCGTAGTGCACCCAACCGCCGTCACGGTGACCTAGGAACGCTTCGTTGGCGAGCACTGCCGCTTGGCACAGACGGTTAATCAAGGCGCTGTTTTGCGAGTGGACGGGGAGGTTATTGACGGGCGTGATTGCGCCCTCCGGCGTCAGGCTGTCGCCGCCAACTTCCCATTCGGCGTTATCTGGGAAAACGATCCGCCGCGCCGTTAGTTGGTTTTCAGTCAGTGTGCCGGTTTTGTCGGTAGCAATATAGGTGCAAGACCCCAGGGCTTCCACTGCCACTAACCGCCTTACGATCACATTGCGTTTGGCCATGCGGTGCATGCTGATGGCCAGGGCAACGGTTAGCGCGACGGGTAGTCCTTCCGGGATGGCCGACACGGCCAGTGCCACGGCCAGCATAAAAATCTCTCCCGCAGGCATGCCGCGGGTCAGTGAAACGGCGGCCATAAGCAGTGCTGCGCAGGCGACCAGAATCGCTATTTTCTGGGTGAATTTTTCCATCCGAATCATCAGTGGCGCTTTGGGAGGTGGTTTGTTTAACACCGCCTCCGCGATATGACCCAACTGGGTATGGATGGCTGTGCCCACCACAATACCGCTGCCCCTGCCGCGGTTTACCAGAGTACCTGCGAAAGCCATATTGATGCGGTCGCCGAGCGCACAGTCATCCGCCAGGGTCTTGTCGGCGTTTTTCGATACTGCGATGGACTCTCCAGTCAGTAATGATTCGTCGACCTCCAAGTCATGGCAGGCGAACAGGCGGATATCTGCTGGCACACTGTCGCCGGATTCCAGTTGTACGATATCTCCAGGTACTAGTTGGTGGGCATTGATTTCGTAGGTGTCGCTGTCACGCACCACCCGGCAGTTCGTTGCGACCAGTTGTGCCAGGGCCGCAGCGGCCCGCTGCGCAGAAAACTCCTGGATGGTGCCGATGATGGCATTTACTAAGAGTACAGCGCCGATAAAAATGGCATCGGACCACTCTTGAATTAGTATGGAAAAGGCTGCCGCTGCCACCAATATGTAGATCAGGGGACTGGCGAACTGGTGGATAAAAACTTTGACGAGACCGGGCGGCTTCGCCTTTGGCATGGCATTGGGACCATACTTTTTTAGGCGTTCTTCTGCCTCTGCTTGCGTCAAACCATGGCGAGAGCTGGATAATAGTGCGAGCAGATCATCGGGGCCTGCGGCGTGAGGTGCTGTGAGAGATGCTGAATCCTCAGTGCTTTTTTTTCTGCTAGACCCTTCCGAGCCAGTTTCATTTGGCTGACGCATAATAGTTTGAGGCCCTTAGGTTATGGCGAAAGTCCGCTAGGCTTGACGACCAGTATGTCGGTGCGCAGGTGATGAAGGACCTTTTCCGCTGTGTTGCTATGGATAAATCGCTGAATCCCCGCGCGGCCTATGCTGCCAATAATGACTAGATCCGCTTTGAGTTCATTGGCCATGTGAGGAATGGTTTTATGTGAAGCCCCAGCCAAAATATGTGGGGTCACATTGCTCATGCCAAATTCATCTAAAAGTGCGCGCAGTTTTTCCTCGGCTTTGGGTTCATGGGTACGTAGATACTCCCGCTGTTCGACAATGTCCAAAGCCAATAGCGGGGCGGGTATGGGGATGCTGTAAACCGCATGCAGTTGGTAGTCGGAGATCGCCTGCCACTGACTGGCCCATTGCAAGGCTTGTGCATTCAGCTTCCGGTGTCGGGCCTCAGATGAGAGATCCAGGGCGATTAGAATATTCGGTGAGCTTTTCCATTTCTGGTTAGAGCTGATTAGCAAGGGGCAATGCAGATGGCGGATCAATTCCCAGTCGGTGGGCGTGTGGAACAGGCTTTCGCTGCGGTGCCCCGTTTTTACGACTAGATTGTCATCGCTAGACGGGCAGTGGTTGACCACCCAGTCAGAAATGCTGTCGGTGGTAACTACCTGGCTTGTGACATGACCTAATTCCTTAAATACGGATTGAACAAGTTCACCGATAGATTGAGCTGCCGACTGTCGGGTAGCATCGCTGCATGTCGGGGGGAGAAAGCGCACCACCTCCACATCAGCATCTAACTGTGTGGCGATGCTTTTGGCTTTTGTCAGGGCGAGGTTTTCACCTCCCTCCTTGTCGCTGATCACCATCACCAATTTGCTCATGACAGTCACCTCTTTTGCCGTCGCGCTCGTTTTGCAAGCTACTATAAAGTATGGACTGGGGCATACTTTCTGGCAAATTACCCTGACGCTTTTTGAGGCTATTTTTGCCTGCAAAAGCTTGGCTTATACGAAAAAACTCTTAAGGATAGAAGTGGTTATTTCAAATGCTTTTAAAACTTCCACGGCGATAAAACTGGCTGGAATTTATGCAGTGTGAGGTTGGCGGTGATGCTGGCTTTTTCCAGATAAAACGCTTGACACCGGCCGATAACGAACGAAACCGCTAACGGCGTTGTGTTAAAGTACGTGGCCCGACAAATATCAACAAAATAACGGGCGGAAAAGCATGCGCACCTTCATATTAACTATTACCCAACTGGTCGTATCAGTACCACTGCTATTTGGCCTTGGATGCAGCGATCCCGGCACGCCCCAACAAGCATCGCAACCGGTGCAAGTTGAGCAGCCGGGAAAAGGCTCTGTAGAACATATCAGACAAGTGACGCTAGCGGTCGATGACGAAGCGCTGCGCAACGCCGACGCCAATCAGGGTGACTGGCTCACCTATGGCCGCAACTATAAAGAGGACCGCTACTCGGAGCTGGATCAGATCGGCAAACACAACCTCAACCAGCTCGGGCTCGCCTGGACCATTGAGCTGGGATCGCGGCGCGGCCTGCAGGCGACGCCGCTGGTGGTGGACGGTATCATGTTTTTCAGCGGCACCTGGTCGGTGGTATACGCGGTCGACGCACGCAAGGGGGAGATCATTTGGAAATATGATCCACAGGTCCCCAGAGAAACGGCCGCCAAGCTTTGCTGCGGTGTGGTCAACCGGGGTGTGGCCCTGTATAAGGGCTCGGTGTTTGTGGGAACACTCGATGGCAGGCTGGTCTCCATCGACGCGGCGACAGGCAGCTTAAACTGGGAAGTGAAGACGGTTCCCGACAACACCTTCTACACCATCACCGGCGCGCCGCGGGTGGCCAACGGCAAGGTGCTTATCGGTAACGGCGGCGCCGAGTTAAAGAATATCAGAGGCTATGTGACCGCCTATGACGCCGAGACCGGCGAGCAGACCTGGCGCTTTTACACGGTGCCCGGCAACCCGGCCGAACCCTTTGAACACCCGGATTTGGAGCAGGCGGCTAAAACCTGGACCGGCGAGTGGTGGACCAAAGGCGGAGGGGGCACGGCTTGGGACTCCATCGTCTATGACCCGGAATTGAATTTGGTATACATTGGCGTTGGCAATGGCAGCCCCTGGAACAGGCTGGAACGCAGCCCCGAGGGTGGGGATAATCTGTATCTGTCGAGTATTGTCGCCGTCAAGGCGGATACCGGCGAGTACGTGTGGCACTATCAAACTACGCCAGGCGATACCTGGGACTATACCGCCACCCAGCCGATGATCCTCGCGGATCTGGAGATTGAAGGCAAGCCGCGCAACGTGCTGATGCAAGCCCCCAAAAACGGCTTTTTCTATGTGCTGGATCGGGTGACCGGCGAATTTATTTCCGCCGAGGCCTATACCTACGTCAACTGGGCCAAGGGCATCGATAGCAATGGGCGCCCCATCGAAGTGGCGGGCGCGCGCTACGAAGACGGCCGCATGCACTGGATTTCACCCAGTTCCCACGGCGGCCACAACTGGTTTCCCATGTCCTACAACCGCAAGACCGGAATGGCCTACTTACCCGGCGTTGAAAAATCCGGCGCCTATGTGCATGACATAAACAAGGCTCCCGGCGACAGATACGCCGGCAGTTCACCGCGCAAGCTTTACTACGATGTGGTGTACGATCAGCACCCGGACGCGCACAAACCGGGTGCGGTGGATGGCCGCCTGTTTGCCTACGATCCGCTGAAACAGCAAGTGGTTTGGGAGGTGCCGCAAAAATTCTTTTACAACGGCGGCCTGCTGTCCACGGCCAACGGATTGCTGTTTCAGGGCGACGCCGAAGGCAAGTTTTCGATTCGCGATGTCGACGATGGCCGCGTGCTGTGGCAATACGATGTGCTTACCGGCGTGATTGGATCACCGATCACCTATATGGTGGATGGCGAGCAGTATGTATCCCTGCTGGTGGAGTGGGGCGGCGGTCAGGGCCAGTATCGCAAAGTCGTCGACCGACTCTATACCGGCAAACTCTATACCTTTAAGCTCGGCGGCAATGCCCCGGCGCCGGAACGTCTGCCGCCGATCGAAAAACCGCTGTTAACCCTGACCACCGACGCTTCCCCGCTCGAGATTGGTCGGGGCTATAACGTGTACATGTATAACTGCGCCGGTTGTCATAATCCCCTCGGCGGTGGCGGCGGCGCGATTCCCGACCTGGTGCGGATTAACGAGGGCATGTTTGCCATCCTCGATAAGATTGTGTTGGAGGGAGCGCTTGCCTCCGTCGGCATGCCCAACTTCGGCGACTGGCTTAACGGAGCGCAAGTCGAGGACTTGAAGAGCTTTTTGCTTTATGCGGCGGAGGCGTTTCGCACCGGGATGCCCGCCGGCGAGTATCGCGCGCAATTGAGTAAAATGCAGGAGCTGGCCGATACACCGCAGGGTAAATAAGCGGCAAGGCGGCTTAAACATCAATATACGCGCATCGGGCTCAATAATTTTTCAGGCAAATTTTTACCTTATTGAAATTAAGCGCGTATAGGAGAAAGAACACTATGCCAGATATGCTCGACTTTGCTGGAAAGACAGTGCTTGTAGTAGGCGGTTCAAGTGGTATTGGCAATGCCATCGCACAGCGATTTAAAACCGCCGGGGCGGAAGTCCATGTTTGGGGTACCAGAGAAAAAGCCGAGGACTACTCGGATACCGAGGGTTCACACTTGGATGGTCTAGTCTACACGCAAACGGATGTGGCCGACTTTGATGCAATTGAAACATACCAGCCGTCTTTCTCAAGTCTCGATGCGCTTATTCTATGCCAGGGGATAGTGCTGTATAACAGACAGGAATTCTCGACCCGTGGGTTTCAAAAAGTACTGGATGTTAATTTAACCAGCCTGATGGTTTGTGCAAATAAATTTCACGATATGCTGGCAACGACTAAAGGTTCAATGGTTGTTGTGTCCTCGTCCGCGGCGTTTCATGCAACGATAGGCAACCCTGCTTACAATGCTTCAAAAACGGGGGCCTATGGCCTTACGCGCACTTTAGCCCGGGCTTACATCCCCGAGGGTATCCGAGTGAATGGTATTGCACCGGGTTTCGTGCCGACGAAAATGACGAGCATTACTACGGAAAACGAAAAACGCAATGAAGCGGCAATCGCTCGGATTCCACAGGGCCGAATGGGGACAGTGGATGAAATCGCGTCGATTGCATTGTTTCTAGCGTCGCCTATGGCCGGTTACATTGTCGGCCAGACCATCGTTGCCGATGGCGGCATGCTGCTTTAGGCGGGCTCATCTATGACCAGTGATATTGCTCTTCCATTTGATCTTGTTCCAGTCGCCGAATGGATGCAGGCAGAGGGCTTGGGACAAGGCGAAATTACCGATGTGCGGCAACTTGCCGGCGGCACGCAGAATATTTTGGTTAAATTTGACTATGCGGGACAAAGCATGGTTTTGCGGCGGCCGCCCGCAGTGCCGCGGCCGGGCAACAATGAAACCATGATGCGGGAAGCGCGCGTGCTGAGCGCATTGTCGGGTCACGATGTCCCTCATCCGGGGGTGATTGCATCCTGCGCTGATGAATCCGTCATCGGCGCATGCTTTTATTTAATGGAGCCCATCAGCGGATTTAATCCTGTCAACGGATTGCCTGAACTGCATGCGTCAGACGCCAATATGCGTAAAGCCATGGGGTATGCCTATGTCGATGGCGCAGCCGCCCTCGGCAAGGTTGATTATATCGAAGCCGGATTATCCGATTTCGGCAGACCTGAAAATTACCTGCAGCGCCAGGTTGGCCGTTGGCGTAAACAACTTGAGGGCTATAGGTCGCTGGAAAATTGGCCCGGTCCGCAATCGTTGCCCTATGTCGAACGCATAGCCGATTATCTGCAGGCGAACTGTCCCGCATCGTTTGTTCCAGGCATCATCCATGGCGACTATGTCATCGGCAATGTGATGTTCTGTAATGACAGTCCGGCACTTGCCGCGATTGTCGATTGGGAATTGGCAACCATTGGCGACCCTTTGATTGATTTGGCGTGGATTATCGCCACCTGGCGTGGATCGGGTGGTCCTGACTTGCCGGTGCTTATTGTTGAACCTTGGGATGGCTTTCCTCGGGCTGAAGAGTTGATCGAACGCTATTCCCGTAATAGCGACCGGGATTTATCGAACATCAATTGGTATATCGTTCTTGCCTGTTACAAGTTGGCGATAATTCTTGAAGGCACTTTTGCCCGGGCTTGTGCAGGCAAAGCGCCGATGGAAACCGGGCGCTTGCTGCACGATACCACTGTCAAGCTATTTGAGCGCGCGGTGTTCTGGATAAATCGTTGAAGCCTTATTCAGCGAAATGAGGTGCGCAGCGGGTCGCTTCCATCCCAATTAGCGGCAAGATCTTTGATTTTGTTTAAAAAAGCGACATTGTCTGCTGTTTGTTCGATCACCTCGACGAGCGGTTGCCCCGTAACGGTTTCGACAAAAAAGAACTCAGCACCGCCGGGTAAAAAACCGGAGTAAATGATTTTTCCGCCTGTTGATGTCGCCACTTGTTTTGCGGCGGCAATATCGTCCGTTTCTAAACCGTAGTGATGGATGCCCTGTCTGTTGCCCCATGGAGGATTAATATAGATCGAGGGCGCATCGTTGTGCTGTTTAATCAGTTCAATCTGCATATCGCCCCAATACGCCAATGCCACGCCCACTTCAGCCGCGGATGCTTGTCCGTCAAATTGAGTCCCCGTCAGATTTATAGGGTCTATTAATAGGAACGGACCGACGCCCACGGTGCCGGTCCAATATTCAACTGCCGCGTTGAAGTCATCCGGCACAAACGCGAGTTGCGCAATTTGTCCGATAGAGGCGATACCTTGCAGGCTACTCACGGATTCTCCTATCAATTGGTAAGTTCACCTTACAAGGCGTTCTCAAAACTTTGCCAGATCTTATCGCCACGGCGACGCACGAACTCGGCGGCTTCCTTATGGGTGTGAATGTAAAGGTCGCCACGTTCAACCGATTGAATGGTATGTTCCGCAACCGCATCTACCTCAAGGGAACGTCCCTGCAGGCTACTCTGTTCTTCCTCGGTGTAGGACCGATTCGCTTCAGGCCCGCCCAGTTCATCGGGTCGGTTGCGCGCGCTTTGCTCGATTTGAGTAGCTACCCGCATCGGGCATAAGACTGAGGCGCTTAACTTGGTCCCTTTTAAATCCTTGTGCAAGGATTCCGCCAGCGACACAACCGCTGCTTTGCTGATGTTGTAAGGCGCTAGATTCCTGTTAGGCACCAGCCCGGCAAATGACGCAGTAAACAACATATGACCTTCATGGCCTTCCTTCACCATTCGAGGCAAAAAGGCCAGGACGCCGTTAACAACACCATCCAGGTTAACTTGCATAGTCCAATCCCAGTCCGTTTCGGTTAGTTCCCAGGCGGCGCCAAACACCGCCACGCCGGCATTGTGCATAACAAAATGAACGGCGCCGAAGGTGTTCCAAGCTGTGTCGGCAAGGGCGTGCACCGCCTGCCGGTCGCGGATATCGACGTTGACGCCAATGGCCTCGATAGCTTCTTGCGCGAGTGATTCCGTCGCTTCGTCGAGGGCGCTTTGTTGGATATCGGCGATTACCAGCTTTGCACCGCGTTTGCCCAACAGTTTGGCAATGGCAAAGCCTATGCCGCTGCCACCGCCGGTGATGACGGCAACCTTATTGTTGAAATCTTTCATTGTTGACTCCGATTCGGGTGTGACTTGTCATCATCGCCAAGGTGTTCGCCATAGAGTTCATAGGCGCGTTCCTCGCGGGCATAAAGCGTATAATCGGGAAACATGGTGTCACAGGGTTGGTATTCCTTTAAAACCTCTCGCGCAACCGTTACCTTGTGCACCTCCGTGGGTCCGTCCGCTAAACCAACGTGATAGGAATTGATTAACGTATCGGTAAACGGCATTTGCGTTGAAAGCCCTAAG
This sequence comes from Porticoccaceae bacterium, assembly GCA_028280905.1. Taxonomy (GTDB): domain Bacteria; phylum Pseudomonadota; class Gammaproteobacteria; order Pseudomonadales; family Porticoccaceae; genus JANQKW01. The sequence continues at coordinate 18,321 of JANQKW010000369.1, forward strand.
GATCCGTGTAGATGTAATGCCGTGGAAGAAAGATCATGTAAAACTTTCGGCATAATCGATTTAACCGCAGCCACATTCTTGCGAATCGCTTTCCAATCATGGCCTTGATCCGCCAGCCACGCCGTCTCCAGAATCAGCAGCCTGAATTGCCGGAGCTGCACCCAGCAATCGGCGATTTTTTCCTGCACCATTTGTTTTTTTGCAAGCACTTCGCCTTTGGTAAAACGGGATAGTACTCGCTCACAGGTCATATCAAAACATTTGCTAGCCTCCGCTAGGGCGCGCATAGCATGATGCATACGACCGCCGCCTAGCCGCACTTGGGCAACGATGAACGCCTCACCGGGTTCCCCGAGCATATTCTCAGCGGGCACCCGGACATCGCTTAAACGAAGGTGTCCGTGGGTTGGAGGGTTACCTTCGCCGTAAAAACCATAGTTCCTTATAATTTCGATGCCGGGTGTTTCCGCCGGCAGGATGAACATAGATCTGCGCCTATAGGGATCGGCGTCAGGGTCGGTGATGGCCATAATGATAATAAAAGAAGCGAAGCAGGCATTGGAGGCGAACCATTTCTCGCCGTTGATAACCCATTCATCGCCGTCTTTATGCGCCGTTGTTTCTTGCACCAACGGATCGGCGCCGCCTTGGGGTTCAGTGATTGCAAAGCAAGAAACAATTTCGTTTTCCAGCAGAGGTTCCAGGTATTTCTTTTTTTGTTCGGGCGTACCATAGTGGGCGAGAATCTCAGAGTTACCTGTGTCCGGTGCTTGCGATCCGAAAACAATCGGGCCAAAACGCGAGCGGCCAAACTGTTCGTTCATCAATGCAAGCTTCAGTTGCCCATAGCCCTTGCCGCCAAGTTCCGGCCCTAAGTGACAGGCCCACAAGCCGCGCTCTTTAACTTTAGCTTGTAATGGCCTAACAATTTTTATGAAGCCCGGGTCGTGGATGTTCCATTGACTGCCGAGTATGACATCCAATGGTTCCACTTCTGTTTCTACGAAATGTTTGATCCAATCTAGTTCTTTTTGAAACTCGGGTTCGGTGTTGAAAGACCACATTTGTCTTCTCCGTCTTAACCTGTTGATTCTGAATCACTGGATGACAGTGAGTGAGTAATTTGGAAAACACATTGTGGTTCGTTTTTAGAGTTTGCGCAACGATCCCCAGTTCGTCAATTCCGCCGCTACCCGCCAGGGAAATGGAGTTACCAGCAGGCGTAGGTGCAGGCCGAGATATATTCCTTGTCGGCCAGGTTTTTCACGACCGTGGTAATGTGGATATTCAGTTTAGCGGCCACTTCCGCCTGCTTCATGCCCTCGGTTCGGGTACGGATGAAAATCTGCTGCGCCAGCGGTGACAGCATGCGTCGCCGCCGTTCGACGGAGAATAGCTGGCAATACTGGTGGGGGTTTCGCGGTTGTCTGACACTTGAACTTCCCAGGTTAAATAACGCGTGGCGAGAACTTGGTTGATCATGCGAGGGCTGAATTTACGAATGGTAGTAATTCTCATTGCCTTTTTCAACTTTTGGTTTTGTCAAAAGCCTCTTGTCAATAAGCTAGTTCTATCGACCGGTGTTGTTGATGAAGTTAGGCAACTCAGCGTGTTGTAGCTGGCGGTAACTAATGTCAAGCATCAAGAAAGTGCATCAAAGGCTATTCAAATGTCAAATAGTTTGCATCACGTATCTTCGTAATGTGTGACGCTTAGGCATGTCAGGCTAGTCGCTACTTAGCGTAGCCGAGTCTGGCAAACAACGAGAGGAGGATACGACTATGACCGGTTACACCGCACCCACACGAGAGATTCAATTTGTCATCAATGAACTTGGGGATATGAATAGGCTTTCCCAACTGGCGAAGTTTGTCGATGCAACCCCGGATCTGGTCGACGCAGTGCTAGAAGAAGCCGGTAAACTCGCTGGGGAAGTCTTGGCGCCGCTCAATCGCACCGGAGACGAACAGGGCGCTCAACTGGTGGATGGAAAAGTGACCTTGCCCCAGGGTTTTGCCGAAGCGCTCCGGCAGTTTGGCGAGGGTGGCTGGATGGGCATAGCTCAGGGTCCGGAATATGGCGGCCAGGGGCTGCCGCATTTGTTGCATTGCGCGACATTCGAGTTGTGGAGTGCTTCGAACTTATCCTTCGCACTGAACCCAATGCTGACCTGCGGTGCGATAGAAGCCCTGGCGGCGCACGGCTCTCAGGAGCTCAAGGCAACCTATCTACCGCCCATGATTAGCGGAGATTGGACCGGAACGATGAATCTTACCGAACCTCAGGCGGGCTCCGACCTTTCCGCGGTGCGCTGCAAGGCAAACCCTAATGGCGACCACTACCTGATCGAGGGGCAAAAGATTTTTATTACCTGGGGCGATCATGAATTGGCCGACAACGTGATCCACCTGGTTTTGGCCCGCTTACCGGATGCGCCCGAGGGAACCAAGGGCATTTCATTATTTCTGGTTCCCAAATACCTGGTGAATGCCGACGGCAGCCTCGGCGCCAGGAATGATGTGAGTGCGGTTTCCCTGGAGCACAAACTGGGAATTCACGCCAGTCCTACTTGCGTGATGAGCTTCGGCGACTCGGGTGGCGCGGTTGGCTACCTGGTCGGCCGCGAAAACGAAGGGCTCGCGCATATGTTTACCATGATGAATCACGCCCGGCTGGGCGTAGGCATTCAGGGGGTTGCGATAGCCGACCGCGCCTATCAACAGGCATGCGAATATGCGCGCGATCGCGTGCAGGGCTTCGCGCCCGATCAGCAGGGGCGAGTGGCCATTATTCACCACGCCGACGTGCGCCGCATGTTGATGCTGATGCGCAGCCTGACGGAGGCGGCGCGCGCGGTGGCCTATGTGACCGGTGCGACGCTGGATAAAGCGCACCACAGTGATGATACGGAAACCGCGCAGCAGAGCAGCGTTCGACTGGACCTGCTGGTGCCGATAGCCAAGGGCTGGTGCACCGAAATCGCGCAGGAGGTGACCAGCCTGGGCGTTCAAGTCCACGGTGGGATGGGCTTTGTCGAGGAAACCGGCGCCGCGCAACATATGCGGGACGCGCGTATTCTAACCATCTATGAGGGCACTACGGGCATCCAGGCGGGTGATCTGGTGGGCCGCAAAATCCTGCGCGACCGGGGCGACGCCTTGCAGTCATTAGTTCACGAAATACAGGACTACACGCAAGCCATAAGCGATGCTGACGCGGCATTAAAATCGATAAGGGAAAAGCTGACAGCGGGACTGGACGCGTTCCGGCGCGCCGGTGAATGGCTGCTGAGCGCAGCCGGTGAAGACGCCGATGCGCCGGGCGCTGCATCAGTCAACCTGCTGATGCTTGCCGGTGTGGTTTTCGGCGGTTATCAATTGGCCCGCGGCGCCGTTGCCGCTCAACACAAGCTGGTGGCTGGCGAGGGTGATGCTGATTTCCATCGTGCCAAGCTTATCACCGCGCAGTTCTATGCCGAGCATGTGTTGCCAAGGGCTGCGGCCTACGCAGATACCATTTTGGCGGGGCCGGCGACTGTTTCAGCATTACCGCCGGAGCACTTCTAGAAAGGACACTAATCAGCCTGCTAAATAGCCTCCGGTAAAACCGGAGGTCTGGTAGATTTACTATTCGTCGTTGATATCTTTCCCCTTTGCAAATTCAAGGAGCGCGGCGAGGTCGTAAATGCTGATATTGCCGTAGTTGACCTTTATCAGCCCTTGGGCTTCCCATTGTTTGAGAATTCTATTAGTGGTTTGTGTCGCGGCGCCAATCATTGCGGCAAGGGTCTCCTGACCGATATTAACAATCAATTCCGCTTTTTCGTCAGGGTTGTTCGCGTGATCGAAGTGGACTCTGCTCAAGCGGTCTATTTGCCGGGCGAGCCGCTGTGGCACATCATACCCGATGGTATCTTCCATGAGCTGTATGGTTCGCGTTAGCCGCAGGCTTATCATTTGAATAATGCGCTCGCCTATTTCCGGGTGTTCAAGGCGCAACTTTTCAAACCGGTGTTTTTTGAGCAGGCCAACGCGACTTTTTTTTAGTGCCGATGCTGAATACACGTGGGGCTCGTTGCAAAATGTTTCCGCATCCGCCAGCAGAGACATTTTTCCAAAGACCCCGACGACCACTTCCTTGCCCGCGGGCGTTGCCGTTGAACATTTGATGTTGCCGGCTTCTATTAGGTAGATTCCCTTGGTTGGCGTGCCTTTCTCAAATAAAAGACTCTTGGAATCCAGGTCAATGTAAACCATCTCGTTGCGCAGCTTTCTGTCGAGTTCCGGCGGCAATAGCTGGAACCAGTTATAGCGGTTAATATTTGCAACGTCTGCCACCGTGGTTTCCTTATTTTGCGCAACGCAGGTTCTGCAATCGGTTAAGGGCACCTCTATTAATTGCGCAAGGCCTCTGGCTTTCAGGAAATGTTGCTGGCAAGGCGCGCAATTGAGTCGGGCTGGTTGCCCGGCGAAGGAGTGCAACGCAGACAGCAGGATTTCCCGATAGCCCCGAAGGGCGCGGCCTGAACGGCACCATCGCTGCGTTGCCTCGCTCGCAAAGGACAACCAGCCTTCGCCTTCGCGAGGCGCCTTGCACTGGTACCATTCAGGCCACGCAGAGGTCATGTGCAATTAATAGAGGTGCCCTTAATTACTTTTTTATCAAGTATTTTATGTTTTTATCGCCGATAAATCGATCTGAATCCCCACATATGTGATGTTTCCCGTCCCGTCTCCTTCCCTATAATTTCTCCGCTACTCGTAACAGATGCCTTAACTGTAAAAGGCAAATCATAACTATTGCAATTATTACTATTTTTAAAGGGGGTATATGCAATGAATCGCTTTGCAAAGAAAGCGCTGCTGCCACTTGCCGTTGTCGCAGTCAACAGTGGAATGGTTGTTTCTGCCGAGGCCGTTGAGGAGCGCTCCGCGCTTGCGCTTGAGGAAGTCGTCGTCACCGCCCGCAAGCGGGAAGAGAGCCTGGTCGATGTGCCCATGTCTATCGTGGCTATCAGCGGCGAGGAAATCGCCAAGATGAACGTGGGCGATGTCAGCGACCTGCAAAACGCGCTGCCGAACTTCAATATCGTGTCGCTTGGCGGCGCCACTTCTACCCCGTTTGTCTATATACGGGGTCAGGGCACCAGTAACGCGGTAGGCGTGGAACAATCGGTTGGCTGGTTTGTCGACGGCGTTTACGGAAGCAGGGGCGAGCAGTTTAGGGCGCCGACCTTCGATCTTGCATCTATTGAGGTGCTACGCGGCCCACAGGGCACGGTGCTTGGTAAAAATATTATTGCCGGGGCGGTCAACATGCGCACCGCCCGCCCGACTGATGAATTCGAGGGGCATGTCAGCGCGGCGTACACCGACGAAAACGGCTCCGGCAGGGTTGACGGCGTTGTATCCGGCGCGCTATCCGATACGGTGCGCGCTCGCCTGGCGCTTATGTATCGTGAAGATGACGGTTGGGGGGAAAATATCAGTGATCTTTCCTCCAATTCCGGTGAGCCGATGCAACAGCTAGAGTCTGAAAACGCTCGCCTTTCCCTCGAGTGGGATATCAGTGATAACCTGTCTTCTTTCTTTAAATTCGAAACCAGCTCACTGGATACGGAGAACACGTCGGTTATGACGTCAATCGATACCAGCCCGGCGTTGAGCGACATGATTGTCGATGATGATTTTATCAGTACGACTGCCTGTGATTTCACTGCTTCACTGGTTCCGGGAGGCTCCTATCAGGGGCTTTGTGATCAAACGGGTCGTCGGCCCGGTAGCTACAACTACCTGGATGTGGAGAGTTACCTCGCTGAGTTCAGCTACGATTGGAGTGATTATTCGATCGTGGCTACGTCGGCCTGGTCCAGGTTCGAGAGCGAGTTCGTTTCCGATAACGTGGCGATCTCACTGCCCGTGTTTGACCTCGCCCAAACCCAGGATTTTGAACAGTTCAGCCAGGAAATCAGGGTCGAGTCCCCCGGAGGGCAGTTGTTTGATTGGACAGCCGGTCTTTACTATCTCGATAGTACCTACAATTCCCTGTACTCCAATCTGGTCGTGAACCTGGATGCACTGGGTTTGCCGGTTCCCGACAGCACCTGGCAGAGAGATCTTGATCTGGAATCCGAAACGCAGAGCGCCTTCGCCGAGGGTACCATCAACGTTACCGATAACTTCCGCTTGATAGTCGGCTGGCGTTGGACTCACGAAGAAAAGGCTGCGGACAAAGTAGTGACTGCCTATAACGAGGATGGCGAAGCGGTAACTGCCGATACGCCTGAAGGACTGGCAATACTGGGGTTTTATGATGCGCGATTGGGCGGGGATTTTCTCGAGCCCGACCCAGGTACGGCGGAGGCTCGCGTGATCGATAATCGTGTATTCACCTTTGGTGAAAGGAAGGAGGTGGAGCATACTTTTGCCGGAACCTTGCAGTATGACGTCGGTGATACTCAGTACTACCTGACCATTGCCGAAGGATTCAAGGCGGGCGGTTTTATCGAGAACAACATTGGTATTGATCCCGGCCAGTTTGAGCCCGAGAGTGCCACTTCCTATGAACTCGGCGCCAAGTTTGTGTTGGCGGATGGCGCAGCAAACGTAAACCTGGCCGCGTTTTACGTGGAGTATGAAGACCTTCAGGTCCAGACCTTCAACGGCGGCGGTTATGAAATCGGCAATGCGCCCAAGTCCATTACCCAGGGTTTTGAATTTGACGGCCGCTGGCGCATGACGGAAGCGTTGACTTTAAGCTTCTCGGGCGCCTATTTGGAGGCCGCCTATGATGAATATATCGGGCCGTGCAACTCTGTTGAATCCGCCGGTTTTGATCCGGATAATCCAACGGGTAACTTCGTTGCGCTGATTGATAGTAGGGGGCTGCCGATCTGCGGCAAGGACTACAGCGACCTGGATAATCGGCAAGCGGCGGAATGGAATGGTAGTGTCACTCTCGCCTATGAGCAACCGATCGGTGATAGCCTGATAGTTACCGCGAGTGCGACGGCTAACTACCGGGATGACGTGTTCACCCAGACGGATCTGGATCCGCGCAGTAAAAGTCCAAGCTACACCACCTATGACGCGAGACTGGGTTTAGGGTCAGTGGATGGCGCTTGGAACCTGGCGGTGATCGGTCGCAACCTCGATGACGAAAGATACCTGGTATACGGTTACAACCAGCCGTTTTTCGGAGGGTATAATCAATTGATCAACAATCCGCGGTTTGTGACTGTTCAGGCCAGCTATCGTTTTTAGCCGTTATTTTTACTGCCAACCAGGGCCGGTGTTTGCGCCGGGCCCGGTTGGTTCTTTTTCAGGCAGGGTGCGTTCAGCGGAACTAACAAACGCATCCACCTAACAGGAATAGTGGATATGAACATTTTCCAATTGATTTCTTCTGGCGCGCTACTGAGGCTGCATATTTTTGTTGCCGCTATTGTATTGGCGGCCTGTTCAGCAACGCAGGGTGACTCGGTTGCGCAGAATGGCGTGGCTCCGGGCGATGAAACTGTTCGATTGATTGACAGTGGTCAACTCAGCGGATTTGTCGATGACCATGGCAACTCTGTCTGGTTGGGGGTTCCCTACGCCAAAGCGCCGGTGGGCGAGTTAAGATGGCGTGCGCCGCGGGTCGCTGAACCCTGGCAAGGCGTCCGTGAAGCGAAACAGTATTCAGATATCTGCGTGCAGGTCGGTTCGTTTATGAGCGCCGTCCCGCGACAGCAGTATGGCAAGATTGTGGGGTCGGAGGATTGCCTCTACCTAAACGTCTGGGCGCCCAAATCGCTTAGCCGGTCCGCGGTTGCCAACGGCAAACGGCTGCCCGTCATGCTTTGGATTCACGGTGGTGGCAATATCGCCGGCGCGGGCAGCGCCCATCACTACGCCGCAACGCTGGCCGCTAAGCGGGAAGTGGTGGTGGTCACCATTAACTATCGCCTGGGGTTACTGGGTTGGTTTAACAACCCGAGAATAAATAATGCTGCACGCGAGCCAAACACGTCTTTGGTGCGCAAAGATGGTTCCGGAAACTATGGCACCCTCGACATTATCGAATCGCTAACATGGGTGCAGCGGAATATCGCCAACTTCGGCGGTGACAAAGACAACGTGACCCTGTTTGGTGAATCGGCCGGTGCGCTGAATGTTTACTCAATGCTGCTATCGCCGCTTGCGGACGGCCTGTTTCACAAGGCGATTTCACAAAGCGGCGGTGTTACAGGCTACTCTCTGGCGCAGGCACAGAACTACACGGATGACAACCAAGCCGGACACATCAACAGCTCGGCGGAAGTAGCCTTGACACTGATGTTAAAGGAGCAGGGTCAAATGGATCGACGGCAGGCCAAAACCCGGCTTGCCTCCATGTCGGACCGGGACCACGCCAACTGGTTGAGAGGCAAACCGGCAAAAGCCATTATCGGGTCGCTTAATGGCAGACCTATGGGGTTGGGAAGTAGGCCTTTCGTCAATATCATCGGCGATGGTGCTGTGCTACCCGTTGGCCAGTCTTGGGAGCTTTATGAGCAACTGGCCCACCGCAAGCGGATACCGTTAATCACCGGAACCAATAGGGACGAGGCAAAACTCATGTACAGTTTTGATCCGCGTTATGTAGATCGCACCGCAGCGCCTCCGCGTTTGAGAGACGTCGACGACTACAACAGGTTAGCCAAGTACATCTCATCCGTGTGGCGCACTTTCGGCACGGATTTGCCGGCCAGGCTGATCAGCCGAAACCCCGAAAACGCCGGCGTATACGCCTATCGATTCGACTTTGACGAACTCAAGGGCAACCGGGTCGATTTGCTGGGCGCCGCCCACGGTTTGGAGATACCCTTTGTATTCGGCGCTGCACCGGGCGCAGAATCACCTGGGCACAATCACTCGCCGGAAGGTTTGCCGTCGAGGGAAAAGCTCGCCGATGCCATGAGTGCATACTGGGCGAACTTTGCCTATACGGGCTCTCCAGGGCGAGGTAAAGACGGCAATCTGCCGGAGTGGAAGCCCTGGTCGAATCAGCCCGGCGCCGAAAAACTGCTTATCTTGGACAGTGATCAAGATGGCGGCATCCGGCAGATTAACACCGAAGTCACTATAGAGTCGGTGATAAAGGATCTTGAAAACGACGCTGCGTTGGCCGGTAATGAAGAGAAAATTTGTCATTTATATCGACGGGTGTTTCAAGACCACATTGCCATATGGGCCACGGATACAACGCGTCGGGGCCGCGATGTGATCACGTCGCATAAATGCTACTGACTGCCGATTTGGCCTGGCAGCGCAATGGGAGTACACACGGCTCGATAACCGCCTGGGAGTCTTTCTCCAAGTTTTTTCACCGGCAAAGCTTACTCCCCCTGCATTTGAATAACTTGAAAAGTTTTAGTGTCGCAGCCGTTATTTGACAACCCGGCAGATGGTGGGCAACTGTTAAGTACTTGACATCCCCTCTCTCCTTTCTGTGTGAGACTTGGCAAACAGGCTTATTGGCGAGTTGCCATTTTTTATTACAAAATAGGGGGAAGCGTAAAATGAAATACCTTAAAAAAGACAAAGCCCGTTTATATGCAACCTTGGCGATGTCCGCGATGCTGCCGCAGTTGGCGGCGGCTCAAACCGCGACTAAAGCGCTTATAGAAGAGGTTATGGTCACGGCTACCAAAAAAGGCGTAGTTGAAAACGTTCAGGATATACCTGTCGCGATTTCCGCCTTCGGGGAAGATCAGATAGCCGCATTGAAAATGAAGGATCTATCCGATATTGGTTTTAGCGTTCCAAACGCGATCATAACCCCGGGTGGCTCCTTTCCGGGCGTTGCATTATTTTCTATTCGAGGAATGTCGCCCAGCAGCTCGATTCCCTCCATCGATCCGTCTATTGGTAC
>JANQKW010000373.1 GCA_028280905.1 Porticoccaceae bacterium
ATAATAAAATCCGGCAGTGTGTGCTGCGTGTCGATATCCACCGGTTTTGGGTATGCCGCCGTATGGCAGAAAGACTGCATCGTCAGGTCGGCGGAAAAGCCCAGGCAGGCCAGGTCTTTCAATTCGTCGCGGGTCATTGGTCCGGTGGTGTCCTGCGAGCCGACGGTGGTCATTTTAGGTTCGCAGTAAGCGCCGGGTCTAACACCGTCAATGCCGCAGGCGCGCCCGACCATTTTCTGGGCCAGGGTATAGCCCTTGCCGGAATCTTCCGGTTGCGCCGGCTGGCGGAACAGCTCCGACGGCGGCAAGCCAAGCGCTTCGCGCGCCCGGGAGGTCAAGCCCCGGCCGATGATCAGGTTGATGCGTCCGTCTGCCTGCACCTCGTCCAACAGTACTTCCGACTTCAGCGAAAATTCCGAGAGCAGCTCGCCCGATTCGCTGAGAATTTTGCCCTCATAGGGGCGGACTTCCACTACGTCACCTGTGTTGAGTTGGTCCACCGGCGCTTCAAATACCAACGCCCCGGCGTCTTCCATCGTGTTGTAGAAAATCGGCGCAACCTTACCGCCGATACAGATGCCGCCGGACTTCTTGTTGGGTACGCCGGGGATCTCCTCGCCAAAGTACCAGAGCACCGAATTGGTGGCGGACTTTCGTGAAGACCCCGTGCCGACCACATCGCCTACGAAAGCCACTTGATTGCCCTTGGCTTTGAGTTCTTCGATCAGAGTGATGGGGCCAACGGTGCCGGGTTGATCCGGTGTTATGCCGTCGCGGGCGTTCTTGTACATTGCCAGGGCGTGCAACGGAATATCCGGGCGGCTCCAGGCGTCCTGCGCCGGGGACAGGTCATCGGTGTTGGTTTCGCCGGTGACTTTGAATATTGTCACCTTGATGGATTCGGGCACTGCATCATTACTGGTAAACCATTCGGCGTCCGCCCAGCTTTGCATGACCGCTTGGGCGGCGGCGTTGCCGGCTTTGGCTTTTTCGTCGACATCGTGGAACGCATCGAACATCAACAGCGTCTTTTTCAGCTGCTCCGCGGCCAGTTCACAGAGTTCGGTATTGTCCAACAGGTCTACCAGGGTAGCTATGTTGTAGCCGCCAAGCATCTTTCCGAGCAGGTTTACCGCATCGGTTTTGTCGATAAGTGGAGACGCGGCCTCGCCCTTGACGATGGCGCTTAAAAATCCGGCCTTAACATAAGCCGCCTCGTCCACGCCCGGCGGTACGCGGTTGCTAATCAAATCAACGAGGTATTCCTCTTCTCCAGCGGGTGGGTTTTTCAGAAGTTCCACCAGGTCCGCCATTTGGGCGGGAGAGAGGGGTTTGGCCGGGATGCCTTGCGTGGCGCGTTCTTCCACATGTTTGCGATAAGCTTCTAACACGATGAATTACCTCGTTAATTGTTGATTTTCGGTCTGCTTTAACTGGCGACCCCAGTGAGTCTGCAATTCTTGAGCAGGATTTCCGGGCAAGGAAAATCAGGTTGTTAATTTTACAAAAAAAACACTCTCAATGACATCGCGCTGGCTAATAGTCGTTATACTTAGCGGAAATAGCTGCTCGGTCGCAGATTGTGTTAAACCGGTCTCCAGCAAATTATTCAAGCTTTCTCAATAGGGGTATTGATGATCACGTTACAGGGTTCTCCGGTAAGCAACTACTATCGCATGGTATTGATTGCTTTGATTGAAAAAGGATTTGACTTCGAAGAGATTCTCACCGGGCCGAATCAGAACCCGGAATATTTATCGCTCAGTCCGATGGGTAAGATTCCCTGCATACAGGTAAGGGAAGGCAGCCTGTGTGAGAGTGCCGCGATACTGGAATTTCTGGAAGATATCCAGCGGGACATTACCCTGATGCCCGGCGGCCCCTATGAAAAGGCCAAGTGCCGTGAATTGATGCGCATGGCGGAGTTGTATATTGATTTGCCCGCCAGGCGAGTCGTGTTGCCGAGATTGATGAAACAACAAGTCCCTGACAGCGATGTGGCTAAAGCAGCGCAAGAGGTGAGCAGGGGCTTCGCCGCCGTGGCGCGACTGACGGATTTCAGCAACTACCTGTTGGGCGATCAATTCAGTTATGCGGACATAGTGCTCTACTGCTCCCTGGCGCTTTCAGACCCGCTTGAAGGCATGCTGAAGGATTGGAGTCCTGCAGCCGATACGCCGGGTATGGCGGATTGGCGGCAGCGGGTGTCTGAGCGGCACGCCGTGCGAGCTGCTGACGAAGCCTGCCAAAAGGCAATGCCCGCATTTCTGGCCCAGTTTGAAGATAGCTGATTTTGAAAGAGACCATTGTTGCGGAAATCAGTGACTTTCTGCTGTGCCCGACTCCCGAATCTTGGCTAGAAGGTGCATTAAGTAATATTTCTATCTTATTGATAGATCATGCAAATTGCGAAAAAAAGGCGGCCAGCACGGCGCTGAACCTGATCTATAGGTACGACCGCGATTCCGAGCTGCTTTACAAGATGTCGAAACTGGCCAGGGAAGAATTGCGCCACTTTGAACAGGTGGTGGAAATTATGGAGCGGCGCGGTGTGGGTTTCGAGCCGCTGACGGCGTCTCGCTATGCTGCCGGTCTTAGAGTGCATATTAGGACCTTTGAACCCGCAAGGTTGGTGGATACTTTGATTGTCGGCGCCATTATCGAGGCGCGTTCATGCGAGCGGTTCGCCGCGCTGGCGCCGCACCTGGATGTGGAACTGGAAACCTTTTATTTATCGTTGTTGCGCTCCGAAGGGCGCCACTATCGGGATTATTTGAGGCTGGCTGAAAAGTATGCCGGAGAAGATGATCTGGATAACAGGTTGCAGTTGTTTCTTGAAGCGGAGAGGAAATTGATAACCGATCCCGATACCGAATTTCGTTTTCACTCAGGTCCGGTGGCTGATAGGAGTGGATAAACTCAAGGGTTTATCTGTATCGGTTTGCAGTTGATCAAGCGCCTTTTGTAATAAGTCTTGATAGGTTGCGTTGTGCCAATGAGTGGATCTTTCTAGTCTTGGTTCGGTGCCACTAGCTCGCGGCCTTTGAGTGGTGCTATGAACCCGCGGCTATCTAGGAAAGACTTTTGAGACTCGCTGTGAATACATCCCTGTAAGCTCCGCGTCGACATCCCTGTCGACGAGGGTCTCAAAAGTCTTTCCTAGACACCCGCTAATGCAGGAGCCAATAGCTTCATGCATGACTATTTGCCGAGTTTTCTGTACCTTACCCTCTCAGTTTATGAGCGACCGTAAGCGGCCGTCTGGGGACAGTGTTTGAGACCCTCACCGGCAGGGAAGCCGGTGCGGAGCTTACAGGGATGTATTCACAGCGAGTCTCAAACACTGTTCCCAGATGACCGCGGATTTGTGGCACCAACCCAAGACAGCAAACGTCTCTTATTAGCACGAGCCGGCCAATTAACGTAAAACCTTTTCACGAACGTTGTCTTAAACGCCCGGCTCAATAGCGTTGATGTCAAATGAATTCAGGGAAATCCCCCGGCCGTCGGCTTCCACATACCAGCCCTTGTGGTGCCAATCGCCGAGAACTATGCGTTCACCATAGGGGTACTGATGATGATCGGGGCGGTGGGTGTGGCCATGCACCATCAGCTTCACACCGTATTTTTTCATCGTCTGCTCCACCGCGTCACCGGACACGTCCATAATATTTTCCGGTTTGTTAGCGTTTGCCATAGCGCTTCTTTCGCGCCAATCCGCTGCAACCTGCTGGCGTTTTTTCAGGGGGAGCCGTCTGAGTAACCAGATCATGAAAGGGCGGCGGTAACGTCGACGGAATCGCTGGTAATCCTCGTCATCGGTGCACAGTGTGTCGCCGTGCAGCAACACGGCGTCAACCCCGGCCAGAGAAGTCAGGTGTAATTCAGGCAGCAACTTGCAGCCGGTATTGCGGGCAAAAGTTTTGCCTACTAAAAAATCCCGGTTTCCGTGCTGGAAGTAAACTTCTATTCCCCGCTCAGAAAGCGCCTTGAGCTGGTCCTGCACATCCCCGGCCAACTCGGAAGGATCGTCGTCGCCGATCCAGGCTTCAAACAGGTCGCCAAGAATGTAGAGCTGCTTCGCGGTGGCTGCCTTGTTGGAGAGAAAATCGAAAAACGCCCGGGTAACTGCCGGGCGTTCTGGCGACAGGTGCAGATCGGAAATCAGCAGTGCCGTCATACTCAATTGTCGGAATAGGCGTCGCTGACCGTTACATTGTCGATTGAAACCGTCTCCTCGGGTACGTCTTGGTGGAAGCCCGAGTTGCCGGTTGGAACGCCTTTAATTTTGTTGACCACGTCCATACCGTCACAAACCTTGCCAAAAACCGCATAGCCCCACCCCTGCGGGTTTTTGCCACTGTGGTTGAGGAAGCTGTTGTCGGAGACGTTGATAAAAAACTGTGAGGAGGCCGAGTGGGGGTCGTTGGTGCGGGCCATCGCCAGGGAACCCACTACATTGGGCAGGCCGTTGTCGGCTTCGTTTTCGATAGGGTCGCGGGTTTGCTTTTCGCTCATATCGGCGGTCATGCCGCCGCCCTGAATCATAAAGCCGTCAATAACGCGGTGAAAAATGGTGCCGCTGTAAAAGTCGTCGCGGCAATATTGAAGGAAATTCGCTGCTGTGATGGGTGCCTTTTCAAAATCCAATTCGATGGAAATATCGCCGTAGTTGGTGTGTAGTGTAATCATTAATATAGCCCCTGATGTTGGTCATTTGAGAGTGCAGGGGCGCAATCCTAACCAACGAGGCGCTAATTTGCACGTCTTGACATTGGCTGATGCGCTCCAATGAGGTTTTTCTTCAGTTAATTTGTCGAGACCGTGCTGATAGGGGACCTTTTGCGTTGGTGCCACATTTCCGCGGGCATCTGGGAACCCTGTTTGGGACTCGCTGTGAATACATCCTTGTAAGCTCCGCGTCGACATCCCTGTCGACGAGGGTCCCAAACAGGGTTCCCAGACGCCCG
>JANQKW010000384.1 GCA_028280905.1 Porticoccaceae bacterium
CTCCGACACTTATGCTGCGCGCCGATGCCCGTCCGAGCTCAACGGCGTCGCAAGACCGCGCTCCAGGGCGGCAGCCGTTTCAACCGGCCGGTATTGATCATAGATCCGCTGAATGAACCGCCCGGTCGGGCTTTCCCTCATCTTCTGGATCACGGGCACCATTTCCGGCGGGCAAATCGCCTGATTGGGCAGCATGCCCTGATAGCCCTGGGCCAGAATGATCGGCGCAAAGGAGGCGGCCACCGCCAGGTCGGCAAGTGTCAGTCGTCCACCAACCAGAAATTCCCTTCCATCGGAGAGCATGTTGTCGATGCGCTCCATCCCGGCACACGTGTGCTGCAAGGCCTCCTGGGCATTTTTCGCGTTCAGTTTCAAGGCGTAGTTCATCAGGCGCCGGATCACAGGCATGCCGATAAAGACACCCGCCTTTTGATAAAGCGGCACGCCCGTGGTGATCGACGGCCAGATGGCCCTGCGGTTTCTCAGGAGGTGATAGTAACACCAGCGGTCCAACTCATCGCCGATCGTGCTTCTGGCATAGTGCTGCAGATCCATAACCGCCCAATGTTCATCCGGCTCCTTGTCAGGGTCAGGGATGAGCCCCTGGTCGAAACCCGGCACCGTCTTGAGATAAGAAAGAATGTCGTCAACGCCGGAATACCGCGCCTTCCCCTTTTCCGGAACGAAGAGGATATAGCGCGAAGCCGGAGCTCTCCACATCCAGAAAACCAGCTCGTGGAACACAGGCGCATTCGGCTCCTCCCGATAGGGAACGCCGGAATGCTGCAACAACCACCGCCCCAGATCCACATCTGTGGATGGCAGCAGCGTGATTAGCCGATTTTGTTTCATCTCTGAACTTCCCACACAAGACTCGCAAGATTTCCCACAATCAGCGGCCATATTTCTTGAAAGCACTCAGGGATGTTCCGGTTCTTATGCTACGAGTTCCAAAAAAACAGAGCACACTGAATAAAACATCACCCGCAAGACTGCTTGTTCGGCGACAACATCGCTTCAGGAAACCGGTTTTACGAAAGTCCCACCAATACTTAACCACTGATTGTCAAATATATTGACTCAATCTTGTTAAGAAATGATGTAGTCATTTTTTTCAATATCGGTTATCAAGATCCTCAACTTGAGGACTGAGTCGTGTGATTGATTCAAGTCTTTGAAATTGTTCCGGCAGCTGGAATGCTGCATTGTGCAATGCTGAGCTGCCGAAAGGTCACTTGGCCCGATACCGAGAATAATCAGCTTCCGTATGGAAGCATATTTGAAGACCAGATCTTCAAACTGACATTCTGAACTATGTTATAAATTGTCATCGTCTAATTTGGATGCGGAGTAGCGGTGTGCTGTCAAAAATAAACTCTGACACCATGGGATATATTCTTGCAATAATAGAATATATTGGCGCTCTGATTTTGTTCATTTCGCTGTTTTCCGTCAAAAATCTCCCCAAAAATGTCCGCTCGAGCATTATCATCAACATGTTGACGCTGACATTGATCGCAACCGCGACCATCATGAACAGGCACGGAGATTTTTACATCAGGATCTCTTCGTTCCTGTATCTGATCTCGAGCGGGCTGTTCGTTCTGTCGGCGCAAGTGTTTTACCGCCTCCAGCCAAGATTCATCCTGGTGTTCGTTCCGGTAGTGCTCGCGCTTGGCATCTATCTTTTCCCGGACCTGCGGGACAGCTTTGTCGCCAGATCGCGCGTCAACAC
>JANQKW010000394.1 GCA_028280905.1 Porticoccaceae bacterium
CATGGCGCGCGCCGACGTGGCGGGCCACCGCAGCCGCCATGACGCCGATGGGCCCGGCGCCGGTGATCAGCACGTCCCCCCCCAAAAGGTCATATTGCAGCGCGGTGTGAACCGCGTTGCCCAAAGGGTCAAATAACGCGGCGGTGTCCAGGTCGATGCCGGGACGGTGTTCCCAGACGTTGGACATGGGCAGCGCCAGGTATTCGGCAAAGGCGCCTGGGCGATTCACACCAATTCCCGAGGTATGGGCGCAAAGGTGCCGACGGCCCGCCATACAGTTGCGGCATCGCCCGCAAACCACATGCCCTTCGCCGGAGACCAACTGGCCCGGCCTAAAGTCATTGACATTGGAGCCCACCGCGACTATCTCGCCGACAAATTCATGACCCACCACCATCGGCACCGGAATCGTTTGTCGCGCCCAGGCATCCCAGTTATAAATATGCAGGTCCGTTCCGCATATCGCGGTTCGCTTGACTTTGATCAATACGTCGTTGATACCGATTTCCGGTTCCGGGATGTCTTCCAGCCAAAGCCCGCAATCCGCTTCCCTCTTTACCAACGCTTTCATATCGACCACCTATCTGAGCGGGCATCGGCCGGTTGCCGGGTATTTTACCGTGGCAGGCGAATGCCGTATTGTTTACTATGTAGGAATATTATCCTGCATATTAGAACCCTATTTTCTCTTATGCAAGAATAATATCTACTATAAAGGAATTTTTTCATGGCCAGAAAAACAACCGAGCCGCGTAGCAAACCCTCAACCGGCGCCGATGCCGCCAGCGAAGTGCTTTGCAACCGCGTGACGGAATTGCGTAAGAAGAACAAGCTAACCCTGGAACAATTGGCGACTGCTTCGGGGGTTAGCCGCTCCATGTTAAGTCAAATCGAAAGGGGCCAAGCCAACCCTACGTTAACCGTCACGGTTCGCATCGCCCAGGCGTTTGGCATCAGCGTCGGGGAGTTGTTGGAGCAGCCCTGGGCGTCGTCCCCGATAGAGGTGGTGCACGGTGACGACGGCAATAATCTATTCCGGGCTGATGACGAATGTCGAATCCGCACCCTGTCGCCCCTGCACATGGAAAAGAATATCGAATTTTATGAGATCAGGATTGCCCCGAGAGCCAGCTTGTCGAGCGCGCCGCACTACGCGGGAACCAAAGAACTAGTCACCGTGGCCAGCGGCAGCGCCCGAGTCTATTCGGGCGACACCGACTGCACCCTATCGGCGGGGGATTCCGCCCACTACCGCGCGGATTTGCAGCACACCATAGAGAACTGCGGCAAGCGCGAGCTGGTGTGCTATTTGGTGGTAACCAGCCAGTAAAGCCGAAGGCCGGCAATGTACCGTCATCTGGATGTTGACTGGGGTTGTCACACTTTCGCGGTTGGCAGCGCGTTGAGAAAGTTGTCTATCGCGGTTAGGGATTCGCCTTCCGTTAACAGAGGCGCATGACCGCAATTGGCGATTTCCGTGAAGTGCATGTCACTTTTAATTTGCTGCATTTTCGCCACGCAATCCCGGGTTAAAATATCGGACAGTTCGCCGCGGAAAACCAGCAGCGGAATGGGACGCATGGCTTCGAACGCCGGCCATAGATCCGGCGGCACTGAGTCGTCCTGTCGTTGCTCCAGCAATATTGAAATTGACGGGTCGTAATTTAGCACCGGTTGTCCGCTGCCATTTTCCCGGTAGAGATTTCTGGTAATGAAAGACCAATCATCGTCCTTGAAATCCGGGTACTCTCGCCCGAGTATTTCCCGGGTCCTTTGCTCCGCTTCTTGCCAGCTGGCGACGGAAGACTGGTTGCAAACATAGGCTTTGATTCTATCCAGTCCCTGTTGGTTGACCTGGGGCCCTATGTCGTTGATCACCGCGGCTGCGATTCTATCGGGCTGCATGGCGCTCAACAACATGGATATCAAACCGCCGAGCGATGTGCCTATCAGTATCACCGATTCCAGCCGCAGTGCGTCCAGCAGTGAGGTGACATCCTGCACATATACCCCGGGGTGATAGTTCTCCGGATTATTGTCGTACTCGGAGTTGCCGCGGCCGCGCAGCTCCACCGAGATAACGCGAAAGCGATCCGCCAAGTGGTCGCACAACCGGGAAAAATCGGCGGAGTTCCTGGTAAGGCCGGGAATACAGAGAATGGTCGCCTGCGGCGAAGAATGCCTGTAATCGCGGGCGTAGAGGTTCAGGCCGTCGCTGCTCTCAAACCAGTAATCTTTGTAGGGGTGCATGTCGTAGAACCCAGCAATCGTTGCAGTTCACATTGTTGTATTGCAGCGGCGGTGTGTTCCGCCGCCGCGCAATACTGCCTATTATCGCCTATTTGGGTGCTTTTTATCAGAACTCATAGGCTAAGCTGACCGTCCATGTTCTGGGCGCACCGTAAAACCCGAGTATGGCGTCCTCTCCGGCGGTGGCTGGGAAATTGTAGCCGCCGGTGCGGTAAAGCTTGTCGTTGATATTCTTCACATGCAGCGCGGCGGACCAGTGGTCATCGGCGGAGTTCCAAACCGCGCCGGCGTCCCACAGGGCGTAGGATTTTTGGTCCAAAATGCTTGCCGTCTGGTCGAACATCCGGGTTCTGTCGCGATAGGACACCGCTGTCGTCAATGTCAGCGAGCCGGCATCGCCCAGGTTGGCCAGATAATTTAAACTCAGTTGGCCGTTCCATTTGGGGGCGTTCTGCATTTCCCAGGGGTCGACGATATTGCCGGTGCCGTCGTCATAGGGTTCGGCGACATTGCCGAATACCGCATCGATAACTTCAACAAATTCCGCATTCAGATAGCCGAGCACCAATTTAGCTGAGAGGTTTTCGGTAACCTGGGCGGCGGCTTCCAACTCCAACCCGTCAATTTCCGCTTCGCCGGCGTTAACCACGGTGGAGGAAAAGAACGCCGGCGGGGGAGCGGGGGCCTGCACCGTTACCTGCATATCTTCAAAATCGGACATGAATGCGGTGACATTAAGGCGCAGCCGGTCATCGAACAATTGCGCCTTGACGCCCAATTCAAAGGTGTCGACGGTTTCGGGGTCGTATCCCTCGACGGCATTTGGCTCCACTGCGGCATCCGCCCGCATATCGAACCCGCCGGACTTAAACCCTTTCGCCCAGCCGCCGTAAATCATAATGTCGTCGCTGATATCCCAGGAGAGTTTCACTGACGGGCTGGTTTCGCTCCAGTCGTTATTGGCCTCGCTCTTGTCGAAATCCGTGCGGATCGCCACCAGCGTATCATTGGCCGGGTCGCCAAAGGTCAGGCCGGAGCCCTGGGTGGTGGTGCCTACAATAGAGTTTGAGGTAATCACGAACTGGCGGTTCACGGAAGCGGCCTTGTCGTCGTTGGTGTAGCGAATGCCCGCGGTCAGCGTCAGGCGCTCAGTGATGTCAAATTCACCGTTGAGATAGAAAGACGTGCTCTCGGTATCCACATCGCCAAACACCGCATTGGAAAATTGCGAGCCGGTCAATACCCCGGTGCTGAACTGGCCGAACAGGGCGTCGAAGGCCCCGGCGGCATTGCCTTCGTAATAGTAGATGCCGCCCACCAGCGCAAAGGATTCACTGGTGTAGTTGGCCTGCAGTTCGTGGGTTTCCTGTTCGTCCCGGTAGAAGGCCGGCACCTCGAAGCTGTCCAGCGGCGTGCCGTCAAAGTCGATAAAGGTTTCGGTGTTGCCCTCGCGGTCCGCGTAAATGTACTTCACGGCCAGTTTGTCGTTAATATCGTATTTCGCTGTGAAGGAGTAGCCTTCGCTTTCGACATTGCTGATTTCCGTCATGCCGCACTGGGAGTCGAACGGGTCGGGCAGCGCGTCAAAGAACTCGCCGTTGGGGCCCGGCACCGTGTTGGTATCGAACCGCGAACCGCAGCGGTTGTTGGAGTCGTCATCGGTTTTATCGGCGGACAAACGCAATGACAGCGCGTCGGTTGGTCGGTATTCGATATTGAGCCGGCCGGTCAACACGTCTTTGTTGTAGTTTTCCTCGGTGCGGCCAAAGGTGCCGGAGGCGGAGTCATAGTCCTTGAACTGGGTGCCGTAGCCGTCCCTTTCCAGTCGGCTGACGGCTCCGCCAATGTATAAGGTGTCCGCCACGATGGGAAGCTGTCCGCTCACCATCACATCCCGTTGGCCGTACTCCCCGGCGGCGATTTTAATTTTTGCGGTAGCGTCCCCCGACATTTCCCGGGTGACGTATTTGACCGCGCCGCCGATGGTGGTTTTGCCGTAAAGCGTGCCCTGCGGGCCGCGCAATACCTCGATGCGCTCTACGTCAAAAACATCCAGCACCGCGGCCTGCGGCCGGGCGAAATAGACATCGTCCACATAGATGCCCACACCGGGTTCAAAGCCCCACAGCGGATCCTGCTGGCCGATGCCGCGGATAAACGCGGTCAATGTAGAGTTGGTCGCCCGGCTTTCCCGCATCTGCGTGTTGGGTGAACTTTTTTCAAGGTCGACGATGGTGAATACGCCGGCATTTTCCAGCTCCGTGGCACTAAATGCGGTAATGGCTACCGGAACATCCTGCAAATTTTGAACGCGCTTTTGCGCGGTGACAATAATTTCCTCCAGGGCGGTATTGCCGCTTTCTTCCGACCAAGCCGCACCTGAACCCATGCCCGCAATGCTTGTTGTTGTGATGATTGCCGCGAGGCGTTTCTTGCTGATAGTTAACGTGATCATATCGCACCTATAAACGAACCATGTTGTTTAGGCCCGCTCGCCATCGTGATAACCCCGGCGAGCTTTCCCCCCTTAAATAAAAACTGATTGCTGTGACTCCAATTGAGTTTGGCTGGGGAGTCAACTTTGCAACAGCTTGAATTTCAACAACTGTTGAAATCTGAAGTAAAGATATTCAACGCTTGTTGAAAAGTCAAGGTTTTTAAAGTCTATTTCCGGTTTTTTTTCACAGCTGGTGGTGAATTGCCTGGGGAACTACCTTTGCAGACACGCGGTGAATACGTCCCTGTACGCTCGACACCCGCTTCCCTGCGGGTGACGGTCTGCAAAGGCACCTCCCCAGTCAATTCTTCATAT
>JANQKW010000407.1 GCA_028280905.1 Porticoccaceae bacterium
ACTGTTAGTGCTGATGGCGCAACAGCGCGTGGGTAATCGGCCGGGGCGGATTGAGCCCAGGGCGGTTAAACGAAGGCCGAAAGCCTTCCCTTTATTGACAAAACCTAGAGAGCAGGCGCGTGAAAATGTGAGAAAATACGGCCACCCTAAAAAGATTAAGTAAGTGCCATTGTCTTCTGACCCTATTTATATATTTATACTAAGCGAACGTTAGCCGCCGGAAAAAGATATGAATCATAAACCAATAAATTTTGACGATAAGCTGGCAACATTCGATAAGCATTGGTCGCCTCGAATAATTGCGGAAATGAATGATTATCAGTTTAAGTTAGTAAAAGTGCTAGGTGATTTCGTGTGGCATGATCACCCGGACACTGATGAAGTTTTTATTGTGTTAGAAGGCTCTCTAGATATCGAGTTTCGAGATGGTAAAGTTACATTGAGGGCTGGAGAAATGTATGTAGTTCCAAAGGGTGTGGAACATCGGCCTGTGGCTAAAGATGAATGTAAAATTATGCTTGTAGAACCAAAGGGGGTTGTGAACACAGGTGGTGCTGGTGGCGAGTTGACAGCGGAGAATGAAGTATGGGCGTAAAGCGGCTAACAAGACGCTCAACTACACTCCGGCCGCAAGCGGCCTCCGTCGGAAAGCCAAAAGCGTGCTTCGCACTGGCTGCCGGTTAGCTTAGCGTTAGACGACAATGGAGGCTAAGAACGATGACGGCATGTGTTCCGGCAAGATCACCTAATGTCACTATAGGTGCAGATAAAGATGAAGAGTAAGTGGATGATCATCTCAGTAGTGCTGACTGGTCTGGTGCTTGTTGTTGACGCGACCACAAAAAGCTTAGGGATTATCTCGACTGTTGCGGATGCAGTGACTGATATGTGGCTTGAGCCGACTGTGGACGTCCGCGTTACGCGCAACAATTCCGGGATGCAATGCCTGGAGTTCGCGTTTTCGTCGCTTCCGAAAAACTTTGCGCTGGGACGTGTAGAGCTTGAGGTAGTTGATACCGTTGGTCCGCGGGAAGTCGTCGGGGATCAAACAGCGGACATTTTTGAGGAGACTTTTCATGGCGTGATCGATGAAACGGTTTTCCTGACCAGGGAGCCGGTCAGTTTCAGGGCTGGTTTTCAAGCGACATCGTCGAATGACTTCGCCTATGTTGACTATTGCCCACGCATGCGCCAACGCGGACTCGAAGGGACTCTGTACCTGAGGCCCGCGCTATTCGCGCCAGGCAGCAAAGTGGCATTGGAAGACGTGCGGATGGCAATAGAGGGCGGCGGAGAGAGCGTGGAAATCGCGGTAAACCACCCGTGGAATCTAGTGCCTGTCGACATTACTACTAGCCCAAGACGACGATAGGTAGTGTCGCAGTGAAGGAGCTCCTAAAAAGGTTTGTAGCAGGACTCGGAGTGTTCTGGTTGTGCGGGGTCGGTCCAGCAACGGGGCAGAATCTCGACCCAAGGACGATCACCCTCTTAAGTGAGTTGGTATCTATTGAGCGCTACGGCGAACTGGGTCGCTTTGTCTCGCACACTGCTGAGGCCTCTCCCACGTCCGCCACACTTTGGCGCGATGCCTACATCATAGCGGCCGCTTCTGACGGGGCGCGCGATGCTCAGCTAGCGGATGCTGCTCTTCGCGTGCTGCTTGCTGCTCTTTTCGTCGACCTAAAGGATCAGGAATCGCTTGGAGCAGAGCTATCTATTGAGGATCCTGTGATCGCGATGCAACCTCGCCACATTGATGCGTTGGAAACGATTGCAGGGTTTCCAGGTAAGGCCGATACAATCCGTTATCTACTCGCCCGCAGCCCCACCTTGAGGGATCGTTTCACTTACCGCGGGTACACCGTGATGCGTCATGCGAAAGACGGGCTCGCGATCCTAACGGAAAGCACCACCGCGCCATTCCGAGATCTTGGGCGCTTGCCCAAGCGGCGGGTCCTCGAGGCTGCGGAGGATATGGTCTCGACGCGGATGGGCGAGTATGCGTCTACGCGTCGGGTGAATCTCGCTATTTTGGCGCCGCTTGTTCTCGCTGGGCACGCTGCGCAAGCGGCCACCCTCACGCCCGAAGTGCGACATCGTGCCTACGCGCTGGCGATTGTTGCCGAGGTCTTGAAGGCGGCGTTGCCCTCGGCGCCAAACGACTTACCCCGGGCGACATGGGTTGCTCAAAACCGTACACTTATCGCAATCGAAGCACTCGATTCGCCTGATCCCGTGCTGTCGGAGGTCGCCGAGCGGATGCGCTCTCAGGAGCCATCTGCGGCATTCTTTGCTCAGCGCTTCGACCGCTCGGCGGTGGCATATCGCGAGCAGGCCAGGCAGGCTCAGACCGTTCCAGAGCGGGTTTCGCGTCTCTGGGGCGAGGCAATTTCACTCCTAGCTTCGCGACAGGTCGAACGGGCAGGCAGGTCGCTTCGCGAAGCCCTCGGGCTGCTTGGGCCGGAGACTATACGGATCGCTTATGCACTGATGGTCCTTCGTGCTGGCGTGGTTGAAGACGAGGCGCAGCGACTCTTTGGCGACACGACTGAAAAACAATGGCAAGTGGCAAAGACGATTATATCCGATGCTCAGCTTGACGATAGTGTGCGATCCAGTTTGGACCTCGACCTGGCTCACGTGTTCAAAACGATTGGTCGCGCAGACATCATCATGCGTCACCTGTTTGCACGTATTGACGCTGTGCGGGCGATGGGCGCTGATGCGGAACGAGAGCTTGAGTCGAACTATCTCTACCAGATTGGCTCGCTCACCGATGATCTGGCGAACCAAATCTCGTTCGAAATGAGCGAGAACGATCGGTGGGTGGCGCGTGAAACAACGGGCTACGACAAACGCCTTGACTTCCTTCACAACCTGCGCCCCGAAGGAACGCTCACACAGCCGGGAGACATTGTCATACTCACTACAGGGAAGCCTTATGGGATGGTGAACCCTGCCGAAGACCTGGCGACTACGTTTGCCTCCTACGGCTACGTGGAGCCTCGAGTCTCTCTAGTTGTTGGGGAGGTTGTGCGGCCCGAGGTAGCTGCAGCTGGAGTCGAAGCCGTGCGCGATTGGGCGCTTGCAGCCGAGAACCGCCGGGAGCCGTTACCCTCCCTCGCGCCTTATCTGAAGCTTCTTTGGATCGAGTGGTTCTCGCAGGTTTTCGAGGACTACAAGGGAGTAAATCGCTTCGCGCAAGGCTTCGTGTATAAGCCTATTGTGGAGAGCGGGATCACCACGCCCTCGGAAGCGCGCAAGCGGATCGCTGGCCAGCGCGGGAGTGCCAACCAACGGGCGACGCTCGGGCTCATGCTAGAACTGCGCACGTTTCTCGAATCCCGCTACCCGGCAAATGTCAAAGGCGTGCCGTCTGCGCGCGTCGATGACAGCTAATAGTAAGGTAGGGAGCTCAATGGTAAAAATTAAAACGCGATCTCACTCAACTAATCTGGGAGACAAAGGCGTTCGCGGAGAGGCTGGTCGATTCGGGTCGCCGTCTAACAAGGCAAATTAACTCGGATCGCAAAAACCGCTGTGCGCTTATTGCGTCATTATATTAAAAAAGGAACAATGATGAAAAAGTATTTTCTTCTACTTTTAGGTTTGGTGTTTAGTGGTGGCGTATATGCGGGGCAGTGGTCTGGGTATGCAGAAATAGAAGCTATTTACCCATCATCAAGCCATAACGGAGTTTTAATTCAACACGGTTCAATGCCAAATCCCGATAGTTGCTCCAACTCAAGCTGGTATGTCTTAGAGAAGGATAATCCATTGTTTAACGAAATTTTCACACTAATTGCTGCGGCTCAAGCTCGTAAATCACAAGTAAATTTACATGTAAATGGTTGCGGCGGGTACAATAATGTACATCCGGTTATTACACTTCTAATTTCAAAATAGCAAAAATATGACAAGTAAAGCTACCGGATACTGCGCATCGGTGCTTTGAATGTTAGACAAAAATAGGTAATGGCACGTTTTAAGAATCCTAATGAACCGCCGCAACCGCAGCCTGGTGTATACGGCTGGTTTCTGGATGATGGAACCAAAAGTACATGCATATATATAGGGGAAGCAGGAAATAGACGATCAGCAAAGTTGAAAGGAACGCTATTGAGAGGAGTTACAGAATTACAAAGGGAAACCTTTTCCTCGAATCACCCTGGATACAATAAACTTGACACCGATTTTGTTGTGGGAACAGCGATTCGATTCTTCGAAAAATATGGGTTTACCGTATACTGGAAACACTTATCTAACGACCCATCAGAAGAAGCAAAGCTCGCTAAAGAATGGAATCCTGTCTTACAAGATGACAGGCCACATTTGTTTAGTGAGCTAAAAGCCGAAAAAAAATCCAAAGGATATTGGAGATGGCCCAAAGAAGATTTCCAGTTGGCTGCCCAAAAATTAGACGAGGCAGAGAAAGAGGTATTTAAGGCAATAGAAAATTTGTTGTCTAACAAAGGGCTCAAACTCGCTCCGGCGCTGAACGCTCCTCCACCGGACGCCGCAAGCGGCGCCGTTTAGCCCGGTCGCTAGGCGCAGATATGACTAGGAAGAAGTTATGACTGACAACGAAATTAAAGAGGAGAAAAGTTGCCTGAAAGAGGAAGAGGCAATGGGGTGTCATCACAATTTGAATCCAGAGAGAGATCAGCAGCCAGCCCCTGGTCCGAATGATATAGATGACTACTGGGCGTACAAGGTTTCCGAGGCCGCTAAGAAAAAGGTTCTCGCTTATTTCGCCTTGCTTGGAATACTTGTCTCAATAGTTGTAACGTTGTTTGGAATCGATCGAATTCGAACGTTAGTTGACGAGCAATATGTTGCAAGGCTTGAAGAGAAAGAAAGAGAAGCGACAGCCAGGGTTGATGCCCTTACAAAAGCATTCGAAGCTAAACTCGAAAGTATACAATCGCATGTTGAAGTACGATCACAAGAGTTCCACCGAATAGCTGGGGTTTCGATTACTCAACTTAACTCAGCATCGGGATCAAAAGCAGGTTTGAAGATTGACCTAAGCTCTGAAATTGGACCAATTCGAAATCAAGGTTCAGAGGGA
This sequence comes from Porticoccaceae bacterium, assembly GCA_028280905.1. Taxonomy (GTDB): domain Bacteria; phylum Pseudomonadota; class Gammaproteobacteria; order Pseudomonadales; family Porticoccaceae; genus JANQKW01. The sequence goes on from JANQKW010000407.1 coordinate 5,072, forward strand.
TCCACAACTGGATTCTCCGCGGCTTACGCTTTGGAGGCTGAGTACAGCCGAGTTCGCGGCGCTAGCAGTATATTCTCTGCCCGCTCGATTTACGTGGAAGCTCGGAGAAACGATGAATGGCCTGGTGAAGACTATGAGGGTAGCAGCGTGCAGGGAGCCATGAAGGGATTGAAAGAAGTCGGCGCATATTTTGAGGAAGATTGGCCATATGATCGAGTACTGGAACCACTTCCTGACAGAAAGCCTGCCGTAAAGATTACTTCTTACTCAATAATTCCAAAGGAACGAACTGATCTATTCATTGAAGCACTCCGCAACGGCAAAACTGTTGTAATCTCAATTCGGGCCACTGATGATTTTTTGAGTGTAGGGAAAGATGGAAAACTCACTATCTCGGCAGATGCTCAGACTTCTGGTGGCCATTCTGTTTGTATAGTTGGTTATAACGGAGAGACGGATGAATTCAAGTTTGCAAACATGTGGGGCGCTTCATGGGGAAGTTCCGGTTTTGGATATATTCGCCGAGTCGATCTCAAAAATATTGTAATAGATGCGTTTACGTTGGCACTGTAAATGGTAATAAATTGGATCGATGGTTTTGGCGCGACTAACAAGCATGCAGACGTACCGCAATCCGGCTGCGCCGTCTGTCGGCCGCTGCTGCTTGGCGCTAGGCGTAAGCAAAGTATTAGATGGACCTAAGCGTCTGTTAAACGCACTCTTAACTACAGGAGAGAGTATGAAAAAGTTATTGATGTTTATATTGCCACTTTTAATAATGGGCTGCGCCACTGCTCCGGTCAGCCTTGTTCCTGAGGATTACTCTGGAGACGTTGCAATAATTTCGGATACTTATTCGAATAAAGAAACGGGTTCTGCTCATTACTATTCGGTACATAAGATCAACGGAGTAAATGTCCATTCAAGTTGGCTGCAGACGAGAGAAAGGTATTACGGTCAAGGACGGCACTTTACGCCTCAGATGGTAATGAGAAATCTCATGCCTGGAGAACAAACTCTTACTATCAAAGCATATAGATTTTTCTCAACTGATGGAGAAGGAATGTTTCGAGGTAGCTGGCCTGTAGAAGGCGATGTTAAAGTGAATGTGCTACCTGGCGAAGAATACTTTGTTAAGGGGATAGTTAGCAAAGATGTTTCAGAGGTATGGATTGAAACTAAAGATGGGATAAAGGTCACGGAAGTAGTACGAAGGGGTAGTTAACAAACAAAGGAAGCGGACATGAAGGGAAGTTTATTGGCGATAGCCGCCTTGTATGTCATCAGCACCACCGCCAATGCTGACATCGACTTAGGACTGGTGGCGCACTATGAATTCGAGGGTAACGCGCAAGATTCCGTTGGACATACGAGTGCCTCGTGGACGGGCACTGAACAATACACCCAAGGAGTAATTGGTCAGGCTGCGGAATTGGACGGGAGCAGTTTTCTCGACACTGGTCTATTTCAATCACTCCCGAATGATTTCTCTGTTGCTCTTTGGTTCTCGATTGACGTGATTCCGAACAGTGTTAGCCCAGGGTTAATTTCCACTCTGGATGGAGCGCTCTCAGGGTTTGACATTCGGGTAAACCACCAGCAAAGCACGTCGGCAATTCATTCGCTTACTAACGATTCAATTGTCGGCGTCGGTGACGAACTAGGTTCCGGCGTCATTCCGCAGACAGGCATCTGGTACCATGTCGTGGTCACATACGAGCAGGCCGCCGGCCACTTCAAGATATTCGTCGACGGTGACCTAGCCAATGAGGAAATTGGCTTCCCTGCGCCTCTTGCGAGCAGTCTCGCTATGGCAATCGGCGCTAACCGAAACTATTCGCGCATCTTAGACGGGAGGATTGACGACGTTCGAGTCTACGATCGGGTGTTGTCCGAAACCGACGTTGAGGAGTTCGTTGAAGATCGAGATCTCATTCGAAGCCACCTCCGGTTTAAGGAGACTGACAACAAGGGTATAGTAGCGATTGCACGGTCTCGTCTAAAAAACCTGGGTGCTGGCTCTTCCATCACCGCAAACTTCACCTTTGACGTCAGCTCCGGGAGTCCGGTCGCCAAGTCGTGCGCCGTGGACTCTACCAATCCTACCTCGCTCGAAAAAACGCCCGGGGTTGATCGCTTCAGGTGTGAATATTTGCCGACTGAGGGTCAATTCACTGCGACCTATAAGCTTTTCAATACGGTTGGGGGAGCACTCCACACCGCGACGATGCAGGTTGTCGTTGACGGAGTACTAGGGCTTAGTAGCACGCATTCGGGCTTCGTAGACGACTAAAACTACCTAGCCTCCTAACCAGGCCAGCCCTGTAAACTGTTAAATTGGGGTCAGGGGAGCCTTCTAGGGAATATGCGACTTAAAAAGAGCGAAAGTGTCGTGAGGTAATTGTATGGATATCAGCCCAATTACAGAAATTATTGAATTATTTGTAAAACTATTGGGATCACGAGAAAAAATACGGCGAAGCTATTTTCAGAATATATTGACCCCGTTTACGGTGAAGCCAGCGTTATAAACCCCTCTAGCCTTCCCCTAATTCTTGTACTAACATGTAATACAAACCACTACATTTGGAAAGGGTTATGAGTATTACAAGCATCAGGCTAGCTGACGACGTGGAAAAGCCCCTGGAATCGCTGGCTAAAAAACTCGACAGAAGTAAAAATTATATTATAAATCAAGCAATTAAAGAGTTTTTGGCAAAGCAGTCCTTAGAAGATTCAAGGTGGCAAGATACACTTGTTGCTCTTGAGTCCATAAAAGCCGGTAAATCTATTGATGAAGCGGACGTTAACGCCTGGCTGAACAGCTGGGGCACTGATTCTCGAATGTCCTCGCCCGAATAATGAAGGTAAAGTACTCACCCGAGTCAATTGATGACCTTCAACGAGTAGTTGAGTTCGTAGAGAATAAAAATCCGTATGCAGCTCGTAGAATTGCTATCGACCTTCAGGAAGGCGTAGATAGGTTAAAGCAGTTCCCTCAAATAGGTCTGCCTGTTTTAAAAGCCGCTGATCCGGAGACAACCCGTGATCTCTACGTAGGCGATTATACTGTTCGTTATCTAATAACTGATGAAGTTATTTATATATTAAGAGTTTGGCACGACAAAGAGAATGAAAAAGATTTATAACAATCACATCATATTCGCTCCCGTTGGTCGCCAGACACTTCTATCGTTGCGCGGTTTATGTAAGCGTTATATTTGGAAATAATGGAATGATAGAGATGACGAGATGTATAACTTTATTTTTTGGTCAAAGCGTTGATTGTTAATCTCTCCGCCAGCTTTTCACCATAAAATTGATAAAACCACCAACCTAGGAGAAAAACGCAATGGCCACCGAAGACACATGCTGCACGATTGTGCCCTATTTCAACATCCATAATGGTCAGCTTGATGCTTTCAAAAGCATGTGTGACGAATTTGTCAGATTAACCGCCACTGAGTCGAAATGCCTATACTACGGTTTCAGTTTTAGCGGAGATCAAGCCCATTGTAGGGAAGGTTATGAAGATGCCGAGGGATTGCTGGCGCACCTTGAGAATGTGGGCGCTTTGCTCAGTGAAGCACTGAAGATTGCAGATCTAGCGCGACTAGAAGTGCACGGCCCCGAGGAAGAGCTGGCGAAACTCCGTAAACCACTTGCTGAATTGAATCCGCAATACTTTGTTCTTGAGTACGGCTTTCGACGATAACGATACAAAATAAATAATAAACTGGGGCCGGATGAGCCTTTTTAGGGAATACGCGACTTAAAAAGAGCGAAAGTGTCTTCTGACCCTATTTATAAAAGAAAACGTAAATGTACAAATGGACAAATTGGATTACCTAGATAAAGCCTCATTGATATTCACGGGTTTACTATTGCTCGCCGGTACAGTCATGGCATGCTGGGGTGTTTTAGGTTTCGTTGAGTATATTTTTGGCGTCACAATTTTGATGCCGCTACAAAACCCCACATTTCCACCTGGAACTCAGTTTGTACATTGGCTGCTAATTACGATTTCAGGTTTTGTATTCTTAATCGGATATTTTACTAGGTGGAAATATACACCGATCAGTATGGTTGCAATTTATACAGGTTTGGCAACTTTATGCTCAATAGAAACATTTGATTTTATGACAAATGAGAGTCGATACGTGGATTTTTTTCGAGAGCTATTTTGGTACGTCGTTATATCAATATATTTGTTGAGATCAAATCGAATGAGAAAACATTTTGGTAGGCTTAATGTTATTGAGTACAGATAAATTACGAGTTTAAGGAGTCAGAGCCCTTAAATGAGTGAAACTCGTCTAATACCTATAAACAAGGAGATTTGATATGAGCGAAGGAACAATAGAAATACTCGGACAAAAGCTATCCTACCCCAACAGTTGGCACGGTGTTGCCGCCGTGGTGGCGCTTTGTACGGCTGTCACAATAGTCGCCTATATCGTTACTAAGTGGATAAGTCCGGAGAAATTGGTGAGTGCGCTGAATTATGCGTCCGTCCAGGAGGCTAAGGTTAATGAGCTAACGCGGGCAAACCAGGTGCTGCTGGACCAGGTTGGAAAACTGGAATTGCAGCTGAAAGAGGTTTCCTCAAAAGATGACCAGGTAGATCTCACAGAACTCGAAAAAATTAAGGCTGAAGTTTCCGCGCTACAGCAACAACGCGAGGATCTTTATACGGCGCTGGAGGAACATGAAAATGTGCAGGCTTCGGTAGTGGCGAATATTGCCCCAACCCTAGGCACCCAAAAGCAAGCGCAAATACTCCAGCAACAGCAGCAGCAACAACAACAGGTTCAACAGCAGCAACAACAGATTCAACAACAACAGCAAATCCAGCGACAGTGGTAATTCAATGGTATTTACTTGGTCGGCCTTTTATTTCGCAGGGCCCTTAAATACTATCCTCGGGTTCAATCATATGCCCGTTATCCCAAACCAGCCTGGGCTCGGCGCTGGCGCCCAAAACGCTTTGTTCGCGGGCGTATCCCACACAGTTGGACACATAGGTCACCCCGTCGATATGCCGGCAGCGGTTGCGGTGTTGGTGGCCGTAGATATGCACGCTGGCGCCCAACCGCCGGATTTGGCTGTCGATGCCTCGGCAGCCGGCCACCCGGGTGAAGTTAAACAGTGGCAGGGGATCTTTGGGATAGGCGGGGATAAGAGCGGCGTCATGGGAAAATTGCAGCGCTTGGTCGACAGTTTTAAATACCAGTTCCTTGCGCGGCAAAAAATGGCTGAAGCTGATAATGGGCGCGTCATATTCGGCATGCAAGGCGGTTGAATTGAGTGAGAGAAAGTAGTCCGCCGCGCTTTGGTGCTGCCCCAGCGCGTCATGCCATTTGCAAAACGAGGTGTCCAGCCATAGCACGGGTTTCCATTTCTCACCCTGTTTTGCGATAAACAGCGATTCCGCGCCCTCTTCCGGGTAGCGGTACCAGGAATACAGGGGCACCAGCCACACGCACTCTTGCCCGGCCGTAACCTTGAGCCGCTCGGTGTGAACGCCGAGTGTGTCGCATAACTCCCGAATAGCCCGGAGCTTTTCGATGGAGTTATGGTGCTGGTCATCCCTCACCCAGAGTTCGTGATTGCCGGGAATAAAGGTTACCTGGTTGAACTTTTTAAGCATGCCGTTCAGCAGCAGCGCCAGTTTGTCCAGAGAGTCGGTTACGTCGCCGGCGATAATCAGGGTGTCCTCCACATAGTCACGATCCGACAGTGACAACATGCGCTGCATGTTTTCCGGGTAGTCGACGTGCAAGTCTGAAATGGCAAATACGCGGGACATAAAGGTAACCGGCATTGAGATAGTTAGAGCCTATCCTAAATTTTTTGTTAATGCGACGCTTGTATAGACCAGTCGTCAATAAACGGTTAGGTTTGACCTTATGTCTAATCAAAACGTGAAGTTGCCAATTATTTCGGCGCGTTTGCGGATTCGTCGGTTTGCTCGACGTGATATGGAGTCTTTCGCCGCTTTTATGGCAGACCCTGAATCCACGCGTTTCCTGGCTTTCGATGACCGGCAGAAAAACCCGCGGGCCTCCGGGGAATTGCTTGAGGCGACTATCAACTCCTATGATTCGGACGAGCCTATGTTGGCGTTTGCGGTGGACGATTCGAAGACTAATGAATTTGTTGGGTTCTGCGGCTTGACCCCGCGCGAAGCGGACGAGGTGGAAATCATGTACGCGATAATGCCCCAGGCGCGTGGCAAGGGTTACGCCGCCGAGTTGGCCGAATCGTTAGCCAGCCATGCTATTGATGAACTCGGCTACCAAAGGGTTGTTTCGCCCATTTCGACCGAGCACCAGGCTTCCAAAGCCGTGGCCGCCAAAGCGGGCTTTGAGGACTGCGGCATCAGTCAAGATCCCGGTTCCGGTGAATCCGTGCAGCTGTTTGTCCTTACCGGCGGGCGCCGTTAAATTACGCCGTCCTCGGCCAGTTTGGCTATTTCCGCGGTGGACATGCCGAGCAGCTCGCCGTAAACATAGTCGTTGTCTTCCCCGTAGCAGGGCGCGCCGCGATCGACCGGGCCGCCCACGTAACAGGGCGTTTCGCTCAGCTTGACGGGTACTTCCGCCACCGGCCAGCGGCCGATCTTGGTGCCGGTGACTTCCGTCAGCCAATCCAGCGCAGTGAGTTGCGGGTCGTGGTCGCACCTGTCTTCGGCGGTTTGGCAAACGCCCGCGGGCACGCCGGCTTGTTGCAGTACTTCCATGGTGTGCCGCGCATCCTGGGTGCGCGTCCATTCCCCAACCGCCGCCTCCAGGGCGTCCTGATGGGCGAGTCGTTTATTCAGGTCGGCAAATCGCTCATCGGTTAGCCATTCGGGCCGGTTGGCGATTCTTGCCAGCGAATGCCACTCGGCGTCATTGAAGCAGGCGATGGCTATCCAGCGGTCCTCTCCGGCGCACGGGAACGCGCCGTGGGGCGCCGCCTTTTTGTACGGAGAGCGGTTGCCGTAGCGTGACCAGGTGCGCTCGTTGGCCGACCAGTCGAGCAGGCCGGTGCCATTGATAAACAGGCCGACCTCGGTTTGCGAGGCGTCGATCCACTGGCCCTCGCCGGTGCGGTCGCGATGATAGAGGGCGCTGAGCATCGCGAGCGCAAAGCTGTAGGCGCCCATCCAGTCCAGGTAGGAATAGCCCCATCCGGCCGGCATCGCCGGTTCCGGCAAGCCCGACATATCGGATAGCGCCGAGAAGGAGTTGGCGACCGGCCCGATGGTGCGGAACCGGCCATAGGTGCCCTTGGCGCCCATGCCGGATTGCTGTGCGTAGATAATATCCGGCTTTATCTCTCGCAACACCTCGTAACCCAGCCCCCAGTTGTCCAGCACGCCCGGGGAGAAACCTTCCGCGACAATATCCGACATGGCGATCAACCGCTTGGCGATCTCCATCCCTTTCGGATGACGCACGTTAAGCGAGATGCCTCGCTTGCCGGGATTTTTGTTGTTGAATTGCCCGCCCATATCCGAGTCGGTAACACCGGGAAGCGGCGCAGTGGCTTTTTCCCTGGCCTCACGGCCGCCCACCGGCGCCATAGCCGCCATGCGCGTATCCGGGTGGGATCTGATCTCAACCTTGAGGCTCTCGGTGCCGAAGGCGCTCATAAAGCGGGTGCCGCCGGCGGAGGCGAGAAACCAGGTGAAATCCAGAATCCGGATACCGTCCAGCGCAAAGGGTTTGCCGCGCGCCGATTGCTGATAGGCGGAAACGGGTTTCGGGTTTGACGAGATCACCGGGGTTTTTCGCTCGGGCTTGGTGTTCACCGCATGGGCATCTTCATTTAAATGGGGCGCCCGCCGCCCGACCACCCAGTCGTTGGCGGTGGAGACCCATTTACTGGTGGCGTAGCAAAAAGACTTGCCAAGCTCCGGATGCTCGATGTTGGTGAAGGTATCTCGGGCAATCCAGTGGGGGTCCAGCGCGTTCTCGTGGGGTTTGCGCAGCGGCGCCCACATCATGCCGGCTTCCTGGGCTTCCCACCAGGGAATCTCGTGGTAGGTAAATGCCCGGACAAATCGCTGCACCGCTTCCATCATCGGGTCCCGCGAGCGGGTGTCCGGCGCGGTGCCCGGGATATAGCGTCCGCCCTTTTCGGAATCCTCGTCCGCAATTTCAAAACCTGGGTCTATGCCGTACCGCTGCAGCAGCGCCGCCAGTTTTTTCATATCCTTCGGTGCGCGTCCCATAGTGGCAATCACCCAGCGACCGTCTTTGGTATGGGCAATGGTGGGCGCCGGGGTGATATTCTCACGGGCATGGCGGCAGGTTTGGCGGTACACGGGTTGATGTCGCATGATCCAGGACATCAGGTCGACTTCGGTGCACTTGGATACTGCGTCGTGGATCGCGCACGAAAGATACTGCCCCTTGCCGGTGTTATAGCGAAAGATCAGCGCGGCAACAATCGCCATGCTCAGTTGTTCGCCGGCGATGGCGTAAGCGTGCCACATCTGCGGGGCGATCGGCGGCAGGTCATAGCGGCCGTCCGGGGCCGGGTCGTAACCGCAGTTCATCATTACGCCGCCCAGGGCGAGGTGAATCAGGT
>JANQKW010000410.1 GCA_028280905.1 Porticoccaceae bacterium
GTCGACAGGGATGTCGACGCGGAGCTTACAGGGATGTATTCACAGCGAGTCCCAAACACTGTCCGCAGATGGCCGCGGGATGCTGGCACCAAACCAAGACCAGCAACGTCCGCTATTGGCCATAGCTGCCCGCAAGGTCTTATCAGAACCTGGGGCAAAAATGTCTGATCAAGTGCAAACGAATACAGCTAAGTGCCGGTGGGCGTTTTCGCTGGCATTAGTCGGTGTCGTCGAGTTCGGCTACCAGATCGGCAGAGAGAGCTTCCAGTGATTCCAGCAAGCCGGCCCTGTCCAACTCGCCGGGAAGCACGATTTTGGCTACCGCCCTGAAGAGCGGGTCCGCCGACATGGGCGCGCTCTCGCAGGATGTGGTCAGCTGTATCACGTTTACCTTGTTGCTGGCCAGGATGGTGGATATCTCACTGATGATCCCCGGCCGGTCGTTACCCAGCACCGTCAGCGTCAGTTGTTGTCCGCTGTCTTCCGTGTCTTTCGGGCCGGTTGCCGTGGTGATGCTGATGCCGTCGGCTGCCAGCGCCGCCATCGCATCTATCAGAGGCTGCTTGTTGTCCGCCTGCGCTTCGATGAGCAGTATGCCGGTAAATTTACCCGCCAGGCGCGACATGCTGCTTTCCAGCCAGTTGCCGCCGTTCGCGGATATCGCGGACGCGATTTTTTCGACTATCCCTGGCCGATCGTCTGCCATTACGGTTAGAACGATGAAGTTGCTCATACTAACACCTTAGCTTGCGGGAACTCGCTAGACTTCATGGGAGTCTACAAATTTTGCAAGTCGCTTGTATACTGAAAGCCTTAGCGAAAGCTCGCGGGGTTACCGGAAGTTGTGCGCCGTATTATGCAGGATCGACGACCAATAGGAAAACATTCGACACAGTGGCAAGAGGTGAAAATGAAGACGATAGTGGCAGCCTTGTTTTGGGTATTAGCCTTGGCAGCGGGGGCGGATGATCACAGTGATCCGTTGACGGAAGCGATTTCAGGGGAACATCGCACCCCTGATTTTGCCGCCAGGGATAAATTCCGTCATCCGGCCGAAACACTCGAGTTCTTTAGTGTCGGGCCGGATATGAGCGTTATCGAAATTTGGCCGGGAGGCGGTGGCTGGTATACCGAAGTTCTGGCGCCCTACCTGAAGCAAGGAACCCTGTACGCGGCGCATTTCCCTGCGGGAATTCTTCCCTACTATGACGATAACCTGAAGAAGTATCAGCTTAAACTGGCCGACAACCCGGCGGTGTACGGGCGGGTAAGGCTGAGCGTGTTTGATCCGAAAAGGGAACTATTGGAAGCGCCCGAAGGTGGCGTTGACCGTGTGCTCACCTTCAGGAATGTCCACAACTGGTTGCGTTCCGAGAGCGAGCAGTCGGCGTTTGAGCTGTTCTTTGAAGTGTTGAAACCGGGAGGTATTCTCGGCGTGGTGGAGCACAGAGCCAAGCCTGGCACCGACTGGAGTACCATGAAGGTCAGCGGTTATATGACAGAAGCCTATGTTATCGAGTTGGCGGAAAAGGCGGGCTTTGTGCTGGACGACCGCAGTGAAATCAATGCCAATGCGCTGGATACTACCGATCATCCCAAAGGTGTTTGGACGCTGCCGCCGACACTGAGGTTAAAAGATCAGGACAGAGAGAAATACCTGGCGATCGGAGAAAGCGACCGAATGACGTTGCGGTTTATAAAGCCGGAAAAACCATGATAGAAGTGCCGTATCAGCAATTGTCTCCGCAGACCCTGGAAGCCCTGATCGAGTCCTTTGTGCTGAGGGAGGGCACGGATTACGGAGAGCATGAGTACACGTTGGCGGACAAACTGGTCCAGGTAAAACGGCAAATTGTTGCCGGTGAAATCCTAATTACCTTCGATCCGACAACGGAAAGCTGCAACCTGCTACCGGCGGAAATTACAAAAAGCCATAAGTAGTGCTCGCCAAACAATGAAACTGTTGGTTGATCATCCACACGCACAGCCGTCGACGGCGGCGATCCTGCTTGCCCATGGCGCCGGCGCGCCCATGGATAGTGAGTTTATGAACAAGTTGACCGCTAGTCTCAACGCGCGGGGGTTAAGCGTTTTCCGTTTCGAGTTTCCCTATATGGAGGAGCGGCGACTGATCGGTGGGAAAAAACGGCCGCCGGATCGGCAAAGCATTCTGGTCGACTCCTGGGAGTTGGCATTCCACTCGGTCGTTAAAGAGTGGGAAAAGGATTTGCCGTTAATGGTGGGCGGTAAGTCCATGGGCGGGCGTATTGCCAGCATGGTGGCGGACGATATTGGCGCGGCGGGAGTCTGTTGCTATGGGTATCCTTTTCATCCGCCGGGGCGCGCCGACAAGTTGCGAACTGCCCACCTGGCCCTATCGCGCACGCCCGTGTTGATTCTGCAGGGAACCCGCGATCCGTTCGGCAGGCCGTCGGAATTGTCGAATCTGCCGCTGGGCGGCAAGGTTTCCATCCATTGGTTAAAGGACGGCGACCACGATTTTAAACCCCGCAAGCGGTCTGAATTCACCTGGGATTCGCTGGTAGAGGAGGCGGCTTTAAGGACTGCCTATTTCGCCAAAGGCTGTTGAATCGATTCAGTCTGAGGTGGAAAAGCAGTTTATTTAACGTAGGGCTATTTATCGGTATTGAAGCAGGCTTTGTCAGACGATATTGGTGGAAAGTCATATAGCCTCTGGTAGCTTAGCCAGTAGCGGACCTTTCTGGTCTTGGTTTGGTGCCGGCATCCCGCGGCCATCTGCGGATAGTGTTTGGGACTCGCTGTGAATACATCCGTGTAAGCTCCGCGTCGACATCCGTGTCGACGAGGGTCCCAAACACTATCCCCAGACGCCCGCTTACGTCGTGCTACTTGTTTCGCCCTGAGTCCCGCCAGGGGAGGTTTATCCGGGACCAATCAGGCCGTGTTTTAAGTTTGCCAAATTGTCGGGGGTGTCGCGAGGACTGTTTGAGCGCAGCGAGTTACCGCAGCGCCGGCAATTTGGCAAACTTAACGGCCGGTCACGGATAAACCTCCCCTGGCGGGACGGGAACCTGGCTCCAACCTAAAAAAGTCTGCTATTGGCACAACACTGTCTGTAATCCCCAATCAGAGTCCACAGAGAAAGACACCTTATCCAGGGAAACAAATACGATTTATTCGAAGGAAAAAAACCCTCCACATTAGAGCGTGGAACGGGGGAAGAGAGCTCCTTTCAGCCGGGGCTGTCAGGAATCTACCAGCATGGAAATTGCCGCCAGGGCCTCCGGGTCTTTGGCTTTGATCTTGTTGGCAATGTGATGCTGGAAAAAATAGCGAAAATCGCCGTGCTGGTCAGCAGGATAGAGACAGTCATCACCCGGTAGCACCGGGGTGTCGGCGACCTTCTCGTCGTCAATCAACATACCGCTGATTTTACCGTTATGGTACAGACGCCAGCTAACCACTTCTTTCAACGTCAGGGTTTTGAAACCGTCTTTTGAAAGTACGCCATGGGTTCCAATGGTGTCGGGGATCTCCTGAATAATGTCTTTCTCGCTGTCGCAGTCGTAGCGGTAATATTCGGCGGCGGTCTCCAGCTCAAGGGCTTTATGGAGCGGAGCTTCGAAAAAGATTTCATCTACACCGGAGTCGTAATAGCCTTCCCACCGGCCGTTGAGCGGATCCTGTATTTCTGTGCAGGCGACAATGCTGTCCAGCCAGGGTACAAGTCCTACCACTTCGCCGTTTTCACGCAATCCCCAGCACAGCAGCTTAATGCTGAATAGCTTATCGGGGTGAGACTCGTTGGAATAGATCATTTCCAGTCCGTCGAGTTCGGGGGCGATGCGAATAAAGCGTTGGTTCAAGCGTTCCGAGTAGGATTTCCCGGTGAAGAAGTCAACCACGTTGTCCGTATTGTGGTCATTGGATGAGGTAGTCATAATACGCCTCCTCAGTTGATGGTCGGCCTGAGCCGTCTGGCCCTGTTCCGCTTATTGGCTTTATCCGGGCCATCACAACATAAGGTACTATCGCTTTGGTCAAAGCACAATACCTTGGGTCCAAATAATTTGACGAATTTCATAAAATTTAGATAAAGCCGGTTGAAATAGGTTCAATCGGGGATAAACACCGGCATGGCCGGGGCGGTCGGTTGCGATATGTCACATTCCAGTCAGACGCTAGAAGCGATCTTCCGCGAAACGTTTTTCGATGAGTATGACACCCTGTTGGAAGGTGGCCGCGACGAGCCCGTCTATTTGCCGGCCAGGTCTGACCGAGTGGGCGAGGTAAATCGCCTGTGTTACCGGCGGGATTACTTTGCCAGCGCGCTGCATGAAACGGCCCATTGGTGTATAGCCGGTGATGAGCGCCGCAAACGGGTGGACTTCGGCTATTGGTATGTTCCCGATGGCCGCACCACTGCGCAACAGCGGGATTTTCTCAGTGCGGAAGTTCGCCCCCAGGCGCTGGAATGGATTTTTTCCGTGGCGGCCGGATATCAATTCAGATTAAGTTTAGATAACCTGTGCGGGGAGTTGGATACCGAAGCCGAAACGGAAGTGCTCGCTTTTGCCCGCGCGGTCAGCGCTCAGGTTCGCGAGTGGTGTCGCAAGGCACTACCTGTTCGCGCCGGCCTATTTGCCGATGCGCTGACCCGGCACTATGGTGTTGCCGACCCTTTCGACCCCGCCAACTACCGGGGATAGGCATGCTGATTCTATTGGATGCCTCTATTTACATTTTCCGCTACTACTTCTCCCTGCCGCCTCGCTGGCAGAGTAACGACGGCAGGCCCACCGAGGCGGTTTACGGGTACCTGTTATTTCTGATCCGCTTGTTGGAGGAGTTGCGGCCGGACCATATTGCCGCCGCGTACGATGCAAGCCTGGACAGTTGTTTTCGCAATCATATCTACCCAGCCTACAAGGCTAATCGGGCGCTGCCCGACGAGGCGTTGGCGTTTCAGCTGTCGCGTTGCGCCGAGGGAGCGGAACTGCTGGGTATTCCCTGTTTTAGCAGCAGTCGGTACGAGGCCGATGATATTATCGGAACCCTGGCGGCCAGGTGGCGAAAGCAGCAGCAAAAACGCATTGCGATAGTGAGCCGCGACAAGGACCTGGGACAACTGCTAAAAAAGAATGAATGCCTCTGGGACTATGGGTTTAGCGACCCAGAATTTCCAGCCGATTTGCAGCGCCGGCTGGGGGTTGAGCCGGCGCAGATTCCCGATTATCTGGCGTTGGCCGGCGATGCTGTCGACAATATACCGGGCGCGCCCGGCGTTGGCAGAAAGACAGCGTTGGCCCTGCTGTCCGAATACCGAACGGTGGAAGAGGTGTTGGATGCGGGAGTAGACGTGGCCGGCATCCCGGTCAGGGGCGCAGTGAAGCTGCCCGAGATTTTGGCTGCAAACGCCGAGCAGATCAATTTGAGTAAACAATTGGCGACCGTGTTCTGCGAGGTGCCGTTGGGCGATCCGCAGCAGTCTGTCGAGCAGCTGGTAAGGCGAGTACCTGCCGATCCGGATGCATTTGCTGTATTCGCGGAGCAATTGGGGCTGGGAGGCGATCTGGTGGAACGCGTGAACAGGCTGAATCAGAGCGAGGGGAATAAACCGTGAAAATTGTTGCCGACGAAAATATCTCGCGGGTGGTGGAAACCTTCTCCCGCTGGGGTGACGTGGCGACCCTGCCGGGCAGGCGTATCGCGCCGGAACACTTGCAGGGAGCCGACGTGCTGCTGGTGCGTTCCGTAACCAGGGTAGACGAGGCCTTGTTGGCGCACAGCAATATACGGTTTGTCGGCACCGCTACGATCGGCCTGGACCATATTGATCAAGCTTACCTGCGGCAGCGGGGTATTGCGCTAGCCCATGCGCCCGGCTGCAATGCCGGGGCCGTTGTGCAATACGTTTTTTCGGTACTGGCGAATTGCCGCCCGGATTGGCGGGACTGCCAAATAGGTATTATCGGCTGCGGCAATGTAGGCGGCCGCTTGGACAGATTGCTGGCCGGACTCGGCGTCGCAACGTGCTGCTATGATCCGTTTCTGCGCAGGTCGTCCAACCCGCGCTTGACGGCGCTGCGAAATGTTCTGCAGGCGGATATCGTTTGCCTTCACACACCGCTAACCCGCGAAGGCCCGCATCCCACCTGGCATATGTTGTCGGAACGGCAATTGGCGGCACTGCGCCCGGGCACCACACTAATTAACGCAGGCAGGGGCGGTGCTATTGATAACCGCGCTTTAGTGAAGGCCATCGACAAACGGCAGTTGCAGGTAGCACTGGATGTCTGGGAAGACGAGCCGGATATTTCCCTGGCGTTGCTGGATAAGGTGCAGGTAGCAACGCCGCATATTGCCGGTTACAGCCGCGAAGGCAAGCTGGCGGGAACGCAAATGGTTTATCAGGCGTTCTGCCGGTG
>JANQKW010000411.1 GCA_028280905.1 Porticoccaceae bacterium
TCGCGAGGACTGTTTGAGCGACAGCGAGTTACCGCAGCGCCGGCAATTTGGCAAACTTAACGGCCGGTCACGGACAAACCTCCCCTGGCGGGACGGGAATGTGGTAGAGATCTAATGCGCTCGCAGGCTATATCAAGCCCTTTCAAACAGGTGATAGCTCTTTTTCCCCAACCTGACCACAAAGTAGCGCCCGTAAAGCGCCTTGCTCTTATCGAAAACGGCAGCCAGCTTCATATTGTCCTCCCAGGACAAGGCATCTCCGTTCACCACAACGGCATTTCGCGCCAGCGCATCCTTAACCTGCTTACCGTTTTTCGCCAACCCACATTCGCTGAACAACGCCGTCAACGGCATATCCATCACTTGCTCCGGGTCCACCGTGCTCGATGGCAGGCCATCCTGTTGAAGCTGGGCAAGGTCGGATTCCGCCAAACCGCGGATATCACCACTGAACAGGGCGCCGGTAATCCGCTCCGCCGCCTCAAGCCCCGCCTCGCCATGCACCAGCCTGGTAGCTTCGCTTGCCAGAATCCCCTGGGCTTCCGGCCTCCCCTGCCGCTGGCTGTCCGCCTCCTCGATGGCGTTTAACTCCTCCAGCGTCAGGAAGGTAAAGTAGCGCAAGAACTTGTAAACGTCGGCATCCGCGGTATTTATCCAGAATTGGTAGAAGGCGTAGGGCGAGGTCTTGGCGGGGTCCAGCCACACGGCGCCGCTTTCGGTCTTGCCGAACTTGGTGCCGTCCGCCTTGGTCACCAGCGGCACCGTAATGCCATAGGTACGGGCGTCATTTTGACGGCGCGACAAATCGATTCCGCCAACGATATTGCCCCACTGATCGCTGCCGCCCACTTGCACGGTGCAGTCGTAGCGCCGGTTGAGTTCGGCGAAGTCCATTCCCTGCAGCAGCGCATAGGCGAATTCAGTAAAGGATATGCCGCTTCCCTCCCGCTGCAGCCTTTGCTGAACTGACTCCTTGTTAATCATGGAATTGACCGGGAAGTGCTTGCCCACATCCCGAAGAAAGTCGAGCGCCTTCATGTCGCCGGTCCAGTCCAGGTTGTTAACCACCAGCGCGGCATTGTCCCCGCACCCGAAGTCGATAAACTGGCTAACCTGTGCCCGAATCTTGTCCGTCCAGCCGGCAACCACTTCCGGGGTATTGAGCTGGCGCTCCGCCGCCTTGAAACTCGGGTCGCCTATCAGGCCGGTCGCCCCACCCACCAGCGCAATCGGCTTGTGTCCGGCCTGCTGAAAGCGCCTCAACACCAGTAGCGGCACCAAATGACCCAAGTGCAGGCTGTCCGCGGTGGGGTCAAACCCGCAGTAGACAGTGCGCGGCTCCCGCAAATGGGCCTGCAACTCGCCGTCGCCCGTCATCTGGGCAATCAGCCCCCTGGCTTGCAAATCCGCCAGCAAACCGGCATTACATTGGGTCATTGCTCTTCGTTATTCCTATACTGGTGATTAGGGTAACAGGGTGGCGAAACTCTACCCGATCTTTACGCAATTACAAGTTTTTGCGCAAAACTGCGACACGCTTTGGTTTTTAATTGGTAGTTTTTTGAGATATATTCGCTCATTGCATAACAAACCTTTTGTAGAATAGAGCCCCTATGAAGCAGGCTTCTTATATAAAAACAGAGGATTCGCGGCCGTTTTGGACACGTTTGGTTTCACGCCAGTGGCGCCAAACGCACCTGTTTGCAGCGGGTATCGCTTCATTATTTATGGTTTTCACGCTGGTAATGCTCGCCATTGACGATGTGGAAGCCAAACGCCCGACCAACAAGTCCATCAAGGACATTGATCTCAATTTTCAGCAGATTATCGAAGAACAGCCCGCGGAGTCCGTCGCACCCGAGCAAACGACCGAGGTTGAGGAACAGCAGCTGTCGCTGCGCTGGCACGAGCAAACCATCCGCAATGGCGACAACCTGACCACCGTATTTGGCCGCGAGAAGCTCGGTGCGGGCGATGTACACCGGGTGGCCACCTCTTCGCCGCTAGCCGAGAAGCTCGCACGCATGATGCCGGGTCAAAAACTCGCTTTTGGCTTTGACCCCGATGGAGAGTTGGTCGAGCTCAACTATCATATTTCCCGGCTCGAGTCCTACCGCTTCAGCAAAGCGGGCAACAGCTACGCCGCGCGCCATATACAACTGCGGCCGGAAGTGCTCAGGGCATATCGAGAGGGCACCATCGAGAGTTCGCTGTTTCTCGCCGGTGAGGCCGCCGGCCTGCCACACCGGGTGATTATGGACCTGGCCAATATCTTCGGCTGGGATGTGGACTTTGCCCTGGATATTCGCGCAGGCGACCACTTCTCGCTGCTGTTTGAAGAGAAGTTTCTGGACGGGGAGAAAATCAGCACCGGTAATATCCTGGCGGCCTCCTTCACCAATCGCGGCGAAACCTTTCGGGCAGTGCGCTATACCGATGCGAAGGGGCACGCCCACTACTATACCCCGGAAGGCCTCAGCATGAGAAAGGCGTTCCTGCGCGCGCCGCTGGACTTCACCCGGGTCAGCTCAGGTTTTAACCCGAAACGGCTGCACCCGATTTTTAAAACCAAACGCCCCCACCGCGGCGTGGACTATGCCGCCTCCAGGGGAACACCGGTTTACGCGGCCGGCGACGGCAAGGTCATACAGTCTGGCTACACAAAAGCCAACGGCAACTTTGTGGTTATCCAGCACGGCCAGCAGTATGTCACCAAGTACCTCCATTTACACCGCAAGAAAGTCAAGCGCGGCCAGCGGGTCAGTCAGCGCCAGGTTATCGGCACCGTCGGATCCACCGGCTATTCAACAGGCCCCCACCTGCACTACGAATTCCTGGTCAACGGCGTGCATCGCAATCCGCGCACGGTCAAGTTGCCGCAGGCCAAACCCATCGCCGAGTCAGAGCGCGCCAATTTCAACCTCACCACGGCGCCGCTAATCGCATTACTGGACAACAAAGGGAAACCCGAACAATACGCCCTGGCCAGCCCTTGACCACCAGCAACCTGTATATCGGACTCATTTCCGGCACCAGTGCCGATGCCATCGACGCAGCATTGGTGGATTTTTCCGGCGATTTCCCCCAACTGCTTTGCGCCCACGACGCTCCCTGGGGAGAACTGCAGGCCGATATCCACCGCCTTTGCTCGCCAGGTGATGACGAAATTCCGCGCATGGCGGCTCTCGACCACCTGATAGGTGAACGGTTTGCCGCCGCGGCGAATCAACTGCTGCAGAAAGCCGGCGTGCCATCAAGCCGGATCGCCGCTATCGGCAGCCACGGACAAACCGTTCGGCATCTGCCGCCCACCCCGGGCAGCGCCGGTTTCAGCGTGCAAATCGGCGACCCCAATATCATCGCCGAACAAACCGGCATTACCACAGTGGCCGATTTCAGGCGGCGCGATATGGCGGCCGGTGGCCAGGGCGCCCCGCTGGTGCCCGCGTTCCATCAGGCAGCGTTTGAACATGCTGGCAGTGCCCGCGTGGTCGTCAATATCGGCGGGCTGGCGAACATCACGGCACTCCCCGGGGACGGTCGGGTCGCCGGCCACGATACCGGGCCGGGCAACACCCTGATGGACGCCTGGATCCAAAAGCACCTGGGCAAAACTTATGATGAGAACGGCCAATGGGCGGCCACCGGGGCGGTGCAGCAAACCCTGCTTGAGCGCATGTTTGAAGAATCCTATTTTAAGGCCGCGCCACCCAAGAGCACCGGCAGGGAGCTATTCAACCTTGCATGGCTGGAAAGGTTTCTCGACGCGGAGCAGCAGCCCATTGCCGCCGCCGATGTGCAGGCCACCCTGCTGGAGCTAACTGCTCAAACGATTGCCGCCGATGTGCGGCGAGAACGACCTGACCAGGTATTTGTCTGCGGTGGCGGCGCTTACAACGCGCGGCTTATGCAGCGCCTCTCAACACTGTTAACGCCGGCAAGGGTTAGCGGCACACAGGATTTAGGCATAGCGCCGGAATGGATTGAAGCCGCCGCGTTTGCCTGGCTGGCCATGCGAACTGTCAATCGCTTGCCGGGCAACGCACCGCAGGCGACGGGCGCGGACAGTGCGGTTATTTTGGGCGGGATATATCCGGCCTGACTCGCGCAGCACTAGCGGCCCGTGGTTCTCTCAGAGATAGCGCTCAAAAATAGAGGTATTTTTCGTCATCCAGCAGACGGGTTACCTCCGCCGGGCCAAAGGCGACGGTGCCGACAAACGGGTACAGTGACTGTTCCTCTATCTCTCTGATGCGCAGTTGGGTGCGGCAGACTCTGACGTCTATGACATTGAACGAATGCAGCCTGGCGGCCAGATCGACGATGGGCTTGTACTTCTGGTAATTGTCGCGCTTGAAAATCTCCACCTCGGGGCCGTGCAACACCAGCACCACCGGTGGCAAATCCGGGGATAGCTTATTGGCCAGGTAAAACTGCTCCGCACGCTTGAGCGCCGATTCAACCTCCATGGGTTTATTGAGTTCAATCCTCGCAACATATCCCGATGCTTCCGCTTCCAGCGCCTCGGGAACATCGAGCCGTTGACCGGCGGCATATGCGCTGTGTCCCGCCAGCAGCACAACCAGTATCGCAAAACGCAGAAAACCGAATCTTCTCAACTTCCGACTCCCAGGCCGGCCCATCCGCAATAGCCGAGTTAAACCGAGAATGACGACCCGCAACCACAGGTAGTCGTTGCATTTGGATTGCTAATCGTAAACCTGGACCCCTGCAGGCCCTCCTCATAATCCACCGTGGAGCCTGCAAGATATTGAAAACTCAACGGGTCAACCACTAGCGCCGCGCCGTCCTTTTCAACAAGAGTATCGTCATCCGCCAATAGTTCATCGAAACTGAAGCCGTATTGAAAGCCCGAACAGCCGCCGCCTGTAACAAATACCCTCAGTTTCAGGTCAGGGTTGCCCTCTTCCTCGACCAGGGCTTTCACTTTGGCGACTGCAGTGGTGGTAACCTGCAGCGGTGTTGGCGTAAAAGTTTCAATCACAGACATTGGTGCTCCGAGTATCAGGCTCCGCCGAACTGCCCTCAACGGCAGTCCGCGCGGCTATTCCAGGTCCTCTAGCCTAATAGTTTACTTAATTGCTCGGGTATTATATCAACTAATTACGGCAATTGCTTCGTCGCCTTCACCGGCCGCCGGTTCTGCATCCTGTTCCTGCCGCTGCTCCTGGATGAAATTGCCGTTCACCACCGCGCCTTTTTCAACTTCCAGCAGCCGGTAGTGCAGGTTACCCTCCACCACCGCCCCGTCAGACAGCTCGATTTGCCCACTCGAGTGAAGCGTCCCTTCGACCTTGCCACCTACGATAATGTGTGAGACTCGGATATCGCCCCTGACCACCCCGCCGGGGGCAATTCGGACCCGAGCTTCCCTATCACCTTCCGCCAGGATATTGCCGGTTACCTGTCCCTCAATTTCCAGGTTGCCGGCGAAGCAAACGTCGCCTTTGATATGCACATCGTTCGCCAGAAAAGTAACCTCGCCCTTGGAAAAGGGTATTGTCTCTTTTTTTCGCTTTCTCATTGACCTGTTCCTGCTAGTCGCCAGGGAATAGTCTGCGTCGCCGCGGAAGCGACATCTTTATCTCGCCAGATGCGCACCTCAACCGTGTCCGGCGCAAACCCATCCGGCAGCATAAAACTACCCTCTTCCAGATGAAAATATTTAAACTCCGCGGTTCTTGCTCCCACATCCTTTCCACCGGCCTCTACCGGAAACACCTGTTTTTCACCGCCTTGCTCTCCTTTTACCGCCAGCATATAGCCTATTTTTACCCGTTTGTGCTTTTTACCGCCGTTTTGATAAATCAGCAGCTTGTAGCCGATTGTGCCGGCGGCGCTTCCCGCGGTCAGTTTGACCGTCGAGCCGAACGGTTCCTCCTCGCCTACCCGCTCCTGCAACAGATGCCGGTACAGCCACAGTTCCTCCTCAGAATCCGTCAACGCCGACTGCAGCTCCACTAAAGACCGCTGCACCTGGCGCAGGCTCCGCTTGTCAATATCCGCGGCGGATTTGACCCTGGCCAGCTCCTCATTCAATGCGTTCAACCGCTGCTCCTGCCAACTTGCGGTTTCAGCCAACCGGCGCTTTTCCACCATGGCCGGTTCAAAGTAGCTGGACCCGACCAGCATGCCCAGCCACAGGCCGAGCGCCACTATCGCTCCCCAAACAACCACAACCTTTAGGGAAAACAGCTGCTGTGCCGACGAACGCCAATCCATTGCGGCAGGGTTTACGGCAGCAGCGCCGGCGCTTCGAGTCCGCGTGTTTCGGGCAAACCGAACATAATATTCATATTTTGCACCGCTTGGCCGGAGGCCCCCTTAACCAGGTTATCCTCTACTACCATTACCACCACCTTGTCGCCACCTGCCGGCCTCACCACGCCGATGCGGCACATGTTCGACCCTCGAACGCTGCGCGTCTGCGGGTGGCTGCCAGCGGGCATCACATCGACGAAAGGCTCATTGGCAAAGCGTTTTTCAAACAACGCCTGCACATCCACGCGGGTGTCGGTGAGGTTGGCATAAAGCGTCGAATGAATCCCACGAATAATCGGCAATAAGTGTGGGACAAACGTCAACTTTACGGGTTTTCCATAAATATCCGCCAACCCCTGCGCCATTTCCGGCAGGTGCCTATGACCTGGCGCGCCATAGGCCTTGAAGCTATCACTCGCCTCCGCCAACAAATTGTCGACATTGGCTTGCTTGCCCGCGCCGCTCACCCCGGAAGCCGAATTGGCGACCAGGTCGCCGGCATCAATCACATCGGCTTCCAGCAGCGGCAGGAACCCCAATTGCACGCTGGTGGGATAGCAACCGGGGCAGGCAACCAATTGCGCGGCGCCTATCTGCTCCCGGTTAACTTCCGGCAGTCCATATACCGCGCCATTTACCCGCTCCGGGCAGCCGTGCGGCTGTTTGTACCACTGCTCCCACAGCGCGATATCGCGGATTCGGAAGTCTGCTGACAGGTCAATCACCCTGATTCCACGGTCGAGCAGTTGCGGCACCATCTCCTGTGCAACCCCGTGGGGGGTGGCAAAAAACACCAGGTCACAGGCGGCGAGGGATTCCGCGGTCGGCGCGCTAAAACACAGTTCCAGGACACCGCGCAGGTTGGGAAACAACTCGGCCACCGGCCGTCCCTCTTCGCTTCTGGAAGAAATTACCGAAATTTCGACGTCTGGGTGCCCGACTAGCAAGCGCAATAATTCCACGCCTGTGTAACCGGTGCCGCCGACAATGCCTACCTTTATCACTGAGTTGATCCACATGCCTTTAACAAGCCGCTTATGATAGCCTAATCCCCTTTACGACTACATAGACGCGCCACACAGGATGAGCAACCAAAAACAACAACTCGGGGCAACGCACTCGTCTTTTGCACGCCAGCTACTGGACACCTTTCGCTATCGGCTGGCCCACGCCGACGCCCTGCCGCAGCTTGCCATACTGGGTACAATAAGCGGTTTACTGGCCGGCTTGATCGCCATCGCATTCCGGCTTGCCATAGAGGTACCGCTGGGCATACTGCTGCCGGACGGCAGTGAGTCCTTTGAGGCACTGCCTCTATGGTGGCGGTTCGGTCTGCCGGTAGGGGGATTTCTGCTGATAGCGCTGGCTTTCCATTTCTATGAGAGTGCCGATCGAGCAACCGGGGTGCGGCATGTGATCAATCGGTTGCACCAACACCAGGCCCATCTGCCACTGAAAAACGCGGTGGTGCAATTCCTCGGCGGCGTTGCGGCGGTAATCTCGGGCGGCCCCCTGGGCCGCGAGGGCCCGGCCGTGCACCTGGGCGCGGCCGGCGCCAGCCTGCTGGGCCAGCGAATGCAGTTGCCCAACAACAGCCTGCGAACCCTGGTGGGTTGCGGCGTCGCGGCGGCAATCGCCGCCTCGTTTAACACACCGCTGGCCGGAGTGGTGTTCGCCATGGAAGTGGTGCTGGTGGAATACACAATAGCGGGGTTTACACCGGTGATTCTGGCGGCCGTCTCCGGCGCGGTGATGTCGCGTCTGGTATTTGGCAGCGACCCGGCGTTTGCAGTGCCGCCGGTCAACATGGGCAGCCTGCTGGAGATGCCCTTCTTCGTGCTTTGCGGGTTACTGCTGGGGTTGTTATCCAGCGCCATGCTGTACCTGTTTCGCCGAACCTCCCGCTTTTCCGGTAAGCCGGTGTGGCTAAAATTTCTGGTCGCCGGGCTCATCACCGGCGCCCTCGCGGTGGTGTTCCCGCAAATCCAGGGCATTGGTTACGACACGGTAGAGCAGGCGCTGTTGGGCCAATTGGGAATGGGACTGTTACTCGGTATCGTAGCGGCCAAGTTGATTGCGTCCACAATCGCCGCCGCACTGGATATGCCTGGCGGTATTATCGGCCCGACGTTTGTGATAGGCGCCTGCATGGGCTCCGCATTGGGCATTGTCGGCAGCCAGTTCAACCCGGAAAACGCGGCATCGCCGGGCTTTTACGCATTCCTCGGCATGGGCGCAATGATGGCCGCAGTGCTGAACGCACCGCTGGCGGCGCTTATCGCGGTACTGGAACTCACCTACAACCCGAATATCCTGCTGCCCAGTATGCTGGTGATTATCATCGCCAATATCACCGCGCGGCTGACCACAGGGCTGCCCGGCATCTTTTACATCGGGCTGGATATCAACCGTTACTCCTCGCCGGTTTTTCAGACGCTTAGCCGAGCCGGCGTGACCAGCCTGATGGTCAGCCAGCTGGCGCACCATGGGCGTGAGATTACCTGGGCCATGGCGAAGGAATCCCTGGAGCAAAAGCCCGACTGGATCGTGATTGAAGATGTGGGCGCCGACAAGTATATTCTGCGGCCCGCGGACCTGGCGCGCTACCTGGAGAACCAGGACAAATCGCTGTGGGAGCAGGACCACCCGATTGATTTGACGGAAATCCCCGCGGAAGAGCGCTGGCGGCTGTTTCCCGTCCACGAGCGCGCCACCTTGCAGGAAGCCATGCTGTTGATGCGTCAGGAAAATGGCAACGCCGTTTATATCAGGCGCGCCAACCCGCTGCCGGGTCGGGAAGTCGCCGGCGTGGTGACCAGAATGGATATCGACAACTACTATCAATAAACACCCGGGCAGTTGGAGAGCGCTGATGGCAGGCCTGTTAAAACACATTTTGGTGGACGGCTATTTGTGGATAAAAGCCTTTCACGTGATCGCCGTGGTATGCTGGTTCGCGGCACTCTTCTATTTGCCCAGGTTGTTCGTCTATCACGCGATGACGGAAGACCAGGCGGGCCGCGAGCGCTTTAAGATAATGGAGAGAAAGCTCTACCGCGGAATCGGCACGCCGTCCATGATTGTCAGCGTGGTACTGGGCGTCGGTATGTTGGTTACCAGCCCCGACTACTTTTTGAGCGCCGGCTGGTTCCATTTAAAAATGCTGCTGGTGGCGCTGCTGATCGCCTATCATTTTTGCTGTTTCTACTTTCTCAAGCAATTCCAGGCAGACCGCAACACCCGTTCCCACGTATTCTACCGCTGGTTCAACGAGGCGCCGGTGCTGATTCTTATTGGCGCGGTTATTATGGTGGTGGTTAAGCCCCTCTAGCACGGTATAGACGACAATGCGCCAATAGCAGGCGTTGCTGGTCTTGGTTTGGTGCCAGCATTCCGCGGCCATCTGGGAACAGGTTTTGAGACTCGCTGTGAACCCATCCATGGGAGCTCCGTGTCGACTTCCCTGTCGAC
>JANQKW010000005.1 GCA_028280905.1 Porticoccaceae bacterium
TTTCTGGATCCCTGCCTTCGCAGGGATGACCATCAGCCTGCGGGCCAATGGTCACTTGAGGGACTTGCTGACTATCTCGAAGACATCCTTCGACAGCGATGGCCGGGCGATCAGTTGCTCCAGAACCACGCGCATCTGACCGGACCTAGGTTCCGGATACTTCCGCCACTTGGTCAGCGGCGTCAGCAGGCGCGAAGCGATTTGCGGATTGCGGCTGTCTAGCTGCTGCACCTGCTCCGCCAGGAACTCATATCCCGATCCGTCTTCGCGGTGAAAGTTAATCGGGTTGGCACTGGTGAAAGCGCCGATAACCGCGCGTATTTTGTTGGGATTACTAATATCGAAAGCGGCGTGGCCCATCAAGCCCCTCACCCGCTCCAAACCGCCTGGAACACAACTTGTGGCCTGTACTTGAAACCACTGATTTACCGCCAGGGACTCGCCCTGCCAACGGCTGTAAAAATCATCCAGTAAACCGTTAACAGTGGCCTGGGCCTGGGGGTTATCGCAATTGATCAGGCCGCCGATAGCCGCCATGCGATCGGTAATATTGTCGGCAGCGCGATAATGGTCAGCCGCCAAACGGTAGTATTCCTCCGAGCCGGTTTGCAGCAGGTAGGCCAGCGCCAGGTTCGCCATCGCGCGGGAGCCTATCTGGCTGGATATCGGCCGGTACTTATCAGCGACCCGGTTGTGCCGGTAACAATCCAACCACTGGGGCCGTAAATCCACTGCCAGCTGTCGACGCAAAAACTGCCTGGCGAGATGAATGGCTTCGACCTGGATGACCTCCGCATCCTCCGACATATAAGCCTCGGAGGGCAAGGTCAACAGCAACGCCATCATGGCCCGGTCTTCCGGCGGGGTCTGCAGCACCCGGCCGAAAGCCTCGGACAACCTGCCGTCAGCCCTCAACGGCCGGTTATCCATAAGGGCCGCGACCAATTCCTTTAGCAATAGCAGCGACAATTGTTGCGCCGCATTCCAGCGGTTGAACCCATCGCTGTCATGACTGATCAAAAAGGTCAACTCGTCCGCTGTGTAGGGGTATGAAAGCTTGACCGGCGCGGAAAACCCGCGCAGCAGTGACGGTACCGGCGGCTCTGAAATATTGTCGAACACCAGTTGCTGTTCAGCCTGGTTGATCTCGGCAACGAGCTCTGTTTCGCCACTCGCCGTCAGCGCCAAATCCCCCTGTTTCCCGACCAACCCCAGGCGCACCGGAATTTGGAACGGCTGTTTGTGCTCAGCTTCGGGAGTCGGCGGGCAGCTCTGTTCAAAGCTCAGGGTGTAGCGCCCGCTCTCGGCGTCGTAGTCCCCGCTCGCCGCCAGCCTGGGCGTCCCGGCCTGGCGGTACCAGTTCATAAACTGGGTAAAATCCCTGCCGCTGACGTCCGCCATGGCCGCCACAAAATCCTCGATGGTGGCGGCCTGGCCATCTTGGCGTTCGAAGTACAGGTCGCTGCCTGAGCGGAAAGTCGCTTCGCCCAGCAGGGCCCTGATCATCCTCACTACTTCCGCGCCTTTCTCGTATATGGTTAGCGTATAAAAGTTGGAAATTTCCATATAGGACGCCGGCTGCACCGGGTGGGCGGTGGGCCCGCCGTCCTCGGCGAATTGCAGAGTGCGCAGCAGGGCAACATCGTCCACCCGCTTGACGGTCCGCGACCCCATATCCGCTGAAAACTCGGCGTCGCGAAACACCGTGAACCCCTCTTTCAGGCTTAGCTGAAACCAGTCGCGGCAAGTTACACGGTTGCCGGACCAGTTGTGGAAATACTCGTGGGCAACCACGCCTTCCACCCGCTGAAATCCCATATCCGTGGTGATATCCGGGTGCGCCAGTACGCATGAGGTATTGAAAATGTTCAGCCCTTTGTTCTCCATGGCGCCCATATTGAAGTCATCCACCGCCACGATCATAAATACGTCCAGGTCGTACTCCCTACCGTAGACCCGCTCATCCCAGGACATGGCATTTTTCAGTGATGCGATCGCGTGGTCGCACTTGTCCAGGTCCTTTTCCTCCACGAACAGGTGCAGCGCCACCTGTCTTCCGCTGGCGGTGGTGAAACTTTCGTCAATGCGTTCCAGGTCACCGGCCACCAGGGCAAACAGGTAGCAGGGCTTGGGAAACGGATCGTGCCAAGTGGCCCAGTGGCGGCCGTCTTCCAGTTCGCCGCTTCCGGTGCGGTTGCCGTTAGCCAGCAATACCGGGCAGCTGCCGCGGTCGGCGCTAATCGTGGTGGTAAATTCCGCCAGCACATCCGGCCGGTCCAGGTAAAAAGTGATGCGGCGGAAACCCTCCGCTTCACACTGGGTGCAATACATGGTGCGCGAGCGGTATAGACCTTCCAACGCGGTATTTTCCTCCGGCACGATTTCCACCCGCGAGGTCAGCTGAAAACTGTCGGTTACGGGTTGGACAACCAGGGTTTCACCGTCGTACTTGTAGTGAGCCTCGGGAACTCGCGCACCGTCAATTTCCAGCTCCAGCAATTTGAGCTGCTGGCCGTGTAAAACCAGTTCGTTACCCGAATAATCCGTCGCGGGATTCCTGCGCATTTGCAGGGTTGCCGTGACCCGGGTTTTACCTTCAAATATATCGACCTTTAAATCGGTTTTATCAATCGTAAAATGCGGCGGCCGGTAATCTTTCAGGTAGACCAAAGACGGTTGTGCATCGCGGTGTGACATGTTTTTACTCTCTTCAAAGGCTGTCAAGCCGACAGCTCGACATGGTAGGACGTAAATTTGCGGATATTGATAACCCCGGTGTCCAGCATCAGGTACTGGCCCTTAATGCCCATCAGGCTGCCTTCCACAACCGGGTTTTTGTCAAAATTGAAACTGGTCACCTTGGTGGGGTGTTCCAACACCGGATAGTTGATCCCAGTAACCGGCTGGTCATCGAGTTGCTGAATGGCACCTATGCCGCAACGCTCGTCGAGGGCGTCGAGTTCATCGCCGCACATTTCAAATAACTGACCCCGAACCGCTTTTAGATCAACAGGCGTGATGCCACCCTTCAGCATCGCCCGCCAATTGGTCTTGTCCGCCACATGTCGGCGCAACAAGTCCTCGACCAGGCCAGAGTGATAGCGGCTTTTTACCCGCGCAATCGGCAGCGCCTGCACTGCCCCCTGATCTATCCAGCGGGTCGGCAGTTGGGAAACCCGGGTGATGCCCACTTTGACACCGGAGGAATTCGCCAGGTACACCACATGGTCGGTCATGCAAAACTGCTCGCCCCACTCGGGCTCGCGGCAGGTACCCTCGTGAAAGTGGCACTTCTCGGGACTGACAATGCAGCTGTCGCACTGCGCCAACCGGGTAAAACACGGATAACAATAACCCTGATTAAAGCTCTTATTGGTGCGCCGGCCACAGTGACAGCAATGGATGGCGCCGGTAAAGCTCAGCCGCAGCTTGCGGCCGAGCAGCGGATTAAGGTCGAGTCTCAATTCATCCAGCGGCAGCTTATAGGTAACCGTGCCCTCGGCCAGCTCAACGGGCATCTTCGCCAGGTGCCCTGATGGGGAATCGGTCACTTCCGCCATTTGATAGTATCTGGCTCGGCCACTGCGCCCTCGCCGCCGCAGTGATCGTGTTGCTTGGTATGGACATAGCCCACCCGCTGCTGCGCCGGCCTGTGCTTTTGATCATAGGCAATCACCGCCTGCAAGCAGTGCTCGCGCTGCTTGGGGGTCAAGGGCGTGCCATTGGCCCATTTGCCTATTTCAACGGCGCGCTTCAATTTTTCGTAGGTATCCGGATCAATCGAATCGATGAGTTGCTGAAAATCCATAGGCCAGTTTTCACCCTACTGCTGTAAAGAGACATCCGGGCGATTATAACATCGGCGCGGCGGTAATTACCCGGCGTCAATCGCCACCGGAATAGACTTGAAGTTGGGCGTTTTGCTGCGTGGGTCGGCGGTCTGATCGGTCAGCACATTGGCTTCAGGAAAGTACGCCAGCATATTGCCGGGCGGCAGATCAAAGCGGCAGACGAGCACCGATGCCATGAATCCAGAGGCGGAACGCAAGTCGATACGGTCCCCATCCTCAATGCCACACCGCAACATGTCCTCTGCGTTCATCATAACGCACCAGCGGGTTGCGGTATCGCGATAACTGTCTCGTTCCTCGTAGATGATGGTGTTGAACTGGCCTTCGCTGCGCACTGTCGCCAACATAAACGGGTAGTCCTTGTGTTGCTGAGACGGGAGCGACCGGCGCGCCACAAAACTGGCTTTGCCGCTTTCCGTGTGGAATTCAGGCCGGTGTAACAGTCGCCCGCGAACGTGAAACTCGCGCCTGGCAACGTCGATATCGGCGAGCTGTTCCAGGCTGGGTACGATCTTGGCAATGGCCTGGCGAATATGCCGGTGCCGTTTAAATGCGTCGAAGTCAACCGGGCTGTTTTTAACTATTCGCTTGCCCAGCTCCGCGAGTATATAAACTTCCGGTTTTACGTTATCCAGCCGTTGAATTCCACCATCACTCAGCCGGATGAAGTTGAACATGGATTCCTGGGTAGTGGGCTGCCACTCCTCGTCCCGGGCCGCAACCGGCAGTATCAAAGCTTCACTGTTGTCGAGTCCCGATAAATGCCCCCGGTTCAGCGTGGTGGTTAGATGCAGCTTAAAGCCAATGCGGTCCATGGCCCCGGCAACCCAATGACGGCCCGGGCTGGCGCTAAACAGATTGCCCCCCATCATCAACGCACAGTCGATATTCCCGTCGGCGGCCTGTTGCAGACAACTGAGTGTGTCCAGCCCAGCGGTTTTCGGCAGTTCAATACCCAGCTCTTCCTCCATGCGCACCAAGACATCCTCACCCAACACCGGCTTTACCCCTATGGTGCCTATGCCCTGCACATTGCTATGGCCCCGCAGGGGCAGCAAGCCGGCGTAGCGTTTTCCCACCATTCCGCGCAGCAGCGCCAGGTTGGCGATATATTCCACGTTTTCAACACCGTGCAGATGGTGGGTGACACCCATCCCCCAGGCGAACACCGCACGTTCCGAGCGGGCGTAGATTCCGGCAACTCGGCGTATGGCGGTTTCACTGACACGGGTTTGCTCCACTATGTCCGACCAGCAGAGTGTTGCAATGTCACGCTGAAAAGCCTCGAATTCGAGGGTGTGCCGAACAATAAATTCAGAGTCCTGCGCATCGGCTTCCAACAGCGCCTTGGCGATGCCTTTTAATAAAAGAACGTCGCTGCCGATGCTTGGCTGCAGATAGTCAGAGGCAATCGCGGTGCCGCCGACGATCATGGACTTGGCGCTTTTGGGAACCGCAAATTTCACCAGCCCGGCCTCCCTGGCCGGATTGATAACAATCACCTGCCCGCCGCGTTCGCGGCAGTTTTTTAACTGGTGAATAAATCGCGGGTGGTTGGAGGCGGGGTTTGCCCCGATCACGAAAATCAGGTCGCAACCGGATAAATCCTCCAACTCCACGGTAGCGGTGCCGGTTCCAATCGAATTTGCCAGCGCCACGCTGGTCGCCTGGTGGCAATAGAATGAACAGTTGTGGACGTTGTTGGTGCCGTAAAGACGCGCCAACAATTGCAGCAAAAAACCCGCTTCGTTTGATGAACGCCCCGATGAATAAAAGAAACTTCGCTCCGGCGTCGCGTTGGCGAACTTTTGCGCGGCGTATTCCAGCGCCCAGTCCCAACTCACCGCCTTGTAGTGATGGCTTTCGACGGCTTTGAAAACCGGGCTGCCCAGCCGCCCCAAATGCTCCAGTTCGCGGTCGCTTAATTCGTTGAACTCATCCAGACTATGGGCAAACAGTTCGTCGGGGATCGGCGGCTGAATATCGGTGGATTGCGCCTGCACGCTCTTGTTGCACACCGAGGGGAATTCCCCCAACTCGTTGGTCATACCGCCGCTTTGGCCGCCCATACCCAAACCGCAGGCCTTGCAGGTGTTTTTAGATGCAAGCGCCTTGGCGGAATCCTTTAAGCCGATACGCTTGACGGTTTGCAACGTATAGAGCACTTTTTTGGGGCCGCCGCCGACCGTCTGTTTCATCGCACACGCCCCGCCCACCAGCCTGCGGCAATACCGGCGATCAGCCCGCCCACATGCGCCGCGTTGGCAATATTGCCGCTGATAAACAGGTTCAGAACGCCGGTCATGCCGATCACCAGCCACACCAGCATAAACACAATCAACCCGGGCGGCACCGCCAACAGCGAGTGCGGCGACAGGCGATGGCGCACCCAGATATAACCCAGCAGGCCGTAGACAACACCCGACATGCCGCCAAACAGCGAAGGGCCGCTCCAATAATACTGCGTCAGGTTAGCCGCTACCCCGCTGAACAGGATAAATATCAGCAGGTAGCGGCTGCCGCACAACGTCTCTATGCGGCGGCCCAACTCCCATATCCACAAGCTGTTAAAGGCCAAATGAAAAATACCGAAATGCAGGAAAGCGGGGGTCATTAGCCGCCAGTACTGCCCCTTTTGAAACGCGTCACTGACCGGGTAAAAACCTATCTTATCGCCGACCACCACAAAATCCTGAAAAGTAAAATGGTTCACCAGATCAAAGCGAAAAGAGACCAATAGCGCGCCCAGCATACTGAGCGCTATGCTGACGGCGACTGCGGGGTATTCCAGTGAAAACTTTACCACCCGATCACCCAACCTGTTGATGTCCACCCCGAGTTGATTCTGCGAGCTGACTTTCAGTTGTTCCAGCAGCTGAATGGCCTCAGCAACCTGCTTTTTTTGCTCTATCCACAGGGCCACGCCGTCCGGTCGCGGCTCGAGGCGATGCTGTATTCCCTTCTCGGTAAGCGCTTTGCTAATATTCGACAGGTTGCTCCGGTTCGTCTCTTCGCCGGCATTCCTCGCATAGGAAATTCTCGCGACCAGCGTCCAACCCGAGTAATCATCCACCACTATTTAATTCCCAGGCGGCTGCCCCAACCCAGTTTAGAGCGGCAAACCTCGTAAAAGTTGTGGTCGTCCGGATGCAACAACTTGATGGACTGTTTATGTTTGGCGATGGATATCACATCGCCCGGCCTGGTGCTGGTGTCATTCTGTCCGTCGCAGGTAACCGCCGGCAGAATTTCGTTGCGACTGCTAACTAAAATTTCTATTTTTGCTTCACCCGATACCACTAGCGGGCGGCTGGTCAGGGTGTGGGCGTTCATCGGCACCAGCGACATGGCATTGAGAGCCGGGTGCATAATGGGGCCACCCGCAGACAGCGCATAGGCAGTCGATCCGGTTGGCGTGGAGATTATCAGGCCGTCGGAACGCTGACTGTAGACAAACTGGCGGTCTATGTAGAGTTCGAACTCCATCATGCGCACAGACCTGCCGGGGTGCAGCACCACATCATTCAACGCGGTGCCCGCGCCCACTTGCTCGTCTCTGCGGTACACCGACATATCCAGCAAGAAGCGGTCAGTAATGACATACGCGCCGTCCAACACCCTGCCGACCCGCTGCTCGAGCTCATCGGGAAGAATATCGGTAAGAAACCCCAACCGGCCGCGGTTGACGCCAAGCACCGGCACCCCGTAATCCGCGAGGTCCCTGGCAGCGCCCAGCATGGTGCCGTCGCCACCCACCACGATCACCAGGTCGGCATTGCCGGCCATCTCTTGCGGATCGGCAAACTGGATGCCGGGTACGCTGACCATCTCGGCATCCCGCCGGTCAATCAATATCGAACAGCCACGCTTATCAAAAAATGTAATCAACCTGTCGAGGGTGTCCTTGACCTCGGGGTGTCTCAACTGAACCTGCAAGCCGATGCGATTAAAATTTGCCATGCGCAGTTCCCGTATTATCGCGCTGCCTATTATACACAGGCCGCGTTGCCGTCAGTGCTGATGGCCGCCGACGCCATGGGCATCACCATGGGAGAGTTCTTCTGCCGTGGCATCCCGGATATCCGCCACCTGCCGTTGGCCGTGCTCCGTCTGCACATGGGCGATCTGCCCGACTCGGGGCTTACCCTTGTTTAACAGATGTTTGATAGGTATGCGCTGTTCAAGCGCCAGTGATAATAACGTCACAACTTTATTATTCTCAACCTGCATACTGCGCCGCCCTGGTTACTACAGGAAGCGGGATTGTACTAATCCCCGAGCGCGGGCGCCAGGATAACCGGGTTACCGCTTCAGGCGCAGCTGCGCAAGGCCGCTTACCCGTTGTCGCAGATATGCCGGTCTTCCCGATACTCCGGATCAGTCTTAAACAACATCGGCGGCATCATCTGGCGAACCATCTCACCGCACTTGCGCAGTGCTTTCATCTCCTCCGAATTGGCCATTTCCATACCGAACTTGAGCGCCACGCGTTCCGCTTCAGAGCGTTTGCCGCTGGCGCATAGGCTATTAATTTGCGTCTCCAACTGCTCGGCCTTTTTTCCAAGCTCTTCCAGCGCGGACTGATCAACCTGGGCAAAACAGGCCTGCATTTCGTTGGCGCTTTGCATCATGCGCTGCATTTGTTCCTCCGAGAGCTCCGGCGGCTGGGCCAGCGCGGAGAGCGACAGGGTTAGCATTGCCAATATTGTTGCAACCTTCATAGCATTGTCCTTACTTGTCTTTGATTAGGGCCTGTTAACACTAATGGAACAGGCCCTAGTGTGAACAGGCCATAACTGAGTATAGGTTACATGCTCACCAACACCACAGATTTTTTTTGCTCCGGCCGGTGGTTCGACGGACAGTTAAACAGCCGTTCCGGCGCCAGCTGAAACCTTTCTACCAATTGCGTTTTTACCCGTTGACCGCGTTCAGTCCCGAGTGCCGCCAACTGGTTTTCGCCGGCCTCGCGCCCCGCCTCGCCAGCCAATTCTTCACTGTCCGCCGCATTGGTGACCGGACACAACGTCAGACGCAGGAAAGGCTTATCATTTAGCAGGCCCGCCAGCGACGCCAGGTAGTCGACGGCTTGTGCGTCCAGTTCGCTGCTCCCGGGTTGAAAAACAACCGGGTCAAAGGACACCCGTTGCGCCTGTTCGGTAAGTTTTTCGCCCACCATCCAAACCGCTCCCCAGGGCTGAATCGCATATTTCAAGTAAGCAAGGGACGCCCCTTGCAGCGCCTTGCCCAGCGCTTTGTTGACAACCGAACCTATTGCAAAATCGGGATTGTCGATATTCCCAGCAATCGGGATATCTAGCGAGACATCGTCATTCTTGTCCCGAATCAGGTCCAGCGCCGTATCCAGCGGCAGGTTGATCAGCCCGGCCATCTCATCGGCTTTTTCCTGGTCAGCCTGCTCCACCGTTAACTTGTTTATACGCAGGCGGTTGTCACTGCTAATCTGCTTGTCGCTCAGTTTCAAATCGCTGTCCAGGTAAAGTTGCCCGGTCCTGGGCCGGTAACCCACTGCATCGGCTACATAGCTAGAGAAGCCGGTGATATCCAAACCTTCCACTGAGGTTTTCGCGGAAACCGCTGGAGCCGCAAGCAAAGGCGCCGCCTCGCCCCGCAGCGTCAACTTGCCGTGGTCGCCCACCAGTGCGTCAATCGCGAAGGGCGTCTCGGTTTGCGCGCTTGCGCTGTCAATCTCACCCAGCGTCAAACTGCTAATCGCCAGTGTCAATTTCACCGCCGGCGATACGCTGTTATCAGTAAAAGCGACCCGGTTCTCGCCCGCTATCTGCAGGCCACCCAACCGCCACTGGAGCGGCATGGCGTCATCGGTTGCCTCCTCAACCGGCTTCGGCGCATCGCCGGCGGCTGAAACAAAGGGCGCCACCGCCGCGGGCGCGCCCTGTTCATCCAGCACGGCCTCG
The DNA here is from genome assembly GCA_028280905.1 of Porticoccaceae bacterium. GTDB lineage: Bacteria > Pseudomonadota > Gammaproteobacteria > Pseudomonadales > Porticoccaceae > JANQKW01. The sequence continues at coordinate 9,791 of JANQKW010000005.1, forward strand.
GCCTGCAGCCCCGATAACGCCACCGACTCAATAGCTAATGCAGCGGCACCTTCGCCGGCAAGCGCCGTCCACTTAATATCGGCAAGCCGCAATCGCTGAAAACCGGCGACAGGTTGCGACTGCACCTGTAGCGCAAATTGCTCAAACAGCAACGCCTCGGCGGTGGCCTTACCCTCGGTGCCGACAGTCAGGT
>JANQKW010000070.1 GCA_028280905.1 Porticoccaceae bacterium
CTGTCGACGAGGGTCTCAAAAGGCGTTCCTAGACACCCGCTCAGAACGTCACAAGTAGCGCCGCAGCAAGCGGACGTCTGGGAACAGTGTTTGAGACCCTCACCGGCATGGATGCCGGTGCGGAGCTTACAAGGATGTATTCACAGCGAGTCTCAAACACTGTTCCCAGATGGCCGCGGGATAGTGGCACTAAACTAAGAGCACCGAGCAGATGATAATCAGTTGGTTAGCTAAATAGGTCGGCCGGCATATATAGCTAGTGCGTTTCCGCGAGTTCATTGTAAACATCGGTCAAAAAATCCCGCGGCGAAACCAGCATCGCCAAATAGCCCTCCGCGGGGTTTTCTTGGATGATTTCCTCAAGGGATTTTCCCTGATAGATTAGCCGCTGAACGCTATCGCGGATTGCGATTAACATCTGCCTGAATTCAACCAGGTCAGACTTGTTGGAAACCGGCCCGTGACCGGGAATAAAGATCGTCTCGTTATCGGTGAGCTTGGTAATCTCGCCAAGCGCGGCAATGCTGCCGTTAACCGACCCGCCATTGAGCGTATCGATAAACGGCAGGCCGTAACGCACCAGGATATCACCTGTGTGCATCACGTTGGCGTTGCGGAAATAAACCACCGCGTCGCCGTCGGTATGGGCCGGTCCAAAATAGATAATATCCACCGTGTCGTCGTTAATGTGGAGCCGCATTGAATGATCGAAGGTAACCTTCGGCAGCCCTTCATAAGCATAGGGTTGCTGGTGCGTTCCCGACAGCTCAATCAGCTGCGGCTCCAGCATGCGGCGACGGCTTTTTTCGTGGGAAAAAACCACCGCGCCCTGGCCGGCGAAGTGTTCATTGCCCTGGCTGTGGTCGTAGTGCCAATGCGTATTGGCAACAAATGTAACCGGCTTGTCAGTGATACTCGAAATGGCCTGTTGCAACTTTTCCGACATGGGTTTTATATGATCGTCCACCAAGAAAGCGCCGTCTTTGCCCACACTCAAAGCGATATTGCCGCCGCGCCGCGCTATCAGCACATAAATCGAATCGGTTATTTTTTGAATCTTTACCTCGGGTAATGCTGCGGCCTTGTTTGATTCGGCATGGCCCGCTGCGGCGGTAAGTAACAACAAAATAGCAACAATTTTCTTCATGCAACTGCCTCGATTTGACACTCAGACCTATTAATTAAGTCGTAACTATATTGAAATTGATACCAAAGGCGCCGATTAAGCTGAGATCTAACCAAGCCGCGCCGCCGCGCCTTCCCGGTCTTTAAGGGCCACCTTCTTCACCTTGCCGGACTCGGTCATGGGCAGTTCATCCAGGTACTCGAAGTGCTTGGGAAATTTGTAGCGCGCCAGTTTCCCCTCCAGAAAGGCCAGCAACTCCTCCGGCGTTACCGTTTCGCCCGGGCGGGGCACGATAAACGCCTTGCCCACCTCGCCCCATTTTTCATCGGCGATGCCAATAATGGCCGCGTTGAACACCTTGGGGTGATCCATTAATACTTTTTCGATTTCCGCCGGGTAGACATTTTCGGCGCCGCTGCGGTACATGTCTTTTTGCCTGTCTACCAGGTAGAGATTGCCATCTGCATCCATATAGCCCATATCGCCGGTGTGTAGCTTGCCATCCACGATGGTTTCGGCGGTTTTTTCCGGCAGGTTCCAGTAGCCGCTCATCACTGTGGGCCCGGCGGCCATG
>JANQKW010000097.1 GCA_028280905.1 Porticoccaceae bacterium
TGGGCAACGCCAAGAACTCGGTAAAGTTGTCCATGTGATTTGTGTCGGCGGTTCCTGGATGGCGGAGAGCCAGATGATAGCGGATCGGGACTGGGCCGGCATTGCCGAAGTGGCCCGCCAGACGGTTGCCAAGCTTTAGCGAGCCCATTATGGAAAACGATCAATACGCCAGCCTGCGCCGCAATGTCAGCATGCTCGGCCGCATGCTGGGGGAAACCGTGAGCCGTGCGGAAGGCGAAGCCGTATTTGAAAAGGTGGAGACTATTCGCAGGCTGGCCAAATCCAGCAGATCGGGTAATCGAGAAGACAGCAAAACTCTGCTGGATATGCTGCACGGATTGCAGGAGGCGGAGTTGCTGGCGGTTGTGCGGGCGTTCAGCCATTTTTTAAATCTGGCGAATATCGCTGAACAGCATCACCTGATTTCCAGGGAAATGGATACCGAGGCATCGGCCACCAAAACCCTGGAGGACCTGTTTGCGGACTTGACCACCGCGGGTGTCTCGAGCGAGGCGATTTTCCAATCGATCGACAATCTCAACATCGAACTGGTGCTGACCGCGCACCCAACCGAGATTACCCGGCGCAGCCTGATTAACAAGTATGTGGAGATAGACCACTGCCTGGGTCAGTTTGAATTGCAAAACCTCACCGACAGAGAACGCCAACAGGCGGAACGGCGCTTGCAGGAACTGGTGGCTCACGTCTGGCACACCAACGAGTTCCGTCCCGAGCCGCCCACCCCGGTGGATGAGGCCAGGTGGGGTTTGGCGGTGTTGGAAAACTCCCTGTGGCAGGCGGTGCCGGATTTTCTGCGGCGCCTCGACACAGTGCTGAGCAGGTTTTCCGGCAACGGCTTGCGACTCGACGCCCAGCCTGTGTCGTTTGTGTCCTGGATGGGCGGGGATAGGGACGGCAACCCCAATGTCACGGCGGAACTGACCCGGGAAGTGCTACTGCTCAACCGCTGGAAAGCCGCCGACCTCTATCTGCAGGATGTGGTTGGACTTATCGACGAATTGTCCATGTCAAAATGCAACGCGGAAGTTGCGAGCTTGACCTCGGCGAGCAAGGAGCCCTACCGGGTGATACTTCGTCAGCTACGTGCGTTATTGAGCGATACCCTCGAAGCCCTGCGCGCCGAGCTGAGAGGAGAGGAGGTGAAACACGGCGAGGTAATCACCCATGTCGACCAGCTTTGGCAGCCGCTGCATGCCTGTTATAACTCCCTGCATCAATGCGGCATGGGACTGATTGCCGACGGCAAGCTGCTGGACACACTGCGGCGGTTAAAGTGTTTCGGCATTTACTTGGTCAAGCTGGACATTCGCCAGGAGAGCGACCGGCACGTGTTGGCGCTGTCGGAACTGACCCGCCATCTCGAGGTGGGCGATTACGCCGATTGGGATGAAGCCGCCAGGCAAGCGTTCCTGATAGCGGAGCTGAAGGGCAAAAGGCCGCTGGTGCCGGTGGGCTGGGAGCCTTCGCCTGAAACCCGCGAGGTGCTGGATACCTGCCGCGAGATTGCGCGGCAGCCGGAGGAAGCCATCGCCTCCTATATTATTTCAATGGCGCGGGCGCCATCGGATGTGTTGGCGGTGAAACTGCTGTTGAAGGAAGCAGGCTGCAAATACCCACTACCGGTCGTCCCGCTGTTCGAGACGCTGCAGGACCTTAACAATGCAGCGGACGTCATAGAGAGTTTGCTCGACGTGCCCTGGTATGCGGAAGCGATTCAGGGCAAGCAGATGGTCATGATCGGTTACTCGGACTCCGCGAAAGATGCCGGGGTGATGGCCGCCGGCTGGGCCCAGTACCAGGCCCAGGAAAAGCTGCTAAAAGTGTGTCGGGACGCCGACGTGGCATTGATGCTGTTCCACGGCCGCGGCGGCACCATCGGCAGGGGTGGCGCGCCCGCCCACGCGGCGCTGTTATCCCAGCCTCCCGGTTCGCTGCGCGGTGGTCTCAGGGTCACCATTCAGGGGGAGATGATCCGGGTCAAGTTGGGGTTGAGCGCCATCGCCATCAAGAGCCTGGCCCTCTACACCAGCGCGATTTTAAAGGCCAACTTGGAAGAGCCGCCGGCGCCAGGTCAAGAGTGGCGGGAACTCATGCAGCAATTGGCCGACACCTCCTGCGAGGCCTACCGCAGCATGGTGCGGGGTGAGTCCAAATTCGTCGAGTATTTTCGCGCCGCCACGCCCGAGCGGGAGCTGGGGAATTTATCGTTGGGCTCGCGGCCGGCCCGGCGCCGCAAGGGCGGGGGCATAGAGACGCTTCGCGCCATTCCGTGGATTTTCGCCTGGAGCCAGAATCGCCTGATGTTGCCGGCTTGGCTGGGCGCCGGGGAAGCCATTCGCCAGGCGGTTGAAGACGGCAAGGGGCCGCTGCTGGAGGCCATGTGCCGAGAGTGGCCGTTTTTCGCCACACGGCTGTCGTTGCTGGAGATGGTGTTTGTCAAATCGGACCCCAAATTGTCCGCCTACTATGACGCCCTGCTGGTTCCCGAGCCCCTCGCCCATATTGGCGAACAATTGAGGGGTCAGTTGCAGGAGGACATAGAAACCATCCTGATGATATCCAACGAGGGCTACCTGATGGAGGACCTGCCCTGGGCCAGGCAATCGGTGCGCCTGCGCAACACCTACACGGACCCGCTTAATTTTTTGCAAGCTGAGCTGTTGTCGCGCAACCGGGAGCAGGGCGATGAAACCCTGGAACAGGCGATTATGATTACCGTATCGGGTATTGCCGCCGGTATGCGCAACACGGGATAGCACCTTGAATAACCTGGAGCGGCTACTTTACTTGAGGGGGGTATCGGCGGAATACTTTAACTATTCCGGTGAGCGTATCATTGTGCCCCATCGGGACCGCCTGCGGTTTTTGGAGGAGACAGGTTACGACCCGCAGGATGAGCAATCAGTCCAACGGGCAGTTTACGAGCTGGACGCTCGCCCCTGGCAATCCTGGTTAAAGCCTCTCTATATCGTCACCGACGGGGATGCCGAACACCTGGACATTTGTGTCCATTCGGATGAAAGCCAAACGCCGCTCAACTGGCGAGTAACCAGCGAAACCGGGCAGCAAACCACGGGTGAGTTAGTGCCGGCGGAACTTCGGGAAGTGGGCGAATACTATATTGAAGGGGCGCGATATGCCGCCTGCCGTCTGCCGCTGCCGACACTTCCGATAGGCTACCATCAAGTAGCGTTATGGCATTCTGCGCGGCGCGAGCAAGCGCAGCTGATCCGCGCGCCGGCGCGCTGTTTTGACGGCGATTCGCGGCGGCGGCTGTGGGGAGTCATTTGCCAGCTGTATACGCTGCGCTCCGAGCGCAATTGGGGCATAGGCGATTTTTCCGACTTGCGTGAACTTATCGAACTTAGCGCGGCGGCGGGCGTGGACTTGATCGCCTTGAATCCGCTGCACGCGCC